>JAJQBC010000015.1 GCA_021203465.1 Lachnospiraceae bacterium | reverse complement strand
AAGAACCTTACTGGCTGTAAGGTATCTAACCCATAAATACATTGTAGTAGGGGGAAAAGGAGTATCATGCAGCTCAGTATGTGGATGATCGCCAATCAGCTGATGGACTTTGATATCGAACTGAACATCCAGAAGGACACACCGATCGTTCTGCGCAGCGCGCGCAGAGCGTACGCGACAGATTGTGTTCATGTCATGCCTGACGGAAAAGATGTCATCTGCACCGGCGAAGGCGGGAAAATCCTGATAAAGGATATCAAAATCGAGTACGCGTTCGAGATCATTCAGTCGATCTTTGACACCTATGACATATGGGACGCAAGTATCCAAAAAGCAGCCGCGAAAAATGATTTTCAGGCGGTGATTGACGCTTCCTGGCACGCGTTCCACAGCCCGATCACCCTGCTGAACGAAGACCTCAAAGTACTCGCCATGACTTCCAGCGTAGATATGAACAACGACGAGGAATGGAACTATCTGGAAAAGCACGGCTACAGTTCTTTTCAGGCCATTGAAAGCATAAATAACGATGCCGAGTGGCGAAAGCATTACAGCAAAGTGAGCGCCCAGCGTTTTCACTTTCCCGACAAAAGGAAATTGAGCAACTGCATCAGCGCCGCGGTTGTACATGACAATGTCCGCTATGGGCGGGTCTGTGTCCTCGAAAAAAATCGTCCTCTGAATGAGGGCGACATGCAGCTGCTCAATCATTTAGTGCGGGCAATCGCACCGCATCTTTGTCTGTATTATCTAAAAAGCACAAACTCCAACAGCTATAATGTTTTTCTGGAAATGCTGAAGGGGCACCGTGCAAAAAAACAAGTCTTTGAAAACCGTATGACATACCGGCACTGGTCGCAGAGGGATACCTATGTGATTGTGTCTGTCGATTTTCAAAATGATCCGGGCACCATGCGCATGTGTGTACAGCGTTTGTCCCAGAAAATGCCGCAGGCAGAGCTGACCCTGATCAAAAACCAGATAGTACTAATCATAAACAAGACAAAAGACGATTATGAAAAAGGGCTTCAGATCATTGAGAAAATGGTGGCGGATTGCAATAAGTATGCCGGTATCAGTCTGCCTTTTGAATCGCTGACCTGGATCCAGTACTACTATCGTCAGGCCACGGAGGCCATTCGTTTCGGACAGTATTTCAGCCAGCGAAATCCCGATCTTCAGAAGCACGTTTTTGAGTTCTATGACTATGCCGTCGACTGTCTGCTCGAGATCGCTTCCGGAAAGAACTGCAGCCAGCTGTGCGCGTGCAACCCGGACGCGGTAAAGCTGTCCAGAGAATGCTATCCAAACGGCAGCGACGAGCGTTTAAACACCCTTTACACCTACCTGAAAAACGACTGCTCCCCGTCAAAGACATCACAGGAGATGCACCTCCACAAAAACACGCTGCTCTATCGGCTAAAAAAGATTACAGACAGCCTGAGCTATCCTCTGGAGGACAAATACAGCAGGGACTATCTGTTTCTCTCTCTCCGGGTTTTCGGGATTTATCAGATGAAATACCCGAAGCTTCTGCAGCGATTTCAGAAGAATGACCTGGACCAGGATTGACACAATCTAAAATCGGCAGCCTCGTTTCAAACGGGGACTGCCGATTTTTTTAATCCATTTCGCGATGTGCCGTTCTTCTTCAGCCGAGCGCTTTCAGCGTTCCCAGCAGCAGCTCCCAGGTGCGCTGCACCGAAGAGATGCTGAGCTTCTCCTTTGCCGTATGGATGCCGCTCATCTGCGGGCCGAAGGAGACCGCGTCGAGTCCCGGAATCTTCGAGGCGAAAATGCCGCATTCCAGCCCGGCATGGACTCCCTCTATGCGCGGCTCCTCTCCTCGCTGCTCACGATATACTTCCTTCATCACTTTGCAGAGCCGTGACTCCGGCTGATACTCCCAGCCCGGGTAATCCGCGGTAATCTCCATCTTCCCGCCAATCGTCTCCACAAGCAGCCGGATCCTTCCGCACAGCTCCTGCTTCTCGTTTTCCTTCAGGCTCCTCGCCAGGAAGGTTAACTTCACACAGTCTGATTCTGTCTGCAGGACACCCAGGTTCAGGGATGTCTGTACCAGATCCGGATTCTCCTGATTCATGCTCTCCACCCCGTCCGGCGCAAAACGCAGAAGCATAACCGCCCTGTCTGTCGCTTTCTGTATAAGAACACTCCGTTTCTGTGAGGTCTCTGCAGTCACCGCAAGGCTCATATCCGGATCCGTCGACGCATACTCTTCCCTAAGCTCGCCAAAGTAATCCTGTAAATAGCTCTCTGCCCCGGCCATATCCTCTGCTTTCAGAGCGATCGTGGCCTCTGCCGATACGGCGATCGCATTGTCCTTCTCGCCGCCATTCATGGAGACCAGACGGAAAACAGCCTTTTCACGCAGGGCAGCCAACAGCCGCCCGAGCAGAATATTCGCGTTCGCACGCCCCTTATGAATCTCCGTGCCGGAATGCCCGCCGACGAGGCCGCCTACCCGAACCTTCAGCGCTTCGGACTCTGTCTCCTCCTTCTCGCAGGGCAGGGTACAGACAGCCGTTGCGCCGCCGGCACAGCCCACCGTAAAGACGCCCTCCTCCTCAGAATCCATATTCAGCAGAATATGCCCTTTCAGATCAGAGACATCAAGGGCTGCCGCTCCCTGCAGGCCAACTTCCTCATTGGCGGTAAAGACTGCCTCGAGCGGCGGATGCGGGATGCTGTCATCGTCCAGAATCGCCAGTGCGCAGGCAAGCGCGATCCCATCGTCGCCGCCCAGAGAAGTTCCCTTTGCCTGAATCTGGTCTCCGCAAACCTCAAGCTCCAGCCCCTCTTTCTGCATGTTCTTTGTGACGCCATCGGCCGTCACGGCCACCATATCCATATGACCCTGCAGGATCACCGGTTCTGCGGCTTCATAGCCCACGGACGCATCCTTCCAGATGATCACGTTTCCCGCCTCATCCCGACGGCAACGAAGATTTCGCGCCGCTGCGAATGAGACCAGATAATCGCCAATACCCTCCATCTGGTACGATCCGCGCGGAATCCCACAGATCTCCTCAAAGTAGTGGAACACATCCTCCGGTTTCAGTTCATTCAATACTCCCATTTTTGTTTCCTCCTTATATTTCTTTTACATTTCATTTCCGTCGTCCAGCTCAAACCAGAACTCAACGCCGTTTTCGTAATTCACAGCGCCATAGCGCTGATGCATGGACTCCATGATCGCCTTCACGATCGAGAGTCCAACGCCGCTGCCGCCATACTCACGCATCCGGGCCTTGTCCACCTTATAAAACTTGTCCCAGATCCGGTCGATATTTTCCTCCGGAATCGGCTTTCCGGTGTTGAACACGCCGATCCGAACATGGCCATTCTTCCGCTCGATCGTGATTTTGACGACTTTCTCCCCGTCCACATGGTTCAGGGCGTTGCTGATGTAATTATTCAGCACCTGTTCCATCTTGAACTCATTGCCCCAGGCGTAGACCGGCTCCGGCGCGTCGAAGACCAGACGAACACCTTTCTGCTCGAAGAGAATCTGCATGGCCTGCAGCATCGTATGGAGCATACCCGCGATGTCGAAGCGCTCCATCACCATGTCCTCATCGCCAAACTCGAGCTCGTTGAGCGTCATCAGGTTTTTCACGAGACGGTTCATCCTACCCGCCTCGTCGATGATAACGTCACAGTAAAAGTCCCGACTCTCCGCATCGTCATTGATGCACTCCTGCAAGCCCTCCGCATAGCCCTGAATCAGCGCGATCGGCGTTTTCAACTCATGCGAGACATTTGAAAGGAATTCCTTGCGCATCTCATCGACCTGCTCCTTCTGCTCGATATCGCGCTGCAGCTCATTGTTCGCGGTCTTGAGTTCCGAGATCGTCCGCTCCAGCGTCTCGGAGAGGCGGTTCATATTTCTGCCGAGCAGATTGAGCTCCTCATTCTTCCCCTCAGAAAACTTTACGCTAAAGTCAAGACCGCTCATGCGCTCCGACAGCCGTGCGGCCTCAAGAATCGGTTCTGATATCTTCCGCGATACCAGATAGATAATAAAAGAACCGATGATCAGCACGATGCATCCGACATAGACCAGAAACTGATTGGCCAGCTGAACGCTCTCGCGCAGAGGCTCCACCGCCGTACGAATGACAAAAATCTCGCCCTGATCGAGCGTGCCGACGATCTTCAGATAGCCTCCGCCCGGTGAATCCGCTGTGACGCTGACCTGATAACGGTCGTTATCCTCCAGAATTCTGACATTGTCCTGTTCCCCACCCAGCACATACTCGTACAGCTCCCGCTGCAGCTCCGCCGAATCTCGAACTGTCGTGAGCTTTGCCTTTCCGTCTGCACCCATGACAAACAGACTGATCGTGTTTGCCTCACATATGTCGTTGAGCTCATCTACGAAGTCATCCTCCGTCAGCTCCTCCTCCGCCGACGCGCTGTCCAGATATTCGTAAGTTTCCTTGAGCGAGGCCAGCTTATTCCGGATATAATAATTCTCCAGAAAAAAGGTGTTGACAAGTAGGCAGGCGATCAGCGCCGCGGTCAGTACCAGCGAAAATATGACGGTCATCCTTGTCCGGATCGAATGCTTTCTCTTCATAGCCTGCGCCTTTATATATACACAGAGGCGGAGCAATGCGGCGCTCCGCCTCCATACTCTGATGCTATTCTAACACATCATTGGAAAACTTACAAAAACTATTTTGCCCGAATTTCCTGTCGCATGAAACAGACATAAGATCCGGTGAAGGTCGCAAGCATCAGCGCGATCAAGCCGGCCAGATGCGGCCAGACCAGCAGGACACTCTGCCAGAAACCAAGATAACCGCTGATTGCCCCGTCAAGTGACTGCATTGTCATGACATTCACGGTCCGAACGCTCGGATTCATAATCGTTGTTACCGCCTCGCTGTACAGGTAGTACGGAGAGATGCGGTTCAGATTCAAATCAAGCACATAGTTTCCGTAAGCATTATATAGCTGCTGAAGCTGCGTGTTCAACGGGTAAACGATATTCGCGATCACGGAGGCGACCAGGCTCATAAACAGCGAGAAGAAGATCCACAGCCCAATCGAAGCCATCGCTGAGGTCGCCGCGTTATTGCAGACAACCGAGAACAGCAGGGAAAGACCCAGCCAGAAGCAAATGTAAATTGCCGTAAACAGTAAGAACACGAGGATCCGCGCCACCTCCTCGACCGACGGCGGAAATCCAATGACAAGCAACCCGACCGCTACGATCGAGGTACCCATGACGAACACCATGGTCACGATCAGCGCCGCCCCGGCCAGAAACTTTCCATTAATGATGGAATCCCTGTAGATCGGCTGCGCCGCAATCCGATAGAGCGTCCGATCCGACTTCTCTCCGCTAATCCCGTCAAATCCCAGAATGATACCCACAAAAGGTCCGAGTAGGGCAATAAAAGTCAGGAACGACGGAATCGAACTGCCACTCGTCGTAAACAGACTGAGGTAAAGGTAATCCGATGTCGAATCGGACATGCCGGAAATCGCCCCGTAGAGGCTCGCGTAGCTCATGATGAACACCAGAATCAGGATCATCTGAAATTTCCTGCTGCGGATATTATCCTTCATCTCTTTCTCAAAGAGTGCCTTCAGCCCGAACGACTGCTGCGGCGCGTATTTCTGCGCAAATTTTCTAAGCGCGTTTTCTAAAGATTCCGGCAGCACGCTTTTTCTCTCTTTCGGCTGCTGCGACGCGCTCTCCTTCTTCTGCCTGTTCAAAATACCGGCTGTAGATTTCATCGAGATCTCCTCCTTTCTGACGCAACTGGAGCACCGTGTAACCATTGGCCGCCAGCAGCAGCGTCGCTTTCTTTCTGATATCAGAACCGGAGCGCACAAGGATCAGGTCATTCTCCCTCTCCACAGAGCTCGCGCCCTCCATGCCGCTAAGGAGCTGCATCAGCGCCTCATTGTCCGGCTCCGCCGCCAGCTCCAGCGTGTACTTGCCCGCGCGTTCCATCCGCTGTCCGAGCTCACGGATCGTCCCGCAGGCGATCAGCTTGCCTTCCACAAAAATTCCTACGCGGTCACAGACCTGCTGAATCTGATAGAGCTGATGGGAGGAAATCAGGATCGTCCTGCCGTCCTGCTCCGCCAATTCGCGGATCAGCCGAAGCAGATCCCGCATACCCTGTGGGTCGATGCCGAGCGTCGGCTCATCCATAATGATGACCTCAGGATCCTTCATCAGGACGTCCGCGATACCAAGCCTCTGTTTCATACCGCGGGAATAGGTACCTGTCTTCTGATCAGCCGCCCCGGTCATGCCGACGCGTTCCAGCAGTTTATCCGTCCGCTCCTTTATCAGCTCTTCATCCAGCCCGTTCAGCCGCCCTGTAAAATACAGGTTTTCTCTGCCGGTCATGTCGGTATAAAATCCAACATTGTCCGGGAGATAGCCGACCATTCTCTTCACCCCGATCGGATCACGGGTACAGTCCTTCTCCCCGATCGTTGCCTGGCCGGACGTAGGATCTGTCAGCCCGAGAAGCATCAGGGTCGTGGTCGTCTTTCCGGCGCCGTTCGGCCCCAACAGTCCGAACACCTCGCCCTTACGGATGGACAGATTCAGATGATCGACCGCTATTTTCTCGCCGTAGGCCTTGGTCAGGCCACGGATTTCAATCATGTTTTCTTTCATGGCCGCCTCCGTCCATTAACGTCTTCCATATTTATCAAAGATAATGCTCACGCCAAGGAGCAGGGCAATGATCAGCAGCACCGCGACAATACCCCAGATCGTCTGCGTCTTCACGGACACGCGGAATTCCGCGGAATCGGAGGCCTCTGAGCAGCTCGCCGTGATCGTCGTCACATAATCGCCCGTCATGGCGGAATCGCTCGGCGTCACATGCATAGTGATCTCTACCGTCGCGCCCGCCTCAAGCGTCTCGATCGTAGAGGTCTCAAAGCTCACGGTCCAGTCGCTGGGCGCGGAGGACGTCAGGTTGATGTTCTCCAGATCCACGTTGCTGTTGTTCGTGACTGTCAGCGTCACATCAGACTCCTTGTTGACATGGGCGTCAAAGCTTAAGAGCCCGTCAGACGTCGAGAGCGTCAGAGAATATGTACCGAGAATCGTGATCGAAATATCCTCGCTCAGCGTATCCGCCGTAGAGGAGGCCGAGATCGGAATCGTGAAGGTACCGGCCTCGACATTCGCCGGAGGCGTTACGGTGATGGTGACCCCCTCGCTACTGCCCGCGGCCACCTCAATGCTTGCCACCTGCGTGGACTCACTGCTTGGCGTGAAGCTCACCTGCCAGCCGGCATCCGTCTGGGAAGACAGGCTGAAGGTCTGATCTTCCGAGCTGTTATTTGTGATCGTCGCGTCGAAGCTGAAACTCGAATCCGAAGAGCCCTCCTGCTCCGGATAATCAATATCCAGGCTGCTCTGTCCGTACTCAATCTCCTCCACCGTAAGGCTCAGCGTCTGCGTATCCGACACGCCGGTGTCCGTCGTGGCCTGAATCTCAATCGTGTAAGTACCCTCCGTTGTATCCTCCGGCACCATTACATAGAAGCTGAAGTCCGCCTCCTCGCCGTCCTGTACATGGATCTGGCTGACCGTTGTACTGTCACCGCTGAAATAGTAGGTCCAGTCATCCGGGATAGTAACGATACTGAGCGTCGCATCGACATTGCTGCCGGTATTGTTCTCCACATACATCGTGAAGCTCTCGGTTTCACCGGCCTCCACTGAAAGACCCGGATAAGTCGTGTAGAGCTCAAAACCGCTGGCAGCGGAAGCCGTCATGGATGCAATCGGCGAGACAGCCGTCAGAAAGAGCAGCATAAACGCTGCTGTCATAGAAAAAATTCTCTTTTTCATAATAATTTTTCCTTTCCTATTCTTCTAAGATGTATCCAGTTTAAGAATAATTTATGTTCTTTTCTTGAAAGGAATGTGAAAATTCTGTGTCGCAAAATCATCTTTTGGTTGCGTTCCGGCGCTTTTCATGTCATGATAAATAGAAAGGAGGATCAAGATCATGATCGATTTTTCACAGGACACCGTATTTAATTTAAAACCCACAGATGAAAAGAACATCTGTAAGGATGTTAAGAATCTTTATATTCAGGGCGAGGAAACCATCGGCGTATTTAGGACGATCCGCGATCAGGTCGTCTTCACAAACAAACGCATCATAACCATCGATGTACAGGGCGTCACAGGCATGAAAAAAGATTACTGTTCCCTGCCCTATTCAAAAATCCAGTATTACGCCATCCAAACGCCCGGCTTCGCCGAGATCATCTCGGACTGTGAGCTGATGTTGTTCTTCGCGAACGGTATGAAGATCGTTTTTGAATTCAAGGGGAACTGCGACATTCTCGGGATCGGACGCTGCATCTCAGAGTACGCGCTGGGATGAAAAAACAGCCTGACATTTGTGAATGTATACGCTAAGCTGTCCAAAACAGAAATGGGAGGAAAAATTATGGCATTCAAAGATCTGGTAATCGCCAACAGAAGTTATCGCGGATATGACGAGTCACGCAGAGTCACGCGGGAAGAGCTGCTCGCCATGGTGGACTGCGCACGGCTCACAGCCTCTTCCGTCAACCAACAGCCGCTCAAATTCCGCCTCGTCTGCGAGAAGGAGACCGTCGACAGGGTGCAATCGCTCACACAGTGGGCCCGTGGGCTCCCGGAGCTCACGCTCCCCCATCCCGGGAAGTGTCCGACCGCGTTCATCGTGATCTGTCAGGACACACAGATCGATCCGAACAAGACCAAATATCTGCGGGATGTCGGGATCGCCGCGCAGACAATCCTGCTCGCCGCCACGGAGATGGGACTCGGCGGTTGCATGATCGGCAGCTACAGCGCCGCCGGAGTCCGGGAGGCGCTCGCACTCCCGGAGCATCTGTCGCCGCAGCTGGTCGTCGCCATCGGAAAACCGGCGGAAACCGTCGTACTCACGGAGGCAGGCGCAGATGGAAATGTCGCCTACTACCGTGATGAAAACGACGTACACTATGTACCCAAATGGGCACTGGAGGACATTGTCCTGTAAAAAGAAGCTTTTACCCGAAAAGGAGCGCCCGGCGGCCGCCGGGCGCTCTGTTTTCTCTTCCTTACAACAGTCCTGCTTTCTGCATTTCCGTTCGAATTTTATCGAGAACCGGCCCTTCCGGTGTAGACAGGTTGGGCCTGTACGGTTCTCCGATCTTCCTGCCCCGCAGCTTCGCCATATCCTTGGCTGCCACCGGAAAGCTTGCCCCGTCCATCGACAGGCGCACCGGGTTCAATTTCAGCTGCGCCTCAAGAGAAGCCTGAAGGTCACCCGCAACATATTTATTATAAATATCGGTAATCAACTCCGGCATGAAGTTCGCCGCCGTACATACACCGCCGACCGCTCCGTGACACATGGACGCGTAAAGAAGCGTATCCTTCCCGCCGAAGATCCGGAAATCAATATCCCGGGTCACGCGGATAAATTCCTGCAGCTGCGTGATATCTCCGCTGGTATCCTTCATTCCGACGATATTCTCCACCTCATGCGCCAGCCGCCCAACAAGCTTCGACGACATCGTGTAGCCCACACGCCCGGGATTGTTGTAGAGCAGCATGGGTGTGTCCGGAACCGCGTCCGCGATAGTCTTGAAATGCAGGAACAGCTCTTCCTCCGTCGGTTTCAGGAACATCGGCTGCAAAACGGAGATTCCGCTCGCCCCGTTCGCCACGGCCATTTTTGCCAGACGTACGCACTTTTTGGTATTAATGGCGCCGATGCCGAAATACACCGGCACTCTGCCGGCCGCCTGCGACACCATGATCTTCAGGCCGCGCTCCATCTCGTCCTCTTCCACCATATAAAACTCACCGTTGCTTCCGAACGCCAGAATGCCGAGCACGCCTCCGTCAATCACATAGTCCACCTGATCCCGCAGAGCCGCCTCATCGATCAGCTCCTCTTCATCGATCGGTGTGATGATCGGGACGATCACACCCTTTATAAAATCTGTATTCATATGCTCCTCCTCACGATATCCACTACTTTCTGTTTCAGCGTACCAGGCACGGTTTCTTCGGATTGAATTTCCAGCCCGGAATCAGATACTGCATGACAACGGAATCGTCTCTCCCGCCCAGGCAGTTGTCCAGATAGAGCTGATGCGCCTTTTTCACCTGCTCCATATCGATCTCCACGCCGAGTCCCGGTTTCTTCGGCACCTCCACACAGCCGTCCACAATCTGAAGCGGCTCTTTCGTCAGGCGTTCGATGCCCTCCTGCCAGATCCAGTGCGTGTCCAGTGCATTGTACTCTCCGGGCACTGCCGCGCCTACCTGCGTAAACATAGCCAGAGAGATATCAAAATGGTTGTTGGAGTGGGAGCCCCAGGTATAACCAAAATCGTGGCAGAGCTGCGCCACGCGCACGGAGCCGCTCATCGTCCAGAAATGCGGATCCGCCAGAATGATATCCACCGCCTGAGATTCCAGGGAATGCCCCACCTCTCTCCAGTCGGTGGCAATCATGTTCGTCGCCGTCGGGAATCCGGTCTTTCTGCGGAATTCGCTGACAATCTCGCGGCCCGAATAGACGCCCTCCGCGCCGCACGGATCCTCGCAGTATGTCAGGATGCCCTGCATTCCCTTCACATACTCCACCGCTTCACTGAGTAGCCAGCCGCCGTTCGGGTCGAGATCGATCCGCGCATCCGGGAAGGCTTTCTTCAGCTCACGGATCACATCCATTTCCTCATTTCCCGGAAGCACGCCGCCCTTCAGCTTGAAATCCTGAAATCCGTATTTTTCATGCGTCGCCTTCGCGAAAGCGACGATCTTGTCCGCGGTCAGCGCCTCCTCATGGCGGAGACGATACCACGCGCAGTCAGAATCCGGCTCCTCATCATAGGGAAGATCGGTCTTTTTGCGGTCTCCGACGAAAAACAAGTAACCTAG
>JAJQBC010000143.1 GCA_021203465.1 Lachnospiraceae bacterium | reverse complement strand
GGAATACATGATTGATCAGTTGAAAAGGCAGGTGATCCTGTGAAGAAAAATTTACCAACTCTGATTCTCTTTTTTGCGCTGCTGATCGCGTGGCAGGCCATTGCCATGGGCATCAACGCCGCCTACATTCTTCCGACGCCGATTCAGATACTGCGGCGTCTGTGGGAGCTGCGTGAACCCCTTTTCACAGTGCATCTTCCGGCCACCATGTCCATTACCTTTATCGGACTTGCCATTTCCATTGTGCTCGGGCTTGCTCTGGCCATTATCATGGATATGAATGAAACCGTCCGGCGGGCTCTCTATCCGCTGGTGATCGCCTCCCAGACCATTCCAACGACAGCTATTGCGCCGCTGTTTGTCCTCTGGTTCGGCTATACCATCTGGAGTAAGGTGCTGGTCGCCATACTGATGACCTTTTTCCCCATTACCATCACGGTATATGACGGATTCCAGTCGACCAAACGGGAAATGGAAGAGCTGATGATCAGTTTTCATGCCAGCAAAATGGACATTTTCCTGAAATTAAAACTCCCGAACGCCCTGCCATACTTTTTCTCTGCGATCAAGATGGCCGTTCCCATCAGTATCATTGGCGCGGCGATCGGCGAATGGCTGGGCGCGCAGAGCGGGCTTGGCTATTTCAGCAAACGGATGATGACGCAGCTGGACGGTGCGAGCGTCTTTGCCCCCATTGTCCTGTTATCCGCGGTCGCCATGGCGATCGTCGCCGTCATCAATATTGCGGAGCGGCTGACTGTTCCGTGGCGCAAAGAACTGTAAATACAGATTACATGGAGGAAATACAATGAACATCGAAAAAATCAAAACCTCA
Organism: Lachnospiraceae bacterium; assembly: GCA_021203465.1. Lineage (GTDB taxonomy): Bacteria > Bacillota > Clostridia > Lachnospirales > Lachnospiraceae > Hominiventricola. Next base: position 10,291 of record JAJQBC010000143.1, on the reverse strand, counting down.
GCTCAGAAATATCTTCCCGAACAGGTCGATCTTCTTAAGCGCTTTGTCACCGTTGACAGTGAATCAAAGTATGTCGAGGGCAACCGTCAGGTTGTCGATATGGCTCGGGACATCCTTGCCGGAATCCCCGGCGTAACCATGGAGGAAATCTTTTTTGAAGGGACCGGCTCCCATCTGATTGCCCGTATCAAACCGGAAAATCCCAAGGGCAAGATCATTCTGAATTCCCACATGGATACCGTTTTCCCGGTGGGCTATGCCGCCAAATATCCGCCCTTTATCGATGACGAGAACTGGCTTCACGGTCTTGGCGTCGGCGACTGCAAGGCTGGATTCGCCGTTTCCGCCTATGCCGTAAAAATCGCCGCGGAACAGGGACTTCTTCCGAACAAGGAAATTGTCATGCTCTACAGCTGTGACGAGGAGATCGGCTCCATCACCAGCCGGGAAGTTTTCGCGAAGGAGGCGCCCGGAACAGAATGCGCTTATATTTTTGAAAGCGCCGCCAAAACGGATAAGGGCTATGGAGTCGTCACCGCAAGACGCGGCGTCATCCTCGGCGCGCTGGACATCAAGGGCGTTGAAGCCCATGCAGGCGGCGCTTATCTCGTCGGACACAGCGCCACCAAAGAGCTGGCCCATAAAATTTTAAAGCTTTACAGCTTCAATGATTATGAACGGAAAATCTATTATAATGTGGCGCCCATTTCCGGCGGTCGCCCCAACGGCATTGTCGCGGGCGACGCTCACATGGAATTCTGTTGTGCCGGTCTGCCCGACAACTCATCTTCCTTTGCCGAGGCGGAGGCCAATATTGAATCGCTGGCCGCCCATAATGAAGACCCGGTATGCGAGACGACCGTTTCCCACCGCATTCTTTTCCCGGCTCTTGAAAAAAATGAGGCCGGTCATCAGGCGTTCACCATCGCCGAAAAGGCAGGGAAACTGCTCGGCATAACAATGGAAGAAATCGCCGAGCCGACCGCTACCGACGCCAACTGGTTCTATTATTACGGAGTTCCCGCCGTCGACGCCTTCGGACCCGTGGAAAGCGGCATGCACACAACGGAAGAAAAAGTCTATATCCCTACGATCGCAGAGAAGACCGCTCTCTTTGCCACCATGCTCGGCATCATGGCTGAAGAGGGCTGAAAAGGAGATTAAAAATGAAGATGAAAAAATTATTGTCTTTCTTACTTTTGTGCGCACTGGTCCTGTCTCTGGCAGCCTGCGGCAGTTCCTCCGGGTCGGCCACAACCGACAGCGCCGCTCAGTCCTCAGACGATGAACTGGAGGAGTTCAGCATCGTTCTTGACTGGTATCCCAATGCCGTCCATGCCTTTATCTATGTGGCAATTGAAAAAGGCTATTATGAGGAGGAAGGGCTGAATGTTCAGGTGCAGTTCCCTGCCAATACCAATGACGCCATCACCATGACGGCAGCCGGACAGGCCGACGCCGGTCTTTATTATCAGCCCAATATCATCACTACCGCCGTCAATCAGGATATTCCCATCAAGATTCTCGGCACAGTTGTTCAGCATCCCCTCAATATCGTTATGTCCATGACGGAAAGCGGCATTGAAAGTCCGGCGGATCTGGCGGGCAAAACCATCGGCTATCCCGGCACGACAGACAACGAATATTATGTGCAGGCCATGATGGAAAGCTGCGGTTTGTCTTATGAGGACACGGAAATGATCGACGTGGGGTTTGACTTAAATGCCGCGTTAATCACAAATAATGTCGACGCTGTGATCGGCGCTTATATCAACCACGAATATACCACACTGCTTCAGGACGGCTACGACGTTACTTATTTTGATGTTACCGATTACGGTGTCCCCGACTATGAAGAACTCGTTCTGATCACAGGAGAATCCCAGATCGAAGAATCCAGTGAAAAACTCGCCGCCTTCATCCGGGCTTCGAGGAAAGCTTATCAGGATGTCATCGACGACCCGGAAGCTTCCCTGCAGATTCTTCTGGACAACCAGGACGAAGCCAACTATCCGCTGGATGCGGATGTAGAAACCGCCAGCATGGAAATCCTGCTGCCGCTCATGGCTGAGGACAGCGACAGCTTCCTCCAGATCAACGAGGACAGCTGGCTGGAAACGGCCGCGTGGCTCTATGAAATGAACGTAATCGAAGAGGAAGCCGACATCAACGAGCTTGTAGCAAACATCGACTGATTGCCCATATTAATAAGAATCAGACTTTTTGATTTGTCCGTGAGCCGGTAGCTTAAATCTACCAGGCTCCGGATCTCTTCATCGGACACACCGCTCTCAAGCTCAATGGTCAGCCACTGTGTCTTGTTCATATGATAGGCCCGATGGTATCCGCTGCGCTGAATCAAGGTGTCTATCAGCATTGGATCGCATTTCACGGTGACAACGCTGACATACTCCCCGCAGGGATACCCCAGCCTGTCCGCCCTGACGTACATCGCCAGGGCAACCATTTCTGGGTATCCTTGTGCCTCAGGACCGCCGGCTCAAAGTCCCCATCAAACGGGAAATCCGGGACGACGCCGTATTCCTTTTTTGCGTAGGAAAATAAGGTTTCTCTCGTCATTGTGTTTTGTCTCTCAGCGATCAGCTTCCCCCTCCGATGCGAATCTGTATTTACCCTTTCCATGGCCGGTGACGGGAACAATCAGATCGTGTGATTTCATTTTATTTATCAATTTTCCTGCGGCGGGAGTGGATAATTTTAAAACTATAGATACTTCCTTTCTACCAAAAATATCGTCATCAAAAGCTCTCTTCAAAAGTTTTATATTTTTTATGGTTTTGTCTGTAAAGCCCACAGAATTTAGAAGCCCGTCAAGCGATACTTTCTCTGATAAAACGTCACTTTTCCCCTTATGAAACGATACTTTTTTGCCCGAAACGATACTTTTCCCGTCCTCAAACGATACTTTTTCGTCTGAACCGTCACTTTTTTCAGATTCAATGAACGGTCCTTCCATCCCCAGAAAATCTGGATGAATCGGTATCTCCACCCTCACTGCCCGCCTGTCCTCGTCTGTATAAAACTGCGCTTTCGGAGAACCATTATTGCGCAGCTCCTCCTGTATCGTCGGAATCCCCGTGCATTTTCCTTCTGACAAATCCAGCTCTTTCAGAAATTCGCCCAATCGTTTATTGCGGTAATACCTCGTAGAGAATCGTTCTCCCCTCTCGATATCCCTCTGCGAAACAGAGCGGTCAATACCCGGATAACTGATAATCCGTATAAGCTCCGGCTCGATTTCAATAATAATCGACTGGTACGACATATAATCACGGTGATAGAAGGCGTTTACCACCGCCTCTTCCAGGGCCTGATACGGGTAACTGAATCTGCGAATCGCCTCCATCTGGTAATTTACCTTTGTCACCTTTTCCAGAATCACCATATCCTGCAGCTTCTGCATCGTCCGGTTGATCATCTCGGGCACCGATCCCTTTATCACCGGCACCTCAATAAAGTTGTTGGGATTCCGAATACTTCCCTCCGGGAATTTTGTAATTTCCACCTGCGTATACGGAAAAAACTGCTCCGGGTGATCACAGAACATCATCAGTGCGACATTGGTCAGATACTGTTGTTCCGGCGGCCCGACGAGGAGCTGCATGTCCCCGAGAATCTCCATAACGCCACGTTTCAACACCTGATTTGCCAGCCTGCTCTTTGTCTTTTTCAGATGTTCGATCAACAGCGGAACAGAAATATCGTCCTCCGTTGCCTCATAATTGGGTCTGACGTCAAATGGCATATAGTCAGTCATGCTCATCAGCTCCCGTTCCTGCTCTTTATTGGCGCGAATAGAGCTGGACGCATAGCGAATATAATAATACAGTTTCTTTTCCTTTTTAGAAGTCACATGATCCGGAGCCTTATACGGTCTTCCCGGCCCCGGCGTTACCCACAGCACCAGAACACTTTTCCCATCCACCTCTTCATCAATCACTTTCGGAAAATAGGCGGGAACGACGGTATTATTATAACCGACCATTTCCTTCTTGATGGCATCGATCTCATATTCCCTGATTCCCTTGACCGGACGCACAGCAACACCATTTTCCTCTTCTACGCCGATCAAAATATAACCGCCGCCGACATTGTCATAATCGTTGGCAAATGCGCAGATACTGTGATAAATGTCATCCGGGTTCCAGGACGCTTTGAATTCAATTCTGTCGGATTCGATTCTGCGTTTATTCAGAAGATCATTCACGCTAATCTCAAGCTCCATCCATACCCTTCCTTTCCTTCCAACATCAGAGTCTATCGATCAATAATCCCTACTTTTATTCCCTACTTATAATCCCTACTTTTTGCACCTTTTTTATCTGACATAATCTACTTTCATGCCAGTGCGCGGCTTGACCTCCTGCTTTGTGTCATAATTTCCCAATGCGAGTGCACCGCATATCGTCTCATCTTCACCGATTCCAAGCGGCTCTAAATATGCGCGGATATCCGGATCTTCGTCCAGCCAGTGAAGCTGATTGATCCAGCAGGAACCCACGCCAAGGCTCTCCGCCTCCAGCATCATATTCTGCAGCGCACAGGCCGAATCCGCGATAGCATTCGGATAGCCTCTCCGATTCGACACTACAATCAGGATCGGTGCATGATAGTCAAACACGTAATTTCCTTCTCTGGACAGTCTGATCGAGTTTTTCAGACTGCTGTACATATCATCGGAAAGCTCCATATGCAAAAAAGCATTCTGAACCAGCATGCGCAGATTCTCCCGGACTTCCGCGTTTATTATCACAACAAAATGAACGCTCTGACAGTTCCCGCCTGTCGGCGCGTAGCGCCCCGCCTCCACAATCGCCGCGAGCTGTTCCTCCGCGACCGGATGATCGTTAAATTTGCGCGTCGAACGGCGGTTCATGATAATTTCAAGCATTTCGTTTACCTTATACTCTGCCATTTTTCAATTCCTCCCCTTTTCCAAGTCTTTACCAACATTTATGCTAACTCTTTACCAACCCTTGACTAACTTTTGGGTTAAATCTCTATTTTATCCCCGCCTTATCCCCTACCCCCGCGGAAATAAATGTAAACGGAATCATCACGGCGACCAAATTTTTCCTGAACTGATCGGAACAAATCACCCTTAAAGAACCCCTGCCCGGTTAAAATTTATCAGATCACTTTTACTCTTGTGTCAGGCGCAAGTAGCTTGAACCGTTCCCATTATCTCCCTCGATATAGAGATTCTTCATAGTATCCCAATTTACACTTTCTTCCGGACATGGGCGTAGTGTCTTGCGGATGGGCTTATTCGCCTCCACAATCGCCGCCTTTTTCCCTACCCAAGTAAACTCATAGGCTTCTTCGGCCTACCGTCCGCGCCGACGGTCTCGGTAACGCAGTTGGGGAACAAGGCGCCGATGTGCTCTATGTTCTGGACGATCCCATTAAAGGAGTCCATACGCATTTTATCCATTAGGGAGTCCCTCCTTTAGTTTTGATAAGAAATTTCATAATGATACTGGTTTGTTCAATTATATATTCGATTTCGTTTGGGTTCACTTCGCTGTCATGCTTGACATGATCATTTTGATAGTCGCAGTAATATTTTATCAACTTTACCGCCATATTTCGCACTTCATTGGAGACCCCTGCATTTTTCATAAACATGCCTAAAGCAGGAATTTGGTTCTCAAGGCTCTGCTTATTTTATAGCAGGTCCTTCACTAACAGTTCAAATGACAGTCTCATATCATCCAGTACATTTCTCTCATATACTCCAACACGATATTTTAACAAAGCACTCTGATATTGAACTAAGGCATTTTGATAATCCGATAATCCATCCCCTGTCTTGTGGAGTATTCGATCGGGCGAGAGAATTCCTTGCATATCTGCCCCAAGTGCTGACCATATAGGTGCGAGCGTATCTTTCTGATATACAGGAGAAATTTGAGGATCGAACACAGAGGTATAAATTCTTGTGTTTTCACTTTCATCTTTAACTACAGCACGAATCTGTTTTAGCCGCTCTTGCTTAACGTTCAGCATAAATGGCGAGTGCGTCGTGTATATAATCTGATTACCTTTCTCAGCCAAATCATCAAATAAGGTCAACAATTCTCGCTGGGCTTTTACATGGAGTGAAATACCCGGTTCGTCAAACAGATATATGACCTGTCTTGATGTAATATTTCTTGCCATAACATCAATAAATAAATTTAAATACCATCTCAATCCTTCGCTTCTTTCACCAAGTGTCATTATAGACCCGTGATCCGCCTTGACATAAAACGAAAGGATATTAATACCAAACCTTATTCTCAAGTTGACGGGTTCAACAGAATAAAAATCATGGAATGGAGCGTTTATTTTATTGTCAATTCGTTCCTGTATTTTTTCTCGTAAATTTTCCGTTTTCCCATCTGTGTTATTGCTCACAGCTTGTAATATTTCCTCGACGGTAAATCCAAGAAAATGAAACATTTCATAGAGAAAACTGTTCTTGTTATTTAGTTCCGTTTTAATACCTTCTCCTCTATACTCTGTCTGTAAAGTCCTTTTCTCATTTCGGTAAATGATTCGTGGGAAAAAATTACAAAGCCGCCGCCATTTCTCTCGTATCGTATCCAATAAATGGTTATATTCTTCCTTTTTCTCTACTTTAACCTTGGGTTTCCATTTCTCAAAAAAAATGAGCGCGGCTTCAAAAGATGGAATATCTAAAGAATCGCCAACCTTAATCTGATTACGTTTTTGTTGCAGAGTTTCCGCCTCTTTACCTACCAGTTGAAAGGTACTATTTACTATTATTTTATAAAAGGCATCTAGTTCTACCTTTATAACCTCAGAGAAATAATCCAAAATCCCTCCAGTTACAGAATAAGAACCTTTTGATATTGTAACTACGGTATCTTTTTGAAGCAAGTCACTTTCGTCTGGTGTCCGCTTTAATATAATTGAATAACTGATACGACTTTCTCTTGCATTACGATTGATGTTATTGTCCCCAAAAACACTCTCGTTCATTTTTTGAATGAAAGCAATTTTACTTATCCCCTCCAAAACATTGCTTTTCCCACTTTCATTTCTACCAATAACAGCGGTTACGGTTGGTTCTAAAATAATCTCATCGTGATCATTTTCACCAATCGATTTAAAATTTGTCAATTTAACAGAATGTATTTTCAAGTATAAAATCTCCTCCCTTTATTTCAATGCGGACATCATCGTTCTGAGCCGTTTAAACTCTGTATCATCTCCATTTACATATTCAACTGTCTGTATGACACAAAATATCAACCGCGACTTCGATGCCGAAAAGTGTGCTTATTATGGTGAAAATAATGCTAAACGCTTTACATATAAATCGAACTCCTTGACTGCATAATTTTGACGAGATATCATTTTTGTGACTTCACGAAAGTGATCCACTTCATCTTCACCCATACTCAGACCTCCCCTCATCCTCAAGAAAAAGCCCTTTATCCGTAAAGCTGATATATTTGCTGTATACTCTGAATTTTTCATAATTCCGGCATCACACAAATGTAACAAACCAATTTAGCTCTCTCTCCAATTTCTCCATGTTAATAAGTGATTTTTCTTCCATGCGAATACGACTCCTTGTATCCGTATCTGTTCATTAAAAATCAGGTTGACAGCCTTGCATATTTCAATTAAAATAAGACTACAATAATTAGTGGTGACCACTAATCGGGCTGGTCGTAAGACCCTGGTCCACCGAGCGGCGGGGAAATTCCCCGCCATCTTTATTCTTTACCGATTGTTCAAGCATCCCACTGTCTGTATAATACAAAATATCAATCTTGATTTCAATGCCAAAAAGGAGACTTCGGTCCTTCTTCTTTTGAATCCTATTTGCATAATCTGGGGTATTCAAAACACGCTATTCATACCGATCCCCTCATCCGACGAGAATCTGTTTATAAAAACGATCTGATCGAGAATCGGAAACAATTATTCAACGCCCTCTTTCATTTTTCCAGAAAGCTTGAAATACAATATACCTGCGCAAAAATTCGAAAAAAAGAATGTCCCGACGTTATTACGATGACGGCCAGACTGTCCAAGGCAATCGCTGAAATTCTCCATACAAACGAATCATTCTGGAACAGTTATGACCGTGTTGTTATCTACTATGATAATGGACAAATTGAGCTTACAAAAATTTTGACCTCCGTGTTCAATACGCTCTACACACATATTGAATTTCGCAAGGTGAAACCAGTCGATTATAAGCTTTTTCAGGTCGCTGATTTAATCTGCACACTGGAATTACTATCCGAAAAATTACAAGCGGGAAACCTCTCTGCTTCAGAAATGGAATTCTTTGATAATGCCCGCGCTTTCAGGAAAAATTATCTTAAGCATATACAGAAAAAACATTTGTAGTTTCCGCATCCTTCCCTTTGAACTATTCGGAAATCACGAATAGTTGCGTTCTCTTCACTATGATCCCAATCTTACAGGCTCGCGAAAAATAATTCATAAAAATCATCTTCCGCTTTGAGCATCGGAGAATTCTCCCCTCCCCCGTTCGTACTTCGCTTCATCGCCGCGTAAAATTCTTCCCCCGCCGCGATGACATCCATCTCATACACCGGATACCCGAGTTCCCGGCACTTTGCGCAGAAAGCCGAGAGCGGATTTTCCTGCGCTCTTGTCTGAAGGAATTCCTCCCGAAGCTTCGTATCCTTCTGCGCTTTTCTTTTGATCTCGTCAAGCATCTCCACAATTTCCATACGCTTCATCCTCTTCTATAAATCGGTCAAAGTCACTCTCATACAGCTTCCTTCCCACTGAACTATCCGGAAATTCCGGATAGTTGCCCCTCATTCTTTCATCTTTATGAGCTTATATAACATCGCATTTCCCTTTGTATTTTTCTTTACGTTTAGACTATCAATAGCCTTTTGCATTAAAATGTTTTAGTCGGTGATTGACACCTTTTCCTCCTCGATTGACACTTTATCTATATTGATCAACACATTTTTATCCCTTGTTGATTCAATAACACCCTGTCCACATCATACTAATGTCCGTTTCAAGAGTTCTTCCACGCTTTCATCCTCCGGGTTATTCGTTCCCAGTTCACCCCGGAATGCCTTTGCCAGGATTGATTTCTTCATAGCCTCTATAGCATCCAGCGTAGCTTCAACTTTGGCTTTCGCCTCTGCTTCTTTAGCGAAGAATTCATCAAGGATACAAACGATTTCAGACTGTTCATTAAGTGATGGCACATCAAAACTATATTCGCCGATTTTCTTTGCATTAATGTTTGATTGGTTTATACCGTCAGTTTTGACTAAATTACAGTATTCTTTAGCATCAACAGTATTAAGTGCATAGTTCAAATAATCTCCCAAAATGCGTGAATGATCATAATCAAGTTTAATGAGGTATCCCGCGTAAATCGCCGGAACGTTACCTCGATATATTGAAGTTTTACCAACAAGCGCAGGACTATTTGTTCTATTAAAAAGAACATCCCCCGGAGAAAGCTGATATTTTTCAATATCCTCTTTGTCGCTGGAGTACACAAGATCATTCCAATTGATTTCTCCATGCTGTAAATTTCCCATACGAATTACGGCTATTTCCCCTTCCGCTTGCGACTTTTTTGCTGTTCCATATTTCAAGGATTTGCACAATTCTGATACAGACAGCCTTTTCCACGAGTCTAAATCAATACCATACTCTTTCCGCCACGTCTTCGTCAATTCCCCTGAAAATGCTAGGTGTAACATTGCCACTTTCCGCGGCTCGTAGCCATCCAGCACCTCTAGAATTTTTTCCTTGGCCTCATCTAATTTAGTAAACAGGCTCTCAATGCGGTCAACAATGCGCTGCTGCTCCGCAAGCGGTGGAATAGGAATAGGTGTAATAGATAACGTCTTGGTAGAAAGATGCTTCACCGTAACACTTGGTGTTGCTTCGTTTATCTTCATCAAAGGTATTGGCAGATAATAAAGGAGAAATCTACGATCCAAATAAGGCGAGGCTGAATCAATGCAACACACCCGTTGATTGAGAAGAGCGTCTTCTCCTTTCCACGATGCAACATTAAAGTCGCCATCCATCCCTATAAGAATGTCTCCTTTTTTAATAGTATACTCTTCAGGGCACTCCTCATCTGTGAACGTTTCTGTGTATCCGCGGACAATATCTCTAATGCGGATTAACGGATGCTTTCCACTTATATTTTTTGAAAATAACTTTGAATCAAAAGGAAAACCATTTTTTATATTGACAAGTTTCCCCATTTCAATCCATATCCAATTTTCTGGAA
>JAJQBC010000133.1 GCA_021203465.1 Lachnospiraceae bacterium | reverse complement strand
ACGGATTCAATCGCTATGGATTTTTTAGGTGTTCAACTTCATTTTACAATCGACCTCTTTATATATTCCAATGTAATATGAGCATAAAATTAACCATAGGCAAATTGTTTTGAATTTTAGCACTTTTTCAGCTTTTTCGCCGCTTTTCAAAAATTGAATTGGGGTCAAATTGGGGTCATAACCAAATGATATTTATGAATCGAAGCAATTAAAATAGCTAAAAAGCAAAGAAAAAGTTCTGAAACCCTAAGATTTCAGAACTTTTTATGGTTGTGAGGGCCGGATTTGAACCAACGACCTCCGGGTTATGAGGATGACAACATTTGGATTTCTCGAAAATTGTTCCTATAATAGCGCATTTCTGTAGGTTTAGGAAGTCTTTTGAGAACATTTGTATACAGTTTCTAATTCGCTACAAACAAGGTTGTTCTGGTTGGGGTAAATTTGGGGCAAGCAGCCCAGGTGGACTGGGCGCATGACCCAGTAGCCAGCTCCGTGAAGGAGTTTGACCTGGCGGAGCCGCTGCTGGGCAAGCCGGTGTGTATCTCCTTCCAGGGTGCGGAGCAGGCCATCTACGTCTGGCTCAACGGCCAGTTCATCGGCTACGGGGAGGACTCCTTCACCCCGTCAGACTTCGGCATCACCGACGCCGTCCGCACCTCCCACTACCCCAACCAGAGCCTGTGGTATACCCTCTGCGACCGGGCGGGTATCTGCGTCATGGACGAAACCAACCTGGAAAGCCACGGCACCTGCATGAAGCTGGGCATCACTGAGACCTCCTGGAACATCCCCGGCTCGGACCCCGCCTGGCTGCCCTGCTGCCTGAACCGGGCCAAGTCCATGTACTAGCGGGACAAAAACCATCCCTCGTTTTGTGGTGATCCGCTGGGAACGAGTCCCATATGGGGACGGTCCTCCAGCAGATGTGCGACTACTTCCACGCCGATGACCCCACCCGGCTGGTCCATTACGAGGGGGTGTTCTATGACCGCAGCTTCGATTTCATCACCGACATCGAGAGCCGGATGTATCCCACCCCTGGGGACGTGCGGGCGTACTTGGAAAACGACCAGCCCAAGCCCATGTGCCTGTGCGAGTATATGCACAGCATGGGTAACTCCGTGGACGGTCTGGAATCTTACATGAAACTGCGGGAGAAATTTCTCTCCTTCCAGGGCGGGTTCCTGTGGGACTTCATCGACCAGGCCCTTTACTGGAGCAAAGACGGTAAACCGGAAAAGCTGCTCTACGGCGGCAACTTCGGAGATCGACCCAGCGACTACGCCTTTTACGCCAACGGCCTGCTGTTCGCGGCCTGGACCGAAAAACCGGCCATGGAGGAGGTGCAGTACTGGTATCTGAGCGATGAGGAGCGGGCCGTCTTCGACCCTGCCAACGCCCAGCGCCGGCAGGGAGCGCAGCGGAAGTGCCGCTTGACGGCGGAGGACTGCCAGCGCAGCGCCCTTCGGGATCTGGAGCTGTTTTCCGACGCGACCACCTCCTCCGGCCCCTTTTTGAAGGTGATCCACACCGACTGCAATCTGGGCCTTTACGGAGAGGGGTTCCGCTATGTGTTCTCCTTCGATAAGGGCGGCCCGGTGTCGCTGGTGGTCGTTGGGAAAGAGCAGCTTTACCGCGCCCCACGTTCCACCTTCTGGCGGGCGCCTGCGGAAAACGATTTGGGCTTTAACCTCCCCGCCAGGAGCGCCGTCTGGATGGGGGCTGACCGGTACAACGTGGCGACGGTGCGTGAGGTGGAGAAATTTGGCGATGGCTTTACGGAGACGCTGGTCCCCCTGGACTTCGCCCAGCGCCGCCCCGCCCAGGAGATGGAAATTCGTTATACCTGGCCCACGGCCACCACGCCGCAGGCCCTTGTCATCGTCTCCTATCGTGTCAATGCCCTGGGCAGAACCAAAGTGAGCTTGAACTATCATGGGAGAAAGGGTTTGCCGGAACTGCCCGCCTTTGGGTTGGAGCTTCTCACTGCCCAGCAGCTGGACAGTTACCGCTGGGACGGCCTTTCCGGGGAGACCTACCCAGACCGATACAAGGGGGCGCAGTTTGGCTCCCATGAGGCTGCGGTTTCGGTCACACCTTATCTGATCCCCCAGGAGTGCGGCAACCACAAGGACACCTATCGTTTACGGGCGGGAGAACTGACCTTCCTGTGTGAGGAGCGGTCCTTCCACTGCTCGGCCCTCCCCTGCACCCAGCACCAGTTGGCTACCGCGGAGCCTCAGGAGGAACTGCCGGAGAGGAGCCGCACCGTCATCCGCATTTTGGGTGCGCTCCGGGGCGTGGGCGGCATCGACAGATGGCGAAGCGACGTGGAGGAACCCTACCGCGTCAGCGGGGAGGAGGATATGCGTTTTTCCTTTTATATCGTCCCCAGTTGCGAAGTCTAGGCACAGGCGGAACGGCTGAGTTCCTAACAATGTCAAATAAGACGACATAACCGGCCAGCAATGACGGTTCAGGAATTAGCACGTCCAAATTGCCGCTGATAAGAGAAAAAGGGCGCTTTCTCCCGCAGAAATGCGATGTGAGAAAGCGCCCTTTATTTAAACCAATCTTTTATCTATTATGCAAATGGGTTCTCCGTGGGATAGGGCAGGCTCTTGGGCTGGTTATACGCGATGTCCTCCACGCCCAGGAACTTGAACACCTCGTAGAGATACTTGCCCACATGGGAGAAGGCCACCGCGCCGTGGTGGGGGTAGCGCTTCTGCACCAGCACATGGCGGTAGAATCGGCCCATTTCGGGGATGGCAAACACGCCGATGCCGCCGAAGGAGCGGGTGGCCACGTCCAGCACCTCGCCCTGGGCGATGTAACTGCGGAGCACGCCCTCGCTGTCGCACTGGAGACGGTAGAAGGTGATGGGGCTGGCGGCGATGTCGCCCTCCAGGGTGCCGCGGGTGAAGTCCGGCTCGCTGTCCTGCGGCTCCAGCAGGCGGTGCTGGATGAGTTGGTACTTGACGGCCCGGTCAGAACACAGCTTGCACTCCGGGGTGTTGCCGCAGTGGAAACCCATAAAGGTGTCGGTCAGCTTATAGTCGTACTTGCCCGCGATGTCTTCGTCGTAGATGTACTTGGGGACGCTGTTGTTGATGTCCAGCAAAGTGACAGCGTCACCAGAGACGCACATTCCGATGTACTCGCTGAGCACGCCGTAGATGTCCACCTCGCAGGAAACGGGGATGCCCCGGCTGACCAAGCGGGAGTTCACATAGCACGGCTCAAACCCAAACTGGCTGGGGAAGGCGGGCCAGCACTTGTCCGCGAAGGCGACGTACTGCTTGCTGCCCTTGTGGGCCTCAGCCCAGTCCAGCAGGGTCAGCTCAAACTGGGCCATACGTTCGTTCAGCTCAGGGTAGTAGCTGCCCTCGCCCATCTCGGCTGCCATTTCCGCGCAGACGGCGGGGATACGGGGGTCGCCCGCGTGTTCCTTGTAGGAAACCAACAGGTCTAATTCGCTGTTCTCCTCGATCTCCACGCCGATTTCATAGAGGCCCTTGATGGGGGCGTTGCAGGCGAAAAAGTCCTGGGGCCGGGGGCCGAAGGTGATGATTTTCAGGTTTTTCACGCCGATAATGGCCCGCGCCACGGGGACAAACTCCCGAATCATGTCGGCCACTTCCTCGGCGGTGCCCACAGGGTATTCGGGGATGTAAGCGTTCAGGTGGCGCATCCCCAGGTTGTAAGAGCAGTTCAGCATCCCGCAGTAGGCGTCACCCCGGCCATCGATCATGTCGCCGTCGCCCTCGGCGGCGGCCACGAACATACAGGGGCCGTCGAAGCGCTGGGCAATTTCCGTCTCCGGGGTCTCCGGGCCGAAGTTACCCAGGAACACCACCAGGGCGTTGCAGCCCGCTGCGATCACATCGTCCACGGCCTTGAGCATATCCAGCTCGTTTTCCACAGTGATGGGGCACTCGTAAAGACCCTCACCGTAGGCGGCCACGATGTTTTTCCGGCGCTGGGTGGACAGGGCGATGGGGAAACAGTCCCGGCTGACGGCGATGATGCCCAGCTTGACGGTTGGAATGTTGTTACCTAACATTTGAAATTCCTCCTCAAGTTCAAATCGGTGGATGCCAACAGGGTTATTCTACACGCTTTCCGCTGAGATGTCAGCAGAAATATCGAGATTGGCTCCTTTCAGGCCGATGTACGCGCCCTGGCCGGCCTCGTCAGTTTCGGGGTGGGCCAGCAGCCATTTGTTGCAGGCCCAGAGCAGAGTGTCGTCGCCACCATAGACCCTCATGCCCTCCGGCTTGGGACCGTTGGTACCCTTGGGCAGAGCCACCAGCACCTGGAAGCCCCTGGCGGGGTCGGTGTGGCAGGGGGCATAGTGCAAGGTGGTGGCATAGACCTCCACCATCACTCCGGCGGGGACGCGGAACGCCTTCACGTCGGCGGTGTCCAGCACTCCGTCGGCGATTTGGTCCTGCTTTGCCAGCAGCAGGATGAAATCCGATGTACCCAAATTGAACTCGCTGTCCCGGTGGTACTCCAGGCAGTTCAGCTTGGTGTTGTGACCGTTGCACCAGCCCATCTGGACGGGCATCCCGCCGAACAGGTTGTCGGAGACCTCCGCCGTGGCGGGCAGCTCCTGTAAATTTTCGTCCTCAGCGGTGTAGACCACAGCCTCCGTCACCGGGGTCTTTGCCAGCTCCGCCAGAATCTCCTCCACGGGGAACCCCTCGTGGATTTGGCCGTAGGGCTTAAAGGCGGCATCAAACACAGAATTGATTTGCAACTTTCACACTTCCTTTGTTTTGGATTTACGGCTTCCCTTCCTCACCGGGGTCCGGTTTCTCACCGTCCTCCTCATCCGCATCGTCGAGAAAATCCGGCTCGTCTTCTTGCTTGGCGGAATCCGTCTCCGCGTCTGGGTCACCCAGCTTTTCTTTCTCTAACGCCTTCCAGGAGGTATAGAAGAGGTAGCCCGCATAGGTGAAAATTCCCACAGCGACCAGCGCCATCACCCCCGCCAGAACGAGGGTCTGTGTCATAGACATGGTGGTCGTGCCGTTTTTTGCGTTTTGAAGCATCTGCCATGCCATGTAAAGAATGTAAGCGCCGACCAACGCCAGCAGCGCCGAATGGGTGCCGCCGCTGCTGTTTCTGGGGCGTTCTCTGTTTCGTTTTACCACGCCGGTCACCTCAGCCGTGGAGCGCGGGGAAGAGCGTCCTGCAGGCAGGGTAGATTTTCCGGAACTGCTGATACCGTTCCTCATACAGCGCCGCCAATTCCGGTTCCGGCTCCACCGTGTCCACCACATGAACCAGTTTGTCGCAGACCGCCTTGACTGTGGGATACGTCCCGTCTGCCACCATGGCCAGCATGGCGCCGCCCATGCCAGGGCCTTGCTCGGACTCGACGATCTCCAGCGTGACATTCAGCACATTGGCGCAAATGGTCTTCCACAGGGGAGATTTCGCGCCACCGCCGCAGATTTTACTCCGCTCGATGATGATTCCCTGGGCGCGGGCCACCTCCAGGCTGTCCCGGATGCCGAAAGCCACCCCCTCCAACACCGCCTGGGTCAGGTCGGCGCGGGTGGTGTCCATGGTCATGCCGATGAAGGTCCCACGGGCGTTGGTGTCGTTGATGGGGCTGCGCTCTCCCATCAGATAAGGCAGGAAAAAGACGTGATTTTTGCCCAACTTGTCCCCCGTGATGGGGGCCTGCTCCCCGGCGTAGTCCTCCGTCTGAAAGATGTCCTCCATCAGCCATTTGTTGCAGCTTGCGGCAGAGAGCATACAGCCCATCAGGTGATAGTTCCCGTCCGCGTGGGCGAAGGAGTGGAGGGCGTTCTGCGGGTCCACGCCAAATTTCTCGCTGGAAATGAAAATCGTGCCGGAGGTGCCGAGGGAGATATTGCAGGCCCCCTCGCCCACGGTTCCGGTGCCGACAGCGGCGGCGGCGTTGTCCCCGGCACCGGCGGCCACCACCACCGTCTCCGGGAGGCCCAGTTTTTTCGCCATATCGGGCAGGAGCGTCCCCACCGGCTGGTAAGATTCAAAGATTCGCGCCATTTGGGACTCTTTTACGCCGCAGAGGTTCAGCATCTCCTTCGACCAGCATTTATTTTTTACGTCGAAGAGCAGCATACCTGAGGCGTCGGACACATCGGTGCAATGAACGCCGGTGAGTTTGTAGTTGATAAAATCCTTAGGGAGCATGATCTTGCCGATTTTGGCGAACAGATCGGGCTCGTTTTCCCGCATCCAAAGCAGCTTGGGGGCAGTGAACCCGGCGAAGGCGATGTTTGCGGTGTACTGGCTCAGCTTGTCTTTGCCGACAACATTGTTCAGGTAGTCCACCTGCTTCGCGGTGCGCCCGTCGTTCCAGAGGATGGCGGGACGGATGACTTTGTCGTCCTCGTCCAGTACCACCAAGCCGTGCATCTGACCGCCAGCACCAATGCCCGCCACCTGAGCGGTGTCAAAACCTGCCAGCAGTTCAGGTATCCCCTCCTCCACGGCGGAGAGCCAGTCCTCTGGATTCTGCTGGCTCCAGCCGGGGTGGGGGAACTCCAGCGGGTAATCCTTGGAGACGATATGTAAAATTTGACCCGTTTCGTCCATTAACAGCAGTTTCACCGCCGAGGTACCCAGGTCGATCCCGATGTAGAGCATAAAATTCTCCTTTGTTATCAATTAACAGAAAGAATGCGAAGCGCACACTGTCGTACCGCCACTCACAGTCGTTTCATGGGAATGGCGCTGCGATCCCCGCAGCGCCATATCCCATTGTCGAAGCAGAGCCAATCAGGACTTGCCAGTCTTGCGGTTGGAGACCACGTCGAAGATAACGGCCACCAACAGCACAGCACCCTTGACCACGTACTGCCAGTTGTTGTCCATGCCCAGGATGGACATGCCTTGGTTGATAACGCCCAGCAGGATAGCGCCGACCATCACGCCGGCGATGGTGCCGGAGCCGCCGTAAGCAGACGCGCCGCCGATGAAGCAAGAGCCGATGGCGTCCATCTCGTAGGAGGTGCCGGTGTCGCCGTTGACGGAGCCGACGCGGGCCGCCACCAGCAGGCCGGACAGACCAGCCAGGAAGGACATGGAGGCGTAAGCCATGAAGTAAACCCTGCGGGTGTCGATACCGGAAAGCTTTGTGGCCTTCTCGTTGCCGCCCACCGCGTAGAAGTAGCGGCCAAAGGCGGTCTTGGAGGTGATGTAAGCGTAGATAAAGACCACAGCCAGCACCCACAGCAGCATGACGGGGATGCCCTTATAGTGGGCCAGCTTCCAGGTGTAGTAAAGGACCAGCAGCGCGATGATAACCATCCTGGCATAAGTCCCCGCCGCGGGAGCGACCTTGTAACCAGCCTTGACCTTGTTGGCGCGGTTAATGGCGGTATAGACCAGCAGGCCCACCGCAACGACAACGCCGACGATGAAAGCAGACCACTTGACATTGCCGCTGTCGATGCCAGGGAGCTGGATGTAGGAGGCGAAGATGTTGACGAACAGCTTGTTGCTGCTGACGTTGATGGTCTTGGAGTTCAGTACGATACGGCCCAGGCCACGGAACAGGAACATACCGGCCAGGGTGCAGATGAAGGGTGGGATGTGGATGTAGCCGATCCAGAAGCCCTGCCACGCGCCGATAACCGCGCCGATGGCCAGGCAGATGATAATGGTCAGGACGGCGTTCATGTTGGCGCTGGTCATCAGCTGGGCACCGATAGCACCCACCAGGCAGACCGTGGCGCCGATGGACAGGTCCACGTTGCCGCCGGTGAGGATGCAAAGCAGCATACCACAGGCCAGCACCAGCACGTAGGAGTTCTGGAGCAGCAGGTTGGAAAGGTTCTGCGCGTTGAGCAGGCGACCGCCGGTCAGCCACGCGAACAGCAGAAAGACGACCACCAGGGCGATGACCATAGTGTATTTCTTAATGAAAGACAACACGTTTGTTTTCATGAATATCAACACTCCTTCACTTTTATTGTTTGTCGGAACTGAGGATGGCAACCATGATCTTCTCCTGGGTGGCTTCCTCGGCGGACATCTCGCCCACGATCTTGCCCTCGTTCATAACGTAGATGCGGTCACACATGCCCAGCAGCTCCGCCATTTCGGAGGAGATCATGACCACGGACTTGCCCTGGGCCACCAGGTCATTCATAATGCCATAAATCTCATACTTGGCTCCCACGTCGATGCCGCGGGTGGGTTCGTCCAGGATCAGCACGTCCGGGTCGGCGAACATCCACTTGGCCAGCAGCACCTTTTGCTGGTTGCCGCCGGACAGGTTGCCCACCGCCTGCTGCACAGAGGGCGTCTTGGTGCGCAGCTTGTCCCGGTATTCCTCCGCCACCTGGTTTTCTTTGGAGATGTCGATGATGCCCCGGTTGCAGACCTTTTCCAGCCGGGCCATCGTGGTGTTCTTAGCGATGGAGTCGGGCAGAACCAGGCCGTTGCCCTTCCGGTCCTCGGTGACATAGGCCAGACCCGCCTCAATGGCGCTGCGCTCGGTCTTAAGGGTGACCTCCTTACCATCGATGAAAATCTGACCGGAGATGTTGGAGCCGTAGCTGTGGCCAAAGATGGACATGGCCAGCTCGGTGCGCCCCGCGCCCTGCAAACCGGAGAAGCCCACGATCTCGCCCTTATGTACCGTGAAGGAGACGTTGTCGTCCACCTTTTTCTCCGTGTAAATGGGGTGGTGGACCGTCCAGTTCCGCACCTCCATGCCGATCTCGTCGCTGACGTTGTGAGTACGGCTGGGGTACCGGTCGGTCAGCTCACGGCCCACCATACCCTGGATGATGCGCTCCTCGTCCACATCGCGGGAAGAGTTGTCCAGCGTCTCGATGGTGGAGCCGTCCCGGACCACAGTGATCTTATCCGCCACGTAGGAGATCTCGTTGAGCTTGTGGGAGATGATGATGGAGGTCATGCCCTGCTTCTTGAAGTCCAGCAGCAGGTCCAGCAGCATACGGGAGTCCTCCTCGTTCAGGGAGGAGGTGGGCTCGTCCAGGATCAGCAGCTTCACGTTCTTGGACAGGGCTTTAGCGATCTCCACCAGCTGCTGCTTGCCGGTGCCGATGTCTTTGATTAGGGTAGTGGCGCTCTCGCGCAGGTCCACCTGGGCCATATGCTCCTCTGCCTGGTGATAGGTCTGGTTCCAGTCGATGCCGAACCGGCCCTTGCGCTCGTTGCCCAGGAACATGTTTTCACCAATGGACAGCTCGGGGATCAGCGCCAGCTCCTGGTGGATGATGACGATGCCCTCTTTTTCGCTGTCCTTCAGCGTTTTGAACTGGCAGACATTACCGTTATAGATGATGTCGCCGGTGTAGGAGCCATAGGGATAGGTGCCGCTGAGCACGTTCATCAACGTGGACTTTCCCGCGCCGTTTTCGCCCACCAGGGCGTGTATCTCGCCGCGTTCCACTTCCAGGTTGACGTTGTCCAGTGCTTTGACACCGGGGAACTCTTTTGTGATGTTTTTCATTACCAGAATATTGTCAGCCAAATCTGATGTCCTCCTCTTGTTCTATTCTCGCTCCCACCTGCCGTTTCCCATTGGAGCGGCATGGACATGGAGGGGCGGAGCTGCCGGTTGCCTGTACCGGCGGCGAGGGCGATATAGCAAATGGGGTGGGGTGCAGAACCCCACCCCAATGCAATTATCACGGAGTTTCGCCTGATGCCCTCAGGCACAGTTCACTGGATTACTCGTCAGTGGCGGAAACCAGATAGTCGCCGTCCCACTCATACAGGCCGGTGCTGACCAGGTCTTCCAGGTTGTCAACGGTGACGGTCCAGGGAACCAGCAGGTAGGAGGGGATGATGCCGGTACCGTTGTCATAGGACTCAGTATCATAGGCGGCCTCGGCATCCAGGGAGTCCAGCAGTTCCTCAGCAGGCTCGTTGCCCTCCAGGATCTCTTGAGCCAGGACCAGGGTGACGCCCGCCTCGTCAGAGACGTTCTTGTAAACGGTCATGGTCTGGAGGCCGTCCACGATGTTCGCCAGGTTGGCGATGTCGCCGTCCTGACCGGTGACGATGACGGTGTTGCTGCCGGCATAGTCGGTGCTGATGGCTTGGGCCACGCCCAGAGCGGTGGAGTCGTTGGAGCAGAGGGCCACATCCAGCTGGGTGCCGTCAGAATAATAGGAGGCCAAGGTGTTCTGCATGTTCTCCATCGCGGTGTCGGTGGACCACTCGTTGGTGGCGCACTGCTCGAAGGTGGTCTTGCCGGACTGAATCACCAGGATACCGGCGTCGATGTAGTCTTGCAGAGTGTCCATAGCGCCGTTGAAGAAGTAACCGGCGTTGTTGTCGCTGGTGGGGCCGGCGGTGAACTCAATGTTGTAGGAAACGGAGGTGTCATTCAAATCCAGGCCCAGGGTGTCGATGACGTACTGCCCCTGAAGAACGCCCACCTGATAGTTGTCGAAGGAGACATAATAGTCGATGGTATCGGAGTTCATAATCAGACGGTCATAGGCAATGACGGGGATGTCGCCGGCGTCAGCCAGGGTCTGGGAGAGGGTGTCGCCATCAACGGCGGCGATGATGAGGATGTCCACGCCGTCCGCAATCAGGTTGGCGATGTCGTTGTTCTGCTGGTCGGTGTCGTTGTCGGCGTAGGTCACTTCGACCTCGTAACCGGCAGCCTCAAACTGCTCTTGCAGATAGGTGCCGTCACGGTTCCAGCGCTCCAGGGACTTGGTGGGCATAGAGATGCCGATTTTCTGGCCGCCAGTGGAGGCGGAGGTGTCATCGGCACTTTCTTCGGTGGTGTCGTCGGCGGCAGCGGCAGAGGTGTCGGTGTCATCGGTGGTAGTGTCGGAGCTGGAACTGCCGCAGGCGGCCAGGGACAGGACCATAGCCAACGCCATGATCAGTGCGAGAAGTTTCTTCATGTTCAGAGTCTTCCTTTCATTTTAAAATCGTGTGGATGCCAACTTGATTTTTGGGTCAAAAGCTCTATCTTCAAAAAAGCTTTTTGCAATTAGAAAGAAAACAATATCACATCGCTTTTCTGACCCGCCCCACATCTCTCGTTGCCAACAGGAAGGCGGGTGCTGCGCGTGTTGCTCTGTAACCTGGGAAAAAACCTTTTCAAAATGGAGGATTTTGGCCTTAAAATCATCATTGACATTATTATAGCACAAGTTAAGGAAAAGTCAATCCCATTTTATATATTTTCACCGAAAATTGCAAGTGCAAGTTGAACACATCCGCGAAAAGCTTCAATAGAGTC
>JAJQBC010000111.1 GCA_021203465.1 Lachnospiraceae bacterium | reverse complement strand
TATAAAAACTACTGCGTCAATCGCGGGATAAGTGGAGGCTATGCGCGCACAGCGCATACAGCCCGTACATCACCACATTCACGGCAAGCACGATCCCCGCATAGCCGAGCAGAAAGCCCGGATTCCCCACGCGCCGGATCAGCCACTCGAGCGGCGAGCCCGGACTTCCCGCGTTCAGGAAAAAATAGTTGGCGCCAAAGCGCCGGTCGATCAGATAGATGCAGGGAACGACCGCCGCGAGAAAAACCCAGGTCTTCCACATATGACGAATATCGGGGCGCAGCGCTCCCCGCTGCACCTCAAGCAGCGGTCCGAGAATCAGCAGCGCATGCAGCAGAAAGCTCTGCAGGTTGATGAGGTTCCACTGGGGAAAGACCGTCCAGGCCGGAAAGAGCAGCGCCGCGGCCGCCCCCGGCAGGCAGAGACAGTACAGCGTCTGCCCGAGCCAGTCCCAGCCTGTGAAATAAAACAAAAGCAGCAGAAAAGGCGCAGACTCACACAGCTGCAGCGGCAGCGTCCGCAAGTTCAGCTCACCGCGCAGATAAAAATAAAATTCCAGACCGACGACAAGACTCACCGCAAGAATCGCCGTGAGCAGCGCCGCAGTTCGCTGCGCCCGTTCTCTGCCGCGCAGGAAACGCAGCATAAGGACGACAAAGAGCGCGATGACGGCGAGCCAGGTAAGATGTACCGGGCCAAAAGCCTGAAAACCCACGCCATCCAGCACCTCCGAGCGCAGAGCAAAAAAATACATGGCAATCGTTCCTCCCGGAAAGATCGTACAATTTTTTCCAGCACTTGTAAAGGCAAAGAATGATCTGTTACAATGTTGTTTATGAAGAAAAGATTCTGGAATACACTGCGAAAAAACCGAATTACCCTCACCCTGCTCCTTCTCTCCGGCCTGCTCCTGCTCTGCGCGCGAACCGTGGATGGCTTCGCAGAATGGTATGCCGCGCACATCTATCCTGTGTGGGTCAATCTCTTCGGGCGCTTCTTCGGGCTCTTTCCCTTTTCCGTCTCAGAACTGCTCCTCTATGTTCTGCTGCTCGCGGCCGTGGGCAGCCTGATTCGCGCAATCCGAAAGGGACGACGCGCATTTTTCTCCTGGCTGCGTCATCTGCTCTTTGCTGCCTCCGTCCTGCTGCTCCTCTTCGTCCTGAACTGCGGGATCAATTACCAGAGAACCTCCTTTTCGCAGAAAAGCAGCATCACCGCCGGTACATACAGCACGCAGCAGCTGGAAGCGCTCTGCCTCTGGCTCACTGAAGAGATCAACGCGCGCGCCGACTCGGTATCGCGCGACGCGGACGGCCTGATGTCCCTGCCCTCCGGCAATATCGAATCGCTCGCCGTGGAGGCGATGCACGGACTCGGCGATCTCTATCCGGATCTGCAGGGCTATTATCCGCAGCCAAAGCCGGTGCTGCTCTCAAAGATTCTGTCCCTCGAGGGGCTGACCGGCATCTATTCCGCCTTCACGATCGAGGCGAACTACAATCAGGACATGACCGCCTACAACATTCCCTTCACCATGTGCCATGAGCTCTCCCACCTGCGCGGCTTCATGCAGGAGGAAGAAGCGAACTTCATTGCCTTTCTGGCCTGCGCGAACGCCGCGCAGACGGAATTTCAGTACAGCGGTTACCTGACCGCCTGGATTCACGCCACGAATGCCCTATACCGCTCCGACCGCACGGCGTGGCGGGAAGTGCGCGCCCTCCTGTGCGCCGAAGCACTGGCCGACCTCACCGCCAACAACCAGTACTGGGCCGCGCACGAGGGGATCGTCTCGGAAGTATCTGAGGCCGTCAACGACACCTATCTGAAGGCAAACGGGCAGAGCGACGGCGTACAGAGCTATGGCCGCATGGTCGATCTGCTGCTCGCCTGGTGGTTAACAGACGGCTAGAGTATCTGGCATGTATACTCTATGAAACCGGGTTGTCGGCACTTTTATTCAAACGGATTTTTATACGAGGCCAGCGCGCCCAGCTCCTCCTGAATGCGCAGAAGCTGATTATACTTGGCATTTCGCTCCGCGCCGCAGGGAGCGCCCGTCCGGATCTGCCCGGCGCTGCAGGCCACTGCCAGATCAGCGATCGCGTCCTCCGTAGTCTCCCCGCTCCGATGGGAGAGGATCGGCCGGTAACCGGCCTCCTGCGCCATATGGATCACGTCAAAGGTCTCCGTCAGCGTGCCGATCTGATTCGGTTTAACCAGAATCGCATTCGCCGCGCCCAGCTTGATTCCGCAGGACAGGCGCTTTGTGCTGGTCGCAAACAGTTCCTCTCCCGCAAGCTGTACACGGCTCCCCAGCCTGCCTGTCAGTAACTGCCAGCCGTCCCAGTCCTCCCCGGACAGCCCGTCCACAATCGAGGCAAGCGGATAGTCTGCGACAAGCTCCTCATAATAATCGACCAGTTCCTCCGTGCTGCGGCTGATACTGCATCCGGCTCTTCGCCCTTCCCCCGGAAATTCATAGCGCCGCGTCTCCTCGTCCAGAAGCTCACCTGCCGCCGCGTCCAGCGCAAAGACAAAGTCTTCCTCCGGCGCGTACCCGGCCTCCTCCACCGCCTCCTTCAAATAGAAAAAGGCCTCCCGCGCATCCTTTAAATCCGGGGCAAAGCCTCCGCCGTCCACTGCGGTATCCAATCCTTCCTTCGTCAGGATCAGCTCCAGCTTGTGAAAGACCTCCGTGCCCATCCGCAATTCTTCGCGAAAACAGCAGGCCCTGACCGGCATGAGCATAAACTCCCGGAAATCCAGAGAATTTCTCGCGTGAACGCCCCCTCGGAGCATACTCATCATCGGCACCGGCACCCGGTCGGCACGAACGCCGCCCAGATAGCGGTAGAGCGGCAGGCCGAGCGCCCCGGCAGAGGCCTTCGCCACCGCCAGCGAGGCGGCCAGAATCGCGTTCGCCCCCAGATTCGACTTATTCTCCGTGCCGTCCGCGTCGATGAGCAGGTGGTCGATGTATCCCTGATCGAGCGCATTTTCGCCAAGCAGGACATTCGCGATCTTCGTATTGACATTCGTGACCGCCTTCTCCACGCCGAGGCCGAGATAGCGCTCCTGCCCATCCCGCAGCTCCAGCGCCTCATAACGCCCGGTCGGTGCTCCCGAGGGAACAGACGCGCGCGCCTGATGCACCCCGTCCAGCACCACCTCAGCCTCCACTGTTGGATTCCCGCAGGAATCCAGAATCTCCCGCGCATAAATATAAGTAATTGGCAAATACCGATTCATAAAAAAAAACCTCCCTCTACATTCGGTTTCCCTTAGTATAGGCAGGTTCCTTTGTTTTATTCTTCTATCTCCGACAAGTACTGCGTCATCACGTAGCCCTCGAGGTCATCCTGTTCGATACAGCGGATCTGCACCCAGTCCTCAGAAGTATCGCTGAGCACCTCCACCTGCTCGCCCTGCGAAAGCTGCGTCAGCACATCGCCGTTCGTACTGCCCTCGCTGCGGACGTTCAGGCTGCTCGTATTGGCCTGCATCGTCACCGTGGTCTCTTCCTCTTCTATCTCCTCTGTCTCTTCTGTCTCCTCAGGAATCTCTTCCTCAACCACCTCGGCCTCTTCCTCGGACTCCTCGTCCTCGCCTTCGCCCTTGATGACCAGTTCCGCGTCCGCCTCGGAACTCTCCTCCGTCTGCACGTCGCTGCTGCCGCTGTCCCTGCTCGTAAAAATATGGACTCCAAAGGCAACCACCGCCACAAGTACCAAGGCCAGAACCACGCCCAGAATGATCATCTTCCGATTGTCGTCCTCAAGATCCCAATCGTAACGATCATCATCGTCATCATCATCGTCCTCGTCATCCTCGTCCTCATCATCGCCCTCGTCATCCTCGTCATCCTCATCATCGAATTCTTCCTCCGGCTCGGACGTCCGGACAGCCTCGCGCAGCGGCTTTTCCTCGCTCAGGTCTACATCCGCCACAAAATATTCAAAATCATCCTTCGCGCTCTTTCCCGCCGTATCCACGCCTGCAGCCTTCGCGGCGCTCGCAAACAGCTCGTCGACCCAGTCCGTTCCGGATGCCGCGAGAATCCCAAAGAACGCTCCGGCAAGAAGCGTCTCCCAGCTCGCCAGCCAGGCGGAAGCACTGTCCTGCTGCTTCTTTGCCAATGCGGGCAGCAGGCTGGCCAGCTTGCTGAGCTCGCCGTCGACCTTCTCCGCTGCGAGTCCGAAGATCCCGGAAATCTCATCCGAAGTAAAACCGTCCTCAACGCTCATCACCAGAAGGATCCGGTGAAGCAGCGGCAGCGCCGCGGGAATCTCGGCCAGCGCTCCCTTTCCTTTCAGGGAACCGCCCTTTCCCAGTGTCTCCAGAAGTCTGTGATAATCCTTACGAAGCAGGCGGTAATACTGCTGCCAGAACCATTTCTCCACATCCGCGGATCCGGCGGCATCTCCCGCCGCCGCAAAGAGCGCTGTGTAAAATTCCTCCATAAACGAAGACGCCTGCACTTCATCCTGCATGATCAGGAGCGTCCGGCAATAGACATCCTCATAAGTTGCGTCAAAAACCTGTCTGCAGCTCTGGCCGTCGCCTTCCTTCAGACCCGCCAGCGCACGTTTTCTCTCAAGTATCATAAGAATCTCCTACTTTTTTATAATCAGTGATTTACCAGTCATCTCAGCGGGCTGCGCAAGGCCCATCATCTCAAGCAGCGTCGGAATGATGTCTGCGAGGCAGCCGCCCTCCCGCAGTCCGTAGGACGGATCCGCGTTAAACAGAATAAACGGAACCGGATTCGTCGTGTGGGCGGTAAAGGGTTCGCCGGTCTCGTAATCCTTCAGCTGCTCCGCATTGCCGTGGTCCGCGCAAAGGAACATCTGACCGTCCACTTCCTTCAGAGCCTCCGTCGCCCTGCCGACGCACTCGTCCACCGCCTCGATCGCTTTGATCGCTGCGGCCTCCACGCCGGTATGGCCCACCATATCCGGATTTGCAAAATTAATAATGATCACGTCGTACTTCTGCGAACGGATCGCCTCGCACAGACGGTCGCAAACCTCATAAGCGCTCATCTCGGGCTGCAGGTCGTAGGTCGCGACCTTCGGAGAATTCACGAGGATGCGGTCCTCGCCGGGATTCGGCTTCTCCACGCCGCCGTTGAAGAAAAAGGTCACATGCGCGTATTTCTCGGTCTCAGCGATACGCGCCTGTTTTAATCCCTTTGACGCCAGATACTCGCCGAAGGTATTGACGAGCTTCACCTTCTCGAAGGCGATGATCGTGTTCGGGATCGTCGCGTCGTATACGGTAAAGCACACATAGGTGAGGTCGAGCCTTTTCTCCCGCGCAAATCCGCTGAACTCGTCGGCGCAGAAGGCTCTCGTGATCTCCCGCGCGCGATCCGGGCGGAAATTAAAGAAGATGACGGAGTCCTTATCCTGAATCGTGGCTACCGGCTTTCCGTCCTCCACGACCACGATCGGCTTCACGAACTCGTCGTACACGCCCTCCGCGTAGGAATCGTTCAGCGCACAGACCGGGCATTCCGCCTGCACGCCCTCGCCCTTCGTCAGCGCGCGGTAAGCCTTCTCCACGCGATCCCAGCGGTTGTCGCGGTCCATCGCGTAGTAGCGGCCCTGCACCGTCGCGACCTTGCCGACGCCAATCTCCTTCATCTTGTCGCGGAGCTCCTTGACATAGCCCTTGCCCGAGGCGGGCGGCGTATCGCGTCCGTCCAGAAAGCAGTGCACATACACCTTCTCAAGGCCATGGCGCTTTGCCAGCTCCAGCAGGCCGTAGAGATGCGTGTTGTGGCTGTGCACGCCGCCGTCGGACAGAAGCCCGTAGAGGTGAAGCGAAGAACCGTTTTTCTTCGCATTTTCCACCGCGGCGAGCAGCGCCTGATTCTCAAAGAATGTGCCGTCCTCGATCTCCTTTGTGATGCGGGTCAGCTCCTGATATACGATCCGGCCGGCGCCCATATTCATATGGCCGACCTCGGAATTACCCATCTGGCCGTCGGGCAGTCCCACGGAAAGTCCGCTCGCATAGCCCTTCACGAAGGGGCATTCCGCCATCAGCCTGTCCATCATCGGCGTTTTCGCCTGTGCGACGGCATTGGCTTCCGTACAATCATTCAGGCCGTAGCCATCCAGGATCATCAGCACGGTTGGTTTCTTGCTCATTAATTTTCGTCTCCTTTATCTACATTGGAAGCATTCCCCATGGAGAATGCTTTTACCCACTAAATTTCATTTTACATGAAGCGCCGCAAACATGCAAGCACTCCGACCACATTTGACAGATTTTTCATAAACAGATTACGATTCGCAGCCGCAGGAAAGCGGAGGAAATGACGCGTCAAGCTTGCTTGTAAGCGGCAATTTCTCCGCTTTCCAGGGGACTGCGAAGCAGTCACCGCCCCGTAATGAGCAATTTCAGCCCCGTAAGGGGCGGTGAGCACGCGCAGCGGGCAAAAATTGCGAATGAGGGTGGCGGCTGTGAATCTATGTAACAGAATGCATCAGAATGCGAAAGTCGCCGCGAAACACAGGCTGTGTCTGTATTTCGCGGCGTTCTCTTATCCCGGAAATCTCCGGTATTTATTTCCAGTTTACAATCTTGCCAAAGTCCGGCTTCAGCGCGGCGCCGCCCACCAGGCCGCCGTCGATATCCGGCTGGCTGAACAGGTCCGCGGCCGTCGCGGCGTTCACCGATCCGCCGTACTGGATGCGGATCGCCTCCGCGGTCGCCTCGTCATAGATCTCGGCGATGCAATCACGGATGCCCTTGCAGACCTCCTGCGCCTGCTCGGTCGTCGCAGTCTTGCCGGTACCGATCGCCCAGATCGGCTCATAAGCGATCACCGCCGTCTTCGCCTGCTCCGCCATGATGCCGAGGAATCCGATCTTCACCTGCTGGCGGATGAAGTCCATCGTCACGCCCTGCTCTCTCTGCGTCAGAGTCTCGCCGCAACACATGATCGGGGTGATGCCGTGCTCAAAGGCCTTCAGCATCTTCTTATTTACGGTCTCGCTCGTCTCCGCGAAGTACTCCCTGCGCTCGGAATGTCCGAGAATGACGTACTTCACGCCGATATCAGTGAGCATATTCGGGGAAATCTCGCCGGTGTAGGCGCCCTTCTCCTCGAAGTACATGTTCTCTGCGCCGACCTGGATGTTCGATCCCTTCGCGGCCTCGATGACCGGGATGAGGTCGATCGCCGGTACACAGAACACCACGTCCGCGTCGTCCGTCGCTACCAACGGCTTCAGGGTGTTCACCAGCTCGACCGCCTCGCTGGGCGTCATATTCATCTTCCAGTTTCCTGCAATGATTTTCTTTCTCGCCATGATAGTATCCTCCTTGATAATCTGTTTCCATGAGACGTGGCTCGATTTCGCGCACGGGCATTCGCCTCATTACATTCGTATCATTTGTCGTCCGCAGCCGCTACGCCCGGAAGCGTCTTGCCCTCGAGGAACTCCAGAGAAGCGCCGCCGCCCGTAGAAATGTGGCTCATCTTATCTCCGAAGCCCAGCGAATTCACCGCCGCCGCGGAATCGCCGCCGCCGATGATCGTCGTCGCGTCCGTCTCAGCCAGAGACTTCGCGACCGCGATCGTTCCCTTCGCCAAAATCGGATTCTCGAACACGCCCATCGGGCCGTTCCAGACGACCGTCTTCGCGCTCTTCACGGCGTCCGCGTAGAGCTCTGCCGTCTTCGTCCCGATGTCAAGTCCCATCTTATCCGCCGGAATCGCATTGCTCGGAACTACTTCAATCGCAATCTCAGCGTCGATCGGATTCGGGAAATCGGCCGCGATCGTCGTGTCAACCGGGAGCAGCAGCTTCTTGCCGAGCTTCTTAGCCTTGTCCATCATCTCCTTGCAGTAGTCGAGCTTCGTGTCGTCGACCAGAGAAGTGCCGACCTCACAGCCCTGCGCCTTCAGGAAGGTGTAAGCCATGCCGCCGCCGATGATCAGCGTATCGCATTTCTCGAGCAGGTTCGAGATCACATTCAGCTTGTCCGCGACCTTCGCGCCGCCGAGAATCGCCACGAACGGGCGCATCGGATTCTCCACCGCGTTTCCGAGGAAATCGATCTCCTTCTGCATCAGATAACCGACCGCGTTCTCGCCGCCCTTCGCCTTGATGAACTTCGTCACGCCCTCGACGGACGCGTGCGCCCGATGGGAAGAACCAAAAGCGTCACAGACGTAGAGATCTGCGAGATCCGCAAGCTCCTTGCTGAACGCCTCGCCGTTCTTCGTCTCCTCCGCGCCGCGGAAACGAGTGTTCTGCAGAAGCACCACATCGCCCTCCTGCATCGCGGCGACCGCTTTCGTCGCAGCCTCGCCCGTCACATTATAATCGGAAATAAATTTCACTTCTTTTCCCAGCTTCTCGGAGAGGCGCGCCGCCACCGGAGCCAGAGACTCGCCCTCGTTCGGGCCATTCTTCACCTTGCCGAGGTGCGAGCAGAGGATCACCTTGCCGCCGTCCGCGATCAGCTTCTTGATCGTCGGAAGCGCCGCGACGATACGGGTCTCGTCCGTGATCACGCCGTCCTTCAAAGGGACGTTGAAATCACAGCGGACGAGGACGCGCTTGCCCTTCGCGTTGATATCATCTACTGTCTTTTTGTTCAATGCCATAGTATAGCCTCCATGTTTCATTAAAAATTGGAAAAAGGTCCGGTCCTGAAGACCGGACCCTTTGAGGTCTTAAATAGTGCCACC
Organism: Lachnospiraceae bacterium; assembly: GCA_021203465.1. Taxonomy (GTDB): domain Bacteria; phylum Bacillota; class Clostridia; order Lachnospirales; family Lachnospiraceae; genus Hominiventricola. The sequence goes on along the minus strand of JAJQBC010000111.1, from coordinate 2,868 downwards.
TTCTGCGCGGCTTAAACTAACTCTGCGAAGTACTTAATCGTACGCACCATCTGGGAGACGTAAGAATTCTCGTTGTCATACCAGGAGACAACCTCCACCTGCGTCTTGCCATCCGCGAGCGGGGAGACCATCGTCTGGGTCGCGTCGAACAGAGAACCATATCTCATACCGATCACGTCGCTGGACACGATCTCATCCTCGGTATAACCAAAGGACTCGGTCTGCGCAGCCTTCATCGCCGCGTTGATCTCTTCCTTCGTCACGGCCTTGTCCACAACCGCGAACAGAAGCGTGGTGGAACCGGTCGGGGTCGGCACACGCTGCGCCGCGCCGATAAGCTTGCCGTTCAGCTCCGGGATAACCAGTCCGATCGCCTTCGCGGCGCCGGTGCTGTTGGGAACAATGTTGACCGCACCCGCACGGCTTCTTCTCAGATCGCCCTTTCTCTGCGGTCCGTCAAGGATCATCTGATCGCCGGTGTAAGCGTGAATCGTGCACATGATACCGGACTCGATCGGAGCCAGATCATTGAGCGCCTTCGCCATCGGGGCGAGGCAGTTCGTCGTGCAGGAAGCCGCGGAAATCACGGTGTCCTCTTTCTTCAGAGTCGTATGGTTTACATTGTAAACGATGGTCGGAAGATCATTTCCTGCCGGAGCGGAGATGACGACTTTCTTCGCGCCCGCGGTGATGTGGGCGGAAGCCTTCTCCTTCGATGTATAGAAACCGGTGCACTCAAGCACAACGTCCACGTCCAGCTCACCCCACGGAAGCTCCGCTGCGTTCGCCTTCGCGTAGATCTTGATCTCCTTTCCGTCAACAATGATGGAATCCTCGGTCGCGGACACAGTCTCTGCCAGAGCGTACTTGCCCTGCGAAGAGTCATATTTCAAAAGATGCGCAAGCATCTTCGGGGAAGTCAGGTCGTTGATCGCGACGACTTCATATCCTTCTGCGCCAAACATCTGTCTGAATGCAAGGCGGCCGATACGTCCAAAACCATTGATCGCTACTTTTACTGCCATGTTTCATTCCTCCTGAAAATAAAATGGATATAATGTGTAACTTTTTTGACCCTCGAAAGATTGTCAAAAAAGTACCAACCTTAGTCAACCACTACTTATTCTACCTGTTTTGCCAAAAAATATCAATAGCAAATCAAAAAGATTCTTATTTTTCTTTTCACCATCATGAAGTAATGTCAACCGTTTTTCAAAATGGCAGAAAGTATCGCCCGCTCGTCGTAATCCGGCTCAAAGGCCGCGGCAACATCACAGATCTGCCGAATCGTCTCCGGGTCCTCCTCCAGCTCAGCTGCAATCACTTCTGGAGACTTATTCCTTTTCAACTTCCGACAGATAAGACCGATCAATGTCAGCTGATCGTCAAAAAACTTGCCCGCGGAAAGACTGTCGAGGAAATTGCCGACGCCCTCGAGGAGGAGCCGGACACAATCCGTGGGCTGATAGCGTCCCTATCGTAAGCATTTAAAATTCGGGTAGTAGGTACCTTCCTACTGCTTATGGTAGTAGGAGCGTAAGCGCTTAAATTCTGGGCGGTACAGGAACATACTCTCAAAGCGGACATTCACTTATATCAGCCATGCCGGAACATACCAGTTCTTCCTGTCTACAGGAATTAAATCAGATGGCATACAGACAACAGCGCCTGCTCCTACTTTAACCTTCAAATGCTCAGTACCGGAAAAAGCAGCTTCCTGAACTGATTCTTTTTCAACAGGATTGAGAACAGAAAAGTTTTTAACGGCGTTTTTAGGCGCTGAACCTTTTTTAATCTCAACTGGATTCACTGTACCATCCTGATAAATAATCACATCAATTTCTTTCTTATTGCTGTCGCGGTAAAAATACAGCGGAGGTCTCCGTCCTACATTCAAATAACTCTTATATATTTCCGAAACAACCCATGTTTCAAAAAATTCTCCGCTCATAGCGCCGGCTTCCAGAGTTTCGGCACTGCTCCACCTTGTCAGGTGCGCACACAGACCCGTATCCAGAAAATACATCCTCGGCGCCTTAATAACACGCTTAAGCGCATTGTTAAAATATGGCTGAATGAGTGCGACAATACCAGATGATACCAGAACAGACAGCCACTGCTTTGCCGTTGGCGCTGAAATCCCAACTTCATTTGCAAGTGCCTCATAATTTACATTGGTAGCCGTCCTGGCGGCGACTGCACTCATAAAGTTCAGAAACGCTGTTTCATCTGCGACCTGAGATAAATCTTTTATATCACGACTGATGTAAGTCTCAAGATAAGATTCGTAGTATTGCGCGTGATCCACATCAGGATTTTCATAAAGACGAGGCATCGAGCCTCTGAAAATCCTTTCATAAACTTCCGGCAGGGACATTGGCGTCACCTGCCTCATACGCTGTGTCAAATCCGGAACATCAATACAAAAAGGAGAAAATTGAACGCCCCGGATTTCATCGTTGCTCAATCCCTGCATCTGAACAATCCCCGCACGCCCGGCAAGGGATTCCGTCACATGCTTCATCATTCGGAAAGTCTGCGAACCCGTAAGCCAGAAATCTCCGCAACGCTTTTCCTGATCCACATGAATCTTAATATAATCAAACAATTCCGGAGCATATTGAACCTCGTCAATCAGAACCGGCGGAGCATATCGCTGAATGAAAAGTTCGGGATCACTCTTTGCAAAAGCGCGGATCGTCGGGTGATCCAGAGAAACAATTTTACGCCCCTTCTCGCTCATTCTTGTCAGCAATGTCGTTTTACCAACCTGTCGCGGCCCTGTTACAATTAACACCGGAAATGTATCGTTAATTTTCCGAAAATTGCAAGTGCAAGTTGAACACATCCGCGAAAAGCTTCAATAGA
>JAJQBC010000087.1 GCA_021203465.1 Lachnospiraceae bacterium | reverse complement strand
GGAGAAGAACCTTACTGGCTGTAAGGTATCTAACCCATAAATACATTGTAGTAGGTGGGAAAATGACTGAAATGGATGAGGAACAGGCGAAACGGATTCTTGGAATTACCGAAAATGACAATGCGAGGACTGCGAAAATCAAGTTTCGCAGATTGATCGGCAGGTATCATCCGGATGTTGCAGGGGAGGTATCTTCCGACCTTCAGGAGCAGGCGCAAAGAATCAATGCCGCTTACACGCTGCTCAAAAGCAAAGACTTCTTCCGGGGAAGAGAAGAAAAGGTACTTCTGTGGAACGCTCCGGTCAACGACGCCGCATTTATCCACAGAAATATCTACGCCCCATACCATATGGATCTTGACACCGGCGGAATGTATCAGACCCTGGCCCGTGGGAAATATATGTGGAACCCGGATGAGGAAGAATTCCCGCTGTTTTTGCGAAGCCTCCTTCATGCCGGAAAGGATTTGCTGGATGAAGCGGAAAGCGAATGTGGGATTTATGGCGGAACAGATGCTTTGCATATTCCTTTCCAGAAGCAACTGTTCCATTGCCTGGCGCTGCAGTTCGTGAACCCGCTATACTGCCTTGAGAAAATCGCAGAGCCTGAGGCGATCGATGAGGCAGGACGAAAGATTTACTGTTTCCGCGCTTACATCGGGGAAAAGCAGGACAGAGAGAAGATGAAACGAATACTTTCTCTTGGCAAAGGCGATATCGTATATCCGGCGTCGCTTCGTGACTGGAAACTTATGGTCGCAGATTCGCGGGGGAATGGTCTCGGCCATATCTCCTTCGCGGAGGACGAGCTGTATTATTGTCTGTTCCCTCTTATGCGCGCGCACCTGATACAGACGAAAATGACGGTCGTCAGAATACAGCGAAACAAGGGAAGCTATCTGCGTCAGGCAAAAGCGGAAATCGCGTTTCGGATACGGATGGAGAAGGAGACGGAACATTATCGGAACCCGGACAGGAACCGGGAAATCCGGCAGATTTTGTCTGCATACAGAAGAGAAAATTACTGGGCATAGAGGATGAAAATCTGTACCCGGTAAAAATATTGGAGTGGCTGCGATACATGAAAGCAAAATCAGAGGTAAGTCAGGAATTGTATCAAATGTTGCTGGACAGGGGCTATCAGGAGCGATTCTGCGACCTGGTCACGCAGAATCTAAATACGGATTTCACTGCGCAGAGAATGATTTATTATCTTTCCCATTACCGCAGTCTGCCGGAAGGGGAGATTGTGGATGAGATGCTTGCGATCCTTGATGACAGGAAGCGGATCATGCAGAAAAAACAGCTGGAGCACAGTAATGCGGTATATAACGAGTATTTAAATCGCAGAAGAATGGAAGAAGACTGAAATGAAGCTTAAAAATGTACTGATTGTGGTCAAGGACATAGAAAAGTCAAAGCAGTTTTATCACGATTTATTTGGATTGAATATTGTGTTTGACAGTGATGAAAATGTGATTCTGACAGAAGGTTTGGTGCTTCAGGACGAAAAAGCCTGGGAAGAAGTTTTCGGAACGAATATAATTCCGGAGAATAACGCCAGCGAGTTGTATTTTGAGGAGGCTGACATTGAGAGATTCGTTGAGAAGCTGGAGAAGCTTTATCCTGCAGTCAAATATGTCAATAGATTGGCAGCATACAACTGGGGGCAGAAAATGGTGCGCTTTTATGACCCGGATGGGAATCTGATTGAAGTAAGGACGCCGACACAATCCCGAGCAGACGGAAGAAGTGTGAAATGATTTTAAACTGTCATCGGCGGAAACTTTTAGAACAGTTGCATCGGGAGCAAAGAAAAATTGACTGTCTGGATTATCTCAGTTATCAGATGAAAAGAGAAAGCAGGGAGTGAATTACATAGTATGGTTAAAAGAATTTTATTCGCCGTTTTGATGGGTATTGTGCTGTTTTCTCTGGCTGCCTGCGGAAACTCACAGGAGGCGGAAGAATCCACTGGAGTGTCTTCGACGGAAATGGAAAATATCGAAGAAGCAGTAGAGGAGACTGGAGAAAATGGGAAGGAAGAAACCGTGTCAGAATCGGAAACAGAGAACCTGGAGCAGGAGGAGGTTATGAAAGTGAATGTTCAAATTGGAAGCAGCACCTTTGCCGCGACACTCGAAAGCAATGAGGCAGTAGATGCGCTTGTCGAGATGATGGAGAGCGGTCCGGTTACAATCAGTATGAGCGATTATTCCGGATTTGAAAAAGTGGGTGCTCTGGGAACAAGTCTGCCGACAAGCGATTATCAGACGACGACGCAGGCGGGTGATATTGTGCTGTATAACGGAGATCAGATTGTCATCTTTTATGGCTCCAACTCCTGGAGCTATACCAGGCTGGGGAAAATTGACGATCTGACCGGATGGGAAGATGCACTCGGCACCGGGAATGTAGAAGTAACATTTTCTCTGGACTGACTGATAATTTATGAAAATGAGATGGAAGGAGAACCATATGGAATATCGTATTCTGCCCCACGGGGGCGAAAAAATCAGCGTGATCGGGATGGGGTCTTCCGTGATCGGGGAGCGACCGGAAAAGGAAATTATGGCAACTGTCCAGTCCGCGGTGGAAAACGGCATCAACTATTTCGATATGGCTGGCGGCCATGCGACAATTTTTGACGCCTATGGAAAAGCCCTGGAGGGAAAACGGGACCAGGTCTATCTGCAGGTGCACTTTGGCGCGGATTACACGACCGGGGAATATGGCTGGACGACCAGCCTTAAGAAAATCCAGAATTCTGTTCAGTGGCAGCTGGAAAAGCTGCGGACGAATTACATTGACTTTGGCTTTATCCACTGCATGGATGAGGAGAAGGATCTGAATACCTATATCAAAAACGGCGTCCTGAATTACATTCTGGATCTGAAAAAGAAGGGGATTGTCCATCATATCGGACTGTCCTCCCATACGCCGTCCGTTGCGCATAAAGTTCTGGATATGGGGATTGTGGACGTCCTGATGTTCAGCATCAATCCGGTGTATGACTACGGGCAGGGCGATTATGCCATCGGCAGCAGCAATGAGCGCTATGAGTTGTACCGCCGTTGCGAAAAGGAGGGTGTCGGCATCGTCGTTATGAAGCCCTTCTGCGGCGGGCAGCTTCTGGATGCAGAGAAGTCTCCGTTTGGCGTAGCGCTTGGGAAACACCAGTGTATTCAGTATGCGCTGGACAAGCCGGGTGTGCTGACCGTTGTTCCCGGATACGGCAGCGAGGCGGAACTGATGGAGGTGCTGGACTATTTTCATGTTCCGGATGAGCAGAAAGACTATTCTGTGATCGCGGGGTACACGCCCAGAGAGTCTGAAGGCATCTACGTCTACTGCAAGCACTGCCACCCTTGCCCTGCAGGCCTCGATATTGCGCTAATCAATAAATATTATGATCTGGCAATGCTGGGTGACAACCTGGCGAGGGAACATTACCTGACGCTGGAAAAAACAGCCGGGGACTGTATCGGCTGTGGGCACTGCGATAATCGCTGCCCGTTCCATGTCCGGCAGTGTGAGCGGATGAAAATGATTTGCGCGGCATTTGGAAAATGAGAAGCCTTGCTTATTGCCGCGCAATGCCGCCCTTATGCAGAATGGATTCGCTTATATGAGTGGCCTCCGCAAATCCCTGCGCTTTAAGCTCTTTACCTGCAGAAATGAGCGCTTTTTCAAAGCCGGAAATCATGGCATCGAAGCGGTTTATGGCCATTTTGGCGCCAAGCCCGACTTCTTTGGCAGCTTTTTCAAATGATTTTCTTGAGATGGCGTGAATATTACGTTTCCCGCCAATGCTGAACGCCATATCCTCGCTTCCGCCGTCATAGACCGCGATGCCGAGCGTCTGGGCAAAATCCTCCTGATGAAGCCGGAGCGGGACAGGCAGCTCGTTCAGATTCCTGCAGGAATCCTGCCAGATCCTGTCATATCTTCTGGCCGCCAGGAGAACATCTTCTTCACCGGGATTTCTGCCGGAGCCGGACAGATTCAGAATAAAACTGTCCGGCACAGCAATGCCGGGATGCTTGTCCTGACATGATTGTATTGCGGATTTTTCCTATGTCCTGCATATCCACAATTTCGTCCCTAACATTTCGTGGTGCATTCCCCGCAGAAAGGTGCTTTGCACTGTGCTCCCATCTGTTCAGTAGCCCATGTGCCGAGTTCAGCCAGAATAGGCACGATGCTCTTCCCGCGTTCCGTCAGGGAATACTCAACATGGGGAGGCACTTCATTGAATTGCTTTCGGTTGACGATTCCATCCGCTTCCAGCTCCCTTAATGTCTGTGAAAGCATCGTACTTGTAATTTGTCCCAGCCGTCTCTTAATTGTCGCATTGCGAAGCGGCGTTTCGCCTGCCAGCATACAGACAATCGGCATTTTCCATTTGCCGCCCAGAAGATTCTGCAGATAGCGCAGTGGGCACTCCATCTCAGTTTCCATAACATCACCTTCCATATAGTACTGTAAATAATACTATGTACGCTTCATAATAGTTCTTGCATTCATTTTTTTATATGCTAAAATCTTACTGTAAAGCAGTGAAATTGTCAACAGACTATAAGGGGAACATGGTGCAGGGTGATAGCACCATCCTGGAAAAGGAGAGAAACCTGTGGTTAATTTTAAAGAAGATGAAAATCTGAGTGTTCTGAATCATTCTTGCGCCCATGTGATGGCGCAGGCTGTGAAGCATTTATAGCCGCAGGCACGCTTTTTGGGTAGGGCCGGTTGTTGCGGAAGGTTTTTATTATGATATAGATCTGGGCGGGGATTTTACCGACCTGTGCCGCGGCCCTCATGTGGAAAATGTGAAGCTCTGCCGCAATTTCAAGCTGATAAAACACTCCGGGGTATACTGGAAGGGCGACAGCAATAACCAGGTGCTCCAAAGAATCTATGGTGTCTGTTTTCCCACTGCCAAAGAACTGGAGGCTCACCTGAAACTGCTGGAGGAAGCCAAAGAGCGGGATCACCGGAAAATCGGCTATCAGCACGTTATGACTCCCTGTGTGGGGATTGTGAATCTATATAAGACTTCCGGTCACTGGGATCATTATAAGGAGAATATGTTTCCGGCGATGGAAGTGGAGGGTGAAAGCTTTGTACTTCGCCCGATGAACTGTCCGCACCACATGACGATTTACGCCAACCGGCAGCGTTCGTATAAGGAATTGCCTGTCCGGATCGGTGAAATTGCCTATGATTTTCGTTTTGAGGCCAGCGGGACACTGAAAGGGATTGAACGTGGACGGCACTTCTGTCTGCCGGAAAAATTCAATCTGACCTATATTGATTCAAAGGGAGAGAAACAGACCCCTGTCGTACTTCACCGCGCGATTCTCGGATCTCTGGATCGCTTTATGGCCTATATTCTGGAGGAAACCTGTGGAAATCTTCCATTGTGGCTGGCACCGGAACAGGTACGCGTATTGCTGGTAAAGAACGATGATCCGGAAATCATCGCTTATTCTCATAAAGTGATAGAAAAGCTGGAGTCCGAAAACATCCGGGTCAGGCTGGATGATCGCTCGGAAAAGCTCAGCTATCGTATGCGCGAAGGCCAGATTCAGAAGGTTCCCTATCTTCTGATCATTGGCCAAAATGAACGTGACAAAGGTACGGTGTCTTTCCGCCTGCATGGTCAAAAGGATACAGCCACTTTGCCTCTGAAAGTCTTTGCTGATCGGCAGGTAGAACTGATCCGTACTGATCCGTACAAAATCCCGTAATATTGCTGTATAGTTTATAGAGGAGCGAAGAACTATGAATATGCAGGTAAGATATTATTCTAAAAGCGGAAACACGAAAAGCCCGGCCTGACACGGAATGGAGGAACTGTTGATGCATAAGATACTTCTTACCGGTATCACCGGATTTCTGGGAACAGAGATTGCTTCCGAGGTCATGCGAACAGGCGAGGATATTATTTACGGCCTTGTAAGAGCCGCTTCTCTTTCGGAGGCCGTCAGTACCCTCTCTGCTCTCTGGTACGGAAGACCGGAACTGACGGACAATCTGGACAGCCGCATTATCCCTGTCCTGGGCGACATTACCGAAGAAAATCTCGGTCTTTCTGATGAGGATCAGAACCTGCTGATTCATGACACAGACTACGTTATTCACACGGCTGCCCTCATCGGTATCCGGCACAGCCGCGAGGAATTCTGGCGTGTAAATGTGGACGGCACGGCGCACGTTCTGGACTTTGCAAAGCGCATCCAGCCTGACCACCCACTGAAACGCTTCTCTCACGTATCCACCGCCTACGTAGCTGGGAGCATGAAAGGCCGCATCATGGAAGATTCTCTGGAGGATTCCGGCTTTTCCAGCCTGTACGAGCAGAGCAAATTCGAGGGAGAGCGCCTTGTCAGGCGGGCGTCGGAGCAGATCCCCGTCTCTATCTTTCGTCCCGGTCAGATCATAGGCGATTCCAGGACCGGGTATGTCAAAAATTTCAACACGCTCTACTATCCGCTGAAGCTGTACCTGAAGCGGCAAATGCGTTTTTTCCCGATTCAGAAATCCATGCGCGTCAACATGGTGCCGGTAGACTATGTGGCAAAATCGATTGTCCGCATCACTTATGCGGAGGATGGCGTCGGAAAAACCTTCCATCTGACATCCCCTGCCTCGGCGCAGCCAACCGTGGCGGAACTGATCAGCGCCGTGCGGGACTGGGCAGGACAAAATCTTTCCATACAGCTGCCAAAGCCCCTGTTTCTCTCGGTTCCGTTCCTGAGCAAAATCGGCGCTTCCCGCAATCTGTCAAAAGGGAAGCCTGTGAAAAAGAGCATCCTGACCAATATGCTTTCTCTGGCACCCTACTTCACAGAGGATAAAACATACGACACAACAAACACCGGGCGGTTTATGGGAGATTACTGTCTGGACTGGCGGAAGTATCTGCCGCATCTCCTGGCCTATGCCACCAGCCGGAATTTCCTCGACCACAACAGCCGAACCGTATTTGAACAGGTGCGCTTTTGCCTGAACCGGAAGAATACATCCATTACCTATTACGACGTGACCGGAGACGGTATCCGGGAAAACAGCGCTTCGTCTGTGAATGAGCGCATCGAGGAGGCGCTCGGGGCGCTCCAGGCCCTTGGCATCGGTTCAGGCAGCAGAGTCGCCATCAGTGGCATCAACAGCGTCACATATTTTGTCCTGGATATCGCCATCGGCTTGTCCGGTGCCACCAGCGTACCGTTGTACTATACTACCCCTGCCAACGAACTGGATGAACTGCTGCAAAAAAGCGGCGCAAACTGGTTCTTCATCGGGGATATTCGCATTTTATCCCATATCGGTCAGATGACCTTTAGGAAAACAATGGTTTCCTTTACGGAAAATACGCCTCTGCAAGACGACACGCGTATTATGTCATGGAAGCAGTTCCTCTCTCTGGGAAAAGAACGGGAACTCTCACCTGTGCAGGTTTCCTATCAGGATATGACCACCCTGCGCTATACCTCCGGAACCACCGGAAATTCTAAGAGTGTGGCTTTTTCCCAGGCGCAGCTGCGCTGGATGGCCGAGACAATGGCGTCTCTGCTCAGTTTCAAAAGCCGCACCAGACAGGCGACCTACCTATCTTTTTTACCGCTAAGCCATGTGGTGGAGGGAATTTTGGGGGCTTACACGCCCTACTATCTGGGCGCACCGGCGTCTCTCTATTTCCTCAATGATTTTGACAAGCTGGCGGAGACGCTGCCCAAGGTCAGACCGACGATTTTCTTCTCTATCCCCAGATTTTACGAGAAGATATGGGATCAGTTGGCGCAAAACAAACTGGGAAGTATCTATATTTCCAGTGAAAATGCCGCTCTAAAGCGTGTCCTGCGCCCGATACTGAGAAGGTCGCTTCTGAAAAAGGCGGGGCTGGATCGGTGCGACCAGCTCATCGTTGGCTCCGCTCCGGTCAGTCAAAAACTCCTGGAGGATTTCAGAGAACTGGGCATTGAGATTCACGATGCCTACGGATTGACGGAAGCGCCGCTCATCACCCTGAATCGACTGGGTGCCAACGACATTACAACCGTTGGCCCTCCATTGCCGGATACAAAAGTGACGCTGGCGGAGGACGGCGAGATACTGGTGGAAGGTCCCCAGGTGGCTTTTGACTATGATGGTCGTGAGGATGCCATCTTACACACGGGAGATCTGGGTGCGCTCACAGCAAACGGGCACCTCCAAGTCATCGGACGGAAAAAGGAAATCCTCATCAACTCCTACGGAAAGAATATCAACCTGCAAAAGGTGGAGACCCTTTTGCGGGATATTCCCGGCATCAGCGAGGCTCTGCTAGTGGGAGAACAACGTCCCTATTGCATCGCTCTGCTCTGGCCGGAGGATGAAAAGTCTGTTCCGGACGAAACGGCACTGACGGCTGCGGTCCGGTCTGTCAACGAACAGCTTTCCCACCCGGAGCAGGTCAAACGGTATGCGCTGATGTCTGGCTCCCTGAAAATCTCCACCGGAGAGCTGACACCAAACCTGAAGCTGCGCCGAAGTAACATCATGGAACTGCATCAGGAAACCATTGACGGGCTGTATAAGCTCACGGCTACTCCAGTTGGAGATGTTCTTCTGATTGGAGCGCTGTGATGAATCGGCTGATTTATTGCGTCTTGTCCAGCAAGTTCGGCGCATACCTTGAATTACGGATACTCATGTGGCAAACGGCGAAAGTCTTCAACACAGAAGTGCCAAAGGCCGGTGGACGTTCTGCTTCGGAATTGTTGAAAGCCTATGCACAATTTACAGCGGAAGAAGCCACGCGAGCCATACAAAACGGGGACAACCTCGAAACGCTGCATCAAAAATTATATCAAATGGCTTATACTCTGGGGAACCGTCTTCGCCGGTGGTTGAGGCCAAAAGATGAAAAAGATTGTTTTGGCATTATTATCCTGCTCTATCGCAACATCGGGATTCAGATGGAAGAAGAATCTTCCGGAACAATTTGTGTTTGCAAATGCTATTTCAGTGATTTCTATACGCCGGAAGTATGCTCTATCATTTCTGCCATTGACCAGGGTATATTTGCAGGCATTTATCAGAGCGGCAAGCTGGCATTTCGTGAACGTATTACAGATGGCTGCGACGTATGCCGCGCTGATTTCAGATGAAGTTTGAAACCATATAAGCCAGGAAGGAGGGGCTGACAGAATGAAAAAAGCGATTGTGATAGGCTCCGGCGCTGGTGGCGCTATGATGGCCAAAGAACTGCAAGGCCATTTTCAGGTGACGATATTGGAGGCCGGAGGTGAATTTCAGCCCTTTGCTTTCTCCGTTGACAAGCTGGCCGGGCTTCGTAAGACCGGGCTGTTTCTGGATGAGCGGATGATCTCTATGCTGTTCCCTGCTATGCGGGTGCAAAAGGCCACCTCGGATATGGTAATGGTACATGGCAGATGTACGGGTGGTACCACGACCCTCGCCACCGGCAGCGCATTGCGGTATGATAAAGGTCTGCTGAAATTGGGTATCCATCTGGATGAGGAATTTGAGGAGCTTGCGCAGGAGATCCATCTGTCCACTGACCACGAGAAATACTGGTCATCCCAGACGAAAGCCCTTTTTGACGCCTGTGTGCAGTTGGGATTCAAGCCAACGCCCACGGGCAAGCTGGTGGACTTTGACCGCTGCGTCCATTGCGGGCGCTGTGTGTTGGGATGCCGTACAGGAGCGAAATGGGACAGCCGCAGGCTATTGGCGGAGAGCACCGAAAAGGGAGCCGTGCTGAAAACCAACTGCAAAGTGACAAAGCTTGGCATTGATAGCAGTGACAATACTGTACATACAGTCTATGCAAAAGAAGGCGGGAAGCAAACAACCTACAGCGCCGATCTGATCATACTGGCTGCCGGAGGGCTTGGCACACCCATCATTTTGGAGCGTTCCGGGATTACCTGCGAGGCCACGCTTTTTGTCGATCCTGTGCTTTGTGTGGCTGCACAGTATCCGGAAGCAGGGCAGGATCATCATATCCCTATGCCATTCATCATGCAGAGAGACGGTTATATGCTGTCCCCTTATATGGACTATCTCAGCTTTTTCTTCAATAAGTCCTGGCGTCTGCCATCCAGAGATATACTCAGTATCATGATAAAACTCTCCGATTTCGGCTTTGGTGCCAGCCGCAGCCGAAAGGTAGAAAAGGAGTTGACCCTGACAGACCAGAAACGGCTGAAAGCGGGTGTGTCTGACTGCAAGGCGATTTTAGGAAAGATGGGCGTTGCCGAGAATGAGATGTTCCTTGGAACCATCAATGCCGGGCATCCCGGTGGGATGCTGCCGCTCACGGCTGAAGAAGCCAGCACTCTGCACAATAGCCGTTTGCCGCAGAATCTGTATATAGCGGATGCCACATTGCTGCCGGAGTCGATGGGCAATCCCCCGATCTGGACGCTGCTCGCTTTTGCGAAGCGCCTGACGAAAGTATGTATCTGTAACATGTGAAGACCATATTTCCAGCCTTGCTTATACTTTCTTTTTTATGAACAAGGGCATCACGGCTCTGGTCGCTTTAAATAATACGCCTTCAAATTCCCTCGACACGTCCTTCAGGTTTTTCCGGATTGGCAGGTTCTGCGGACAATGCCTCTCACATTTTCCACACTCCTTGCACAAACCGGCATAGCTGGGCTTGTCGCTCATCAGCGTACTCATGTAGTACTGCATCATCCCCTGGCTCTTGCTGATGGAATAACGGGTATTGTAGGACGTAAAGCAGGCCGGGATATTCACTCTGGCGGGGCAGGGCATACAGTAGTGGCAGCCTGTGCAATGGACTTTATAGGAGGCTTTGAAAATCTCTCTCACATCCCGGATGGCGGTCTGGTCGGCGTCTGAGAGCATGCCATGGACCGTGGTATCGGCTATTTTTACATTATCATCCAGCTGCTCCTGTTCATTCATACCGCTTAAGACCACCGTCACCTCCGGCTGGTTATACAGCCAGCGGAAACCCCAGGCAGCCGGGGACAGCTCAGGGTCCGCCTGCGCAAAGCGATTCACAGCCGCCTTCGGCAGATTTTTCGCCAGCTTGCCGCCCAGCAGCGGCTCCATGATCATAACAGGAATCCCCTTTGCGGCGGCAGCTTTCAGACCGGTGACGCCTGCCTGATAATTTTCGTCGGAATAATTATACTGAATCTGGCAGAAGTCCCAGTCATAGGCGTCCAGCAAAGCCAGAAATTCGTCCTGCGCGCCGTGGAAAGAAAAACCAAAGTTCCGGATCTGACCGGACTTTTTCTTTTCTTCTGCCCATTCACGGATACCCCAGTCGCAGAGGGTATTCCATGTCTTCATGTCCCCCAGCATATGCAGAAGATAATAATCAATATGGTCAGTCTGCAGGTGCTCCAAATGTTTTTCAAAGAATTTATCCAGGTCTTCTGCTTTGCGGCATAGAATCAGCGGCATTTTCGTGGCGATATAAACCTGATCGCGCAGATGATGCTTTTTCAGGACACTGCCTAAAATCTCCTCGCTGCCGGTATAGATATAAGCCGTGTCGAAATAATTGATCCCCTGTTCTACTGCTGAGACAATGAGCTGCTCCACTTTTTTCGCGTCAAAGCGTCCGGAGAAGGAGGTCACGATGCTGTCCCCTGCAAAGCGCATGTAGCCATAGCCGAGGACGGAAAGCCGATCCCCGTTCTTCGGATTGATATTATATTTCACGGCGTTTTCCTCCTACATGAAATTCGGACCGGAGCATTTCTTTCAGCGTAATATTCGGGTTGTGGTAGCGCCTGCGCCTCTCCGGAACATTGGGATGCCGGATCGCC
>JAJQBC010000092.1 GCA_021203465.1 Lachnospiraceae bacterium | reverse complement strand
TCCTGTTTTTGACAGTTAAGAAAATAAAAAATCGCTGTATCCCTTGTGTTTACTGGGCTACAGCGATTTTTGCCATCGTTACGAACTTTAGTAATTTATTCCTTCCCTTTACTTTTTTTCTGAATTGATCTCATTTGACTTTTGGTTATGAATTGGTAGTCTGTCCGGAAACCGCAGGCTTTATGAAGATCATCCGTGATTTTTTCCCGTCTGTACAGTGGGATGAATCCCTGTTCCTGTATCCCGGCAAAATTCATCGTTTTCAGAGTCCCCAGTAACTCTTCACAGGTGTACCTTGAATCCAGTTTTCTCTCAAGGTAACGGTAGATAGTTAATGCAAGGAAGCAAATCAGGAAATGTGCTTTAATCCGGCTCTCATCCTGCAAATAAACCGGCCTTGCAGAGAAATCTGTTTTCATGATCCGGAAACATTCTTCGATCTGCCATCTGCCTTCGCTTACCTTTAAAATATCACCGACTTCATCATCCAACAGATCCGTGCATACTGCATAGAACCCATCATACTGCGCTTCCTCAGCAATCCTGTCCTCATCCAGATACTGCCTGATATCCGCAGCTTCCCCCTCCTTTGTAACGGCCATTTTCCCAATGAAACGTGCCGGGTCATTCGGGTTCTTCCTGTTCTTTTTGGTTTTCCCGGCTTTCAGCATTTCCTCTGCACGTTCCACCTGGCCGCCGCGGATGGTCTTCTGGTAGATGGCATATTTCGGAGAATAGGTAACAATCAGGCGCTGGTGAAGCCTGTTGGTCGTGTATGGCTCATCTTTATAGTACAGGCCTGTGTCGTCTGCAGGCAGTTTTGTAATGTCGACCGGTTCATCATCGGATATCCTTTTGAATCCCTTTTTGTCCAGTGCCCATTCTTTTTCTTCCGTTTTCAGTTTTTTAATTGACTGGGTTACGATATAGGCACGCTCACCCATGTGGTTAAACGCCCGGATACTTTCGGAACCCAGGCCGGCGTCGCTGCAGTATATAAACTTTGTGCAGCCGAATTCGGAGAGGACTTTTTGCTCTAATGGCTTTAAAGAAGTTTGCTCGTTAGCGTTGCCGGGGAAAAGGGAGAAGGCGAGGGGAATCCCGTCCCCATCCATGAACAGCCCCATTTGAATAATCGGATTGGGCCTGTGCTCTTTACACTTTCCGTATTTTTTACTGCCGTCTTCCTGTTCAATTTCAAAGTAATAATTCGAGCAGTCATAATAAAGGATCTTGTCATTCCGTTGTCCCATGAAATGGCTGTTTTTATAAACTTCTGTCTGGACCATGTCACACTCAGCGCCGAGGACATCTAACGCACGGTATACGTCATGAAGTTCATAGGATGGTTTCTCTAAAAACTCCAAAGCGGCCTTATAGGAGGAACGCTTGCTGCGGGGTTCCAGAACCCTTGTATAAATCAGATCGGAGAGAATTGTATTGATATCGTATTGAAACTTATATTTCGCCCTCAATTTCCGGCAGATCTTATTCATCTGCAGCTGGTAATAAACGGATTGGAGGAAAAGGTACCCGCCACGGAAAAAAGCCTGCTTATTATAATCCAGCTGCCTGTCTGCATGAAAGGGGATTAACACCGTTTTCGTTTCTTTTTCATTTTTATATTTTTCAGTTTCTATTCTCACTTCATTCTTTGCCCATGTAAGAACGTCATCCCTTGTTGGGCCATGTTCAACTAAAAGCTGTTCTAAGGTCCCCAGCTTTCGGACGATCATGGAAGAAGTACTGCCATTTGCCTTTACAAAAGATTTGCAGATATAAAATGACTCCGCATTTTTGGATTTTGATATATGAAGATTCATAAACGTTCCCTCCTACCCCTTATTATACCACACAATGACATAAAATACTATATATAAAAACAAAAAATTTGACACAAAAAAAGCAGGTTTTATGCGGCCTGCAAATACTTTTTTTGTTATTCAACTGTCAAACTCCCGGGGCTTGTCCATTGCCGGCTATGTTAGCAACCTGCTTTGGGTGACGCTTGGAAATATGGTTGGCGGTATCTTTGTGGTGGCTCTGCCATACTATATAATACAGAAGGACAAAAATTCATAAGCATACATCTTATATTAAGTTGAATCCCATATAACCAAGAACGCCGACTATCTGTCGGCGTTTTTGGCGCTTGTATCGGCTGTTTTTTTGTGGTACACTATGACCATTGTCAGGGAAGGAGAGGAACGGTTCATGGCACAGCTATGGGGAGGACGCTTTACGAAGAAGACGGACGAGCTCGTCTATCGTTTTAACGCGTCCATCTCGTTTGATCAGAGATTTTTAAGGCAGGATATTGAGGGCAGCATGGCGCACGTGCGGATGCTCGCGAAGCAGGGCGTTCTTACAGAGAATGAGCGGGATCAGATTCTCAGTGGCCTTCAGGGGATCCTCACGGACGTGGAGTCCGGAGCGCTCGCGATCACGGAGGAATATGAGGATGTCCACAGCTTTGTGGAGGCGAGCCTGACCGCACGCATCGGCGAGGCGGGAAAGAAGCTGCACACAGGCAGGAGCCGCAACGATCAAGTCGCGCTGGATATGCGGCTCTATACGTGCGATGAGGTGCAGGAGACGGACGCGCTGCTGAAAGAGCTGTTGAAAGTTTTGCTGCGGATTATGGAGGAGCATACGGAGACGATCATGCCGGGCTTTACGCATCTGCAGAAGGCGCAGCCGATCACGCTGGCGCATCATATGGGCGCTTATTTTGAGATGTTTAAGCGGGATCGCTCACGGCTGCACGATATCCGGGAGCGCATGAATTACTGCCCGCTCGGCGCGGGTGCGCTTGCGGGAACGACTTATCCGCTCGACCGTGATTACACGGCGGAGTTGCTCGGCTTTTACGGGCCGATGCTCAACAGCATGGACGCGGTGTCCGACCGGGATTACCTGATCGAGTATCTCGCGGCCATGTCGACGATCATGATGCATCTGAGCCGTTTCTGCGAGGAGATCATTCTCTGGAACAGCAATGAATACCAGTTCGTCGAGATCGACGACGGCTACAGCACCGGCAGTTCGATCATGCCGCAGAAGAAGAATCCGGATATCGCGGAGCTCGTGCGCGGCAAGACCGGACGGGTCTACGGGGCACTGATGTCGCTGTTGACGACGATGAAGGGCATTCCGCTCGCCTATAACAAGGACATGCAGGAGGACAAGGAGCTGGTCTTTGACGCGATCGACACGACGAAGGGCTGCATCGCGCTGTTCACCGGAATGCTGGACACCTTAAGCTTCCGCGAGGAGCGGATGCGGAAGAGCGCGGAGAATGGTTTCACAAACGCGACGGACGCGGCGGACTATCTCGTGAACCATGGTGTGCCTTTCCGGGACGCACATGGCGTCGTCGGACGGCTGGTGCTCAAGTGCATTGCGGAGGGAAAATCGCTGGATGAGCTGACGCTTGCGGAGTACCGCGAGGAGAGTCCGGCTTTTGAGGAAGATATTTACGAGGCTATCGCGATGGAGACCTGCGTGAACCGCCGTCTGACGGTGGGCGCGCCGGGCAAAGCAGCGATGGAGGATGTAATCAAAAAATACAGGGAATATATGGAAGGAGAATGTGAAAATGAGTGAGAAGCTGAGAGTTGGCATCTTGGGCGGCACCGGGATGGTGGGACAGAGATTTATTTCTCTTCTGGAGAATCATCCGTGGTTCGAGGTCGTGACGATCGCGGCCAGCCCGCGCTCCGCGGGAAAGAGCTATGAGGAGGCGGTCGGCAGCCGTTGGAAGATGACGACGCCGATGCCGGAGGCGGTGAAAAAGATCACCGTTATGAATGTGAATGAGGTCGAGTGTGTGGCCTCTTCCGTCGATTTCGTGTTCAGCGCGGTGGACATGTCGAAGGACGAGATCCGCGCGATCGAGGAGGCCTATGCGAAGACGGAGACGCCGGTTGTGTCGAACAACAGCGCGCACCGCTGGACGCCGGACGTGCCGATGGTAGTGCCGGAGATCAATCCGGAGCACTTTGAGGTGATCGCCTCCCAGAAGCAGCGCCTCGGCACGAAGCGCGGCTTTATCGCCGTGAAGCCGAACTGCTCGATCCAGAGCTATACGCCCGCGCTGACGGCCTGGAAGGAGTTTGAACCCTATGAGGTTGTGGCGACGACCTATCAGGCGATCTCCGGGGCGGGCAAGACCTTTAAGGACTGGCCGGAGATGGTGGAGAATATTATCCCCTATATCGGCGGCGAGGAGGAGAAGTCTGAGCAGGAGCCGCTGCGCATCTGGGGTCATGTGGAGAACGGAGTGATCGTGAAGGCGGAGGAGCCGAAGATCACTTGCCAGTGCATCCGCGTCCCGGTGCTGAACGGCCATACGGCCGCAGTGTTTGTAAAATTCCGTAAAAAACCGACGAAGGAGGAGCTGATCGACCGGCTCGTGAATTTCCGCAGTTTTCCGCAGGAGGCAAAGCTTCCGAGCGCACCGCAGCAGTTCATTCGCTATATGGAGGAGTGCGACCGACCGCAGGTGCAGCTCGACGTCGACTACGAGAACGGCATGGGTGTGTCTGTGGGAAGACTCTGCGAGGATACGATTTATGACTGGAAGTTCGTCGGTCTCTCGCACAATACGGTGCGCGGCGCGGCAGGCGGCGCGGTGCTCTGCGCGGAGGCGCTGAAGGCGAAGGGCTATATCAACAGAAAATAAGAAAATTCAGAACAGCAGGCTCTGAGACTGCCTCCTCCGAAGGTTATGCACTGCCTGCATGTCAGCTGTAAAATTAAATATCGGGGAAAACGGGGCGGTCGGAAGACAGTCCCGTTTTTTGACAGGGGTAATATTTGTATCTTTTACTTGACATTTTTGTCTGTATGGGATAGGATAGTAGACAGGAAATCGAACAAAAGTTCGTGTTGTGAAATACGAGATTGAAGGAGAGTATTCATGGCAAAATCAACTGAGGAAAAGACGATCTCAAGACCGGCGGATCAGAGCGAAAGGCTGAAGGCGCTGGATGCGGCGCTCGCGCAGATTGAGAAGCAGTATGGCAAGGGCTCCGTGATGAAGATGGGAGACCAGTCGGGACTGCAGGTGGAGACCGTTCCCACGGGTTCGCTGAGTCTGGACATTGCGCTCGGTGCGGGCGGCGTGCCGAAGGGACGGATCGTGGAGATCTATGGGCCGGAGTCGAGCGGTAAGACGACGGTGGCCCTTCATATGGTAGCGGAGGTGCAGAAGCGAGGCGGCATCGCCGGGTTTATTGACGCGGAGCATGCGCTCGACCCGGCTTATGCGCGGAATATCGGCGTTGATGTCGACAATCTCTATATCTCCCAGCCGGATAATGGGGAGCAGGCGCTGGAGATCACTGAGATGATGGTGCGCTCGGGAGCGGTGGATATCGTGATTGTGGACTCGGTCGCGGCGCTCGTGCCGAAGGCGGAGATCGACGGGGATATGGGTGATTCCCATGTAGGCCTGCAGGCCAGATTGATGTCTCAGGCGCTGCGGAAGCTGACCTCCGTCGTGAGCAAGACGAACTGTATCGTGATTTTTATCAACCAGCTTCGCGAGAAGATCGGCGTCATGTACGGAAATCCGGAGACGACGACCGGCGGCCGCGCGCTGAAGTTCTATGCGACGATCCGGCTGGATGTGCGCCGGGTCGAGCAGCTGAAGCAGAGCGGTGAGGTGGTGGGAAACCACACCCGTATCAAGGTGGTGAAGAACAAGATCGCCCCGCCCTTCAAGGAAGCCGAGTTCGACATTATGTTCGGCAAGGGGATTGTGAAGGAAGGTGATATCATCGATCTGGCGGCGGACTGCGGCGTGGTTGTGAAGAGCGGCGCCTGGTATGCCTACAATGGGGAGAAGATCGGGCAGGGACGCGAAAATGCGAAGCAGTTCCTGCGCAATAATCCGGAAGCCTGCGATGAGATCGAAAGGAAGGTGCGGGAGCACTATGGATTATCAGTACCGAAAGAAAGCCCGAAACCGCAG
Organism: Lachnospiraceae bacterium; assembly: GCA_021203465.1. Taxonomy (GTDB): domain Bacteria; phylum Bacillota; class Clostridia; order Lachnospirales; family Lachnospiraceae; genus Hominiventricola. The sequence goes on along the minus strand of JAJQBC010000092.1, from coordinate 52,494 downwards.
AGCACGGGAGGAGAGCCCGGAGACGCCGATGCAGGAACGCCCCCGGGAGGTACAGCTTCGTGATGCGAAGCTGAAGGCACTTCACATTCTGGAGCGGATGGACCGGACGGAGGCGCAGCTTCGCGAGAAGCTTAGCGACGCCGGTTTCGAGGAGGAACCTGTTGAGGAAGCAGTGGACTATGTAAAGTCCTATGGATACATAGATGACGAGCGTTATGTTCGCAGTTACATTACATATCGCAGTGATCAGAAAAGCCGCCGTCAGCTCATGCAGGAACTCCGATTTAAAAAAGGAGTTCCTGCGGAGTTGATTGAGCAGGTCTGCGAGGAGCTTGGCCCCGCGGATGAACGGCCTCTGATCCGCCGGTTTCTCGAGAAAAAACAGTACCACGGAGCTGAGGCGGACGATGCGCAGCGGGAAAGGCTGATCGCGGCGCTCGTCCGCCGCGGTTTTTCCATGAGCGATATTCTGGCAGTCTTGAGAGAAGATTTTTGAATTTTCAATAGAATTTGCACAATTTTCCCTGCGCGCTACTTGACATAATTGTAAAATTAGATTAAAATCAATATGTTGTGTTTGTACAATGAAAACTAAATAAGGAGGTGCTCCTGTATATGGGTCCGATCATGATAGCAGTTGTGGTCGCGATCGTTCTGACAGCAGCGATCACCTGGCCTTGTGCGATTACTTACCGTAAAAAAGTAGTGGAAGCCAAGATTGGGAATGCGGAAGACAGAGCGAGGGAAATCATAGACGAGGCACTGAAGGCGGCGGAGACGAAGAAACGGGAATCCCTGCTGGAAGTGAAGGAAGAGTCTGTGAAGACCAGAAACGAGCTGGAAAAAGAGACCAAAGAGCGCAGAGCAGAGCTGCAACGCTACGAGCGCCGTGTTCTGTCCAAGGAAGAAGCATTGGATAAGAAGACGGAGCAGATCGAGCGCAGGGAAGCGAGCTTCAATGCCCAGGAAGAAAAGCTGGCAAAAAGGCGCGCAGAAGTGGAACAGTTGTCCGCGAAACGCTTACAGGAACTGGAAAGAATCTCTGGCCTTACCTCCGAACAAGCAAAAGAATATCTTTTAAAAACAGTTGAAGACGATGTAAAGCATGAAACTGCCAAACTGGTGAAAGAAATGGAAGCCAGGGCAAAGGAAGAAGCGGACAAGAAGGCGAAGGATTATGTCGTCACCGCGATTCAGAGATGTGCAGCCGACCATGTGGCTGAGACCACGATCTCTGTCGTACCGCTTCCCAGTGATGAGATGAAAGGACGTATCATCGGTCGTGAGGGACGGAATATCCGTATGCTCGAGACGATGACCGGAGTTGAGCTGATTATCGACGATACGCCGGAAGCAGTCGTTCTCTCCTCATTTGATCCGATACGGCGCGAGGTTGCCCGCATCGCGTTGGAAAAACTGATTGTCGATGGCCGTATCCATCCCGCGAGAATCGAGGAGATGGTGGAAAAAGCCCAGAAGGAAGTGGACACGAAGATCCGTGAGGAGGGTGAAGCGGCGACTCTGGAGGTCGGCGTTCACGGTCTCCATCCGGAGCTGGTGCGTCTGCTCGGGCGCATGAAATTCCGCAGCAGCTACGGACAGAATGCCCTGAAGCATTCGATCGAAGTAGCGCAGCTGTCCGGACTTTTGGCGGGCGAGATCGGCGTTGATGTGCGTCTGGCGAAGCGTGCCGGACTCTTACATGATATTGGTAAGTCCATCGATCACGAGATGGAGGGATCCCACATCCAGATCGGTGTGGAATTGTGCAGAAAGTATAAGGAATCAGCTACAGTGATCAACGCAGTTGAATCACATCATGGTGATGTAGAGCCTACTTCTCTGATTGCCTGTATTGTACAGGCGGCTGATACGATCTCCGCGGCGAGACCGGGTGCGAGAAGAGAGACACTGGAGACTTATACAAACAGATTAAAACAACTGGAAGATATTGCGAACTCCTACAAGGGAGTAGAGAAGTCTTTTGCTATTCAGGCAGGAAGAGAGATTCGGGTTATGGTAGTTCCGGATCAGGTGGATGAGGCATCGATGGTGTTGATGGCACGCGATATTGCCAAGCAGATCGAGGCAAGTCTCGAATATCCTGGTCAGATTAAGGTCAATGTCATTCGCGAAAGCCGGGTGACCGATTATGCAAAATAAGATTATGTAGAATGTAAAAGCCTGAGAATCTGTGAAAATTCACTGATTTCCGGGCTTTTTGTTCCGAATAATCACTTTATGGCACGAAAGGATTACGAAAGAATGGAAAAAATTGGTTTTATTGGAATGGGAAACATGGGCAGTGCGATTCTGAAGGGTGCGCTGAAGATGTTTCCGAAGACAGACTTTGTGTTTTCAGCTAAAACAGAGGAGACGAAGCAGCGGGTTCATGAGGAGACCGGCGTCGTGTATGCCGACTCGAACGCGGAGTGCGCGAATCGCTGCAAGTATCTGATTCTGGCGATCAAGCCTCAGTTTTATGACGAGGTGCTGAAAGGAATCCGCTATATGCTGACGCCGGAGCATGTGATTATCTCGTTGGCGCCGGGGAGGACGATTGAGCAGCTGAAGCAGTATCTGGGCAGTGATAAACGCATCGTGCGGGCGATGCCAAACACACCTGCGATGATCGGCGAGGGAATGACCGGTATCAGCTGCAGGAAGGAAGAGCTGACGGCGGAGGAGCTCGATATGCTGATGCGAATTTTTACGTCCTGCGGAAATGCGGAATTCATCGAAGAGCGCCTGATGGACGCAGTCGTCTGCGCGAGCGGGAGTTCACCGGCTTTCGTGTATATGTTTATTGAGGCGCTTGCCGACAGCGCGGTGCACTGTGGGATGCCGAGAAAACAGGCTTACGTATTTGCGGCGCAGGCGGTAAAGGGATCGGCGGCGATGGTGCTGGAGAGCGGCGAGCATCCGGGTGTCCTGAAGGACCGAGTCTGCAGCCCGGGCGGAACGACGATGGAAGGCGTCAATGCGCTGGAAGCGTGCGGTTTCCGCGGCGCGGTCATGAAAGCGTCAGAGGCGGTTTATAGAAAATGCACGGAAGTGTAATGGATAAGCCTCCTCGTCCATATATTGGACGGGGAGGTGTTTTTTATGCGCAAACCGGGGAGCGGCCGTTGTCTTCTGTTGTTGTTTTTGGGTCTGTTTGTGGGAATTGGCTTGGTACAGATACAAAGGGAAGCACAGTTTTCCGGGATTTTCAGTGAATATTTTCTGAACCAGTATGCGTCGCTGCGAATTGATACAGGAAAACTGCTGGGGTATGTAGGGCGCTGCCGTGCAGGGCAGTACATGCTGCTGATCTGTCTCGGCGGCCTGTCAGCGGCTTCGGTGGCGCTCGGCATATTGCTGTTTGGCGTTGGGGCGCTTCTGGGAACAGTCCTGAGTATCTCTGCCCTGCGTCTTGGCCTGAAGGGAATTTTGATCTGTGCGGTGGGTGTAGTGCCGCAGATTTTTTTCTATATTCCGGCATTTGGATGGGTGTTTCTGTGGGTGCGTCGGGGTGGCAACAGCCGCAGGAAATACCTATTTCTATCACTGGCGGGTGCTTTGTTCCTGCTTTTTGGGATACTCACAGAAGTTTACATAAATCCGCCGTTGCTGCAGCAGCTGCTGAGGAGACTTTGAAGGAGAGCGGCAAAACAAAAACATGTTGAAATCCCGTGAATTCTCCGCTATACTTTAGCTATATATAAAAACCGCGTTGCGGTTTTTGCGGGGGCTTGTTATGGAGAAGGAAATACGGGAGTTTACAGAATATCTGGAGACGGTAAAGCGGCTTTCACACAATATGGTGTTGTCTTATCGCGGTGATCTGATGAAGATGGCTGCTTATCTGGAGGGGCAGGGAACGCAGCGCGTGGAGGATGTCAGTGCGACGATGCTGAGCGCTTACGTGCTGGACATGGAGAAAAAGGGAATGTCGGCGGCGACGGTATCCCGATATGTCGCATCGATCAAAGCTTTCTTTGAATATCTGCTGCGTGAACGCGCGATCGCGGAGGATCCATCATTTTTTTTGAAGCCGCCGAAGGTGGAGAAGCACGCGCCGGAAATCCTGACGGAACAGGAGATGGAGTGCCTGCTGGCGCAGCCTTCGTCGAACAGGCCGAAGGAGCTGCGTGACCGGGCGATGCTGGAGCTGCTCTATGCGACAGGGATGCGGGTCAGCGAGCTGATCGCCCTTCGGGTTGATGATGTCAATCTGCGTTTCTGCTGGCTGATCTGCCGCGATGCAGAGCGTGAGCGCATGATTCCGTTCGGGGAGGCTGCGGCGAAGGCTCTGCGGGATTACCTCAGTCTGGCATGCAATACGTTTCTGAAAAACGGGTCACAGGTGATTTTATTCCTGAATTGCTCGGGGACACCGATGAGCAGGCAGGGTTTCTGGAAGCTTCTGAAGAGTTATGCGGCGAAGGCCGGTATTGACAAAGACATCACGCCGCGGATGTTCCGCCATTCCTGTGCGGCACATATGGCGGCGCGGGGTGCGGGCCTTCCGGTTATTCAGGAGATGCTAGGGCACACAGATATCGCGGCGACACAGATCTACGCGGGATTTCAGAGCGGCATGAAGATGGAGTACAGCAAGACGCATCCGCGTGCATGACGCGAAAAAGGAGCGGCTGATGGAGCACAAACTGATATCGACGAAGGCGGGCACGCTCTTCGCCCTGCGCAGTCTTGTAAAGAAATCCTCGATTGAGGAGATGTATATCTTATGGAATCGCGATTATCAGAAGGATAAACTTGCGGTCTGCCATGAGATCATGGCGCAGTTTCGCGGACGGCGGATTGTGGTTCGCAGCTCCTCGTCGGAGGAGGATTCATATCGGAATTCGAACGCCGGACATTATAAGAGCATTCTGGACGTGGATTCGTCCAGTGAGGAGGAGATCATCGCGGCAGTAGACGCGGTGATCGCTTCTTATGCGCGCGATATTTATAATCTGGAGAATGAGCAGGTGCTGATCCAGTGTCAGGCGCAGCATGTTGTCTACAGCGGCGTCGTCTTCACGAGGGATATCCAGAATAATAAGCCTTATTATCTGATTAATTATGATGAGACCGGTTCAACGGACAGCGTGACGAGCGGCTCCGCCGGGCGCATGATGAAGGTCGTGAGAAATGCGGATGTGGGGCGGCTGCGGCAGCCATGGCGGGATCTTTTGTATGCAGTGCAGGAGCTCGAACACATCATGGACGGACTGGCGCTGGATATCGAGTTTGCGATTGACCGCGACGGGAAGGTGATTTTGTTTCAGATGCGCCCGCTCGTGGCCAGTTACCGGCAGGAAAATGCCTACGATGACCACAAATTTTATAATATGCTGGAAAATGCGGGAAAGATGTACGAGCATCATAAGAATGTGATCACCGGCACGCCGATGATGATGTCCGATATGGCTTTCTGGAATCCTTCGGAGATTATTGGAAATAACCCGCGTCCGCTGGATTACTCCCTGTACCGCGCGATTATCACGCACCGCGCGTGGAATCAGGGAATTGAGGGCCTGGGCTACCGCAGACTGCAGCAGGATCTGATGCATCGGATTGGCAACAAGCCATACATCTGTCTGGAATACGCGTTCTACTCTCTGATCCCGCAGGAGCTAAGCGAGGATCTCTCGCTTCGGCTGGTGGAATATTATCAGGACGCGCTGCGTCACAATCTTACCGCGCATGACAAGATCGAATTTGAGATTGTATTTACCAGCTATGATTTCAGCACGACGGAGAAGACGAAGCGCTTGCTGCAGCATGGATTCAGCGAGGAGGAACGACAGCAGCTTCTTTGCAGCCTGAAACATGTGACAGAACAGGCGATCCTGCATTTTGACGAGATTCTTGCCATGGATCGCGAGAGCCTGCGGAGGCTGGAGGAGGTGCGCGTCAATGAGGAGAAGCTTCTTGATGATCCGAACGCTTCCCTGCACAGAATTCTGGCGGCGGTGCAGTCCCTGCGCGCCAGTCTGCAGCACTATGGGACGCCTCAGTTTGCAAGGCAGGCCAGGATGGCCTTCATGGCGCGGGCTTTCCTGCGCAGCCTGACGGAGAGCGGGCCGGACGGGCAGGCAGGCAAGACCTGGTTCACGGAGGAGGATATCGACGCGTTCATGCAGTCGATCACGACGGTCTCCACGGAATTTGAGGAGGATTTCCGCGCCTTTTCCATGGATGAGATCAGCCGTGCGGAGTTTAATAAGAAATATGGGCATCTGCGGGTCGGCACCTATGATATCCGGACGGAGCGCTATGATCAGATGAATTTCCGACCGGGACAGTCGCGGACTGCACGCCCGGAATCCGGAAGAAAACGTCTTGATGCAGCACGTCTTGAGACGGCGCTGCTTAAGACGGGGTTGTCTGTCAGTGTCGAGGAGCTCGTCTATTTTATTTATCAGGCGATCAAGCAGCGCGAATATTTTAAATTTGAATTTACAAAATCCCTGAGCCTGATCCTGGAGCTGCTGGTTCGCAGCGGGGCGATCATGGAGATCACCCGAAATGATCTTTCCTGGCTGGAGATCGAAGATTTTAAGCTGCCGCAATACATGACGATGGAGGAGCTGAAGGACAGACTGGAGCTTCGCATTGAGCGGCGGCGCCGGGAATATCTCGAGTATCAGGAGCTCTTCCTGCCGGAGGTGATTCTGGATCGGAGCAGTCTGGATGTTGTAGAGGTCTACGAGGCGAGGCCGAATTTCATCACGACGAAGCGCGTCGAAGGTGAAGTGGTGCTGCTGGATGAGGAACCCGGCGCGGATATCCGCGACAAGATTGTGGTCGTGCCAAAGGCGGATCCGGGTTATGAGTGGGTATTCGCGAAGGGAATCAAGGGGTTCATCACGCGTTTCGGAGGCGCGGCCTCACATATGGCGATCCGCTGCGCAGAGTTCGAGATTCCGGCGGCGATCGGCTGTGGCGAGAAGATCTACAACTATGTGTCGTCGCTGTCCTATCTGGTCATGGACTGCCGCGCGGGAAAGATCGAGGAGGGGCTGCAGTACTGGAACTTAAGCGCGCTGATCACGCAGCGCGAGGGTGTGAACCAGTACGGCGATCCGGTGGATATTCTGGAATCCGGCTATGTGCGCTTTTACGAGCTGCTCGGTTTTATTCCGAAGGCGATATCGAATTTTACAAAAAACGTGGAGATGGTGTTCAATAAGAAGCGGGACCTGCTGATCGTGGTCGGCGGCGGCTCGCTGCCGCCCCAGATGTACGACCGGCCTCATGAGGACGAGCTGCAGCCGCATCGCGACCATATGGAGGAACAGGTCATCCACTACTGTCTGGCGCATGGCATCCCGATCATTGCGACCTGTCGCGGCATGCAGTATATCAATGTCATGTTCGGCGGAAAGCTCTGGTATCATCCGAAGCTCCCGGTTCGCCGAACGCGCGGCGTCGACCATGAAGTCTGGCTTGTAAAGGAACAGCGGAGTATCTGGGTGAATAATTATCACTCTGACTGTATCTATGAGGATGGGCTCGCGCCTTGTTTTGAGCCGTTAGCCATTGACCGGGAGAACCATGTCGTCGAGGCCTTCGGCTCGGAGGAGATGAAGGTACTCGCGCTGCAGTGGCACCCGGAGCGGCGCTTCGAGACGGGCAGCGGTTACGAGGAGACGCGGAAGATTATCTTGGATTTCATCCAGAATAATGTGAGATGACGGCTGTATGCTGACAGCCGGAAACGAAAAAACATAAAACAGGAAAGGACGAGAGGAAAATGAGCAATTTACAGCCACATATCAGATGCAGCAGCGAGGATGCAGCGAGCTATGCCATTCTTCCGGGAGATCCCGGGAGAGTGGAGCGAATCAAGGAATTTTTGACAGACGTAAGAGACATTGCGTTCAACCGGGAACACAAAAGCGCGGTGGGATACTATAAGGGCGTGAAGGTCATGGCGGTGTCCACCGGCATGGGAGGGCCGTCCACGGCGATCGCGGCGGAAGAGCTCCGGAAAATCGGGGTGGAGGCGATGATCCGCATCGGAAGCTGTGGGGCGCTGGTCCCGGGAATACGTCTCGGAGAGCTTGTAATAGCAAACGGTGCGGTTCGGGATGACGGCACTTCAAAGACATACGTGGGGACGGAGTATCCGGCGATTCCGGATACGGAGCTTCTGATCGACGTGATCCATGCGGCGGACAGCTGCGGCGCGGGCTATCATATCGGTATCACCAGAAGCCACGACGGACTTTATGTGGATCAGAAGGACGAGCTCAATGATTACTGGGCGGCCAGAGGAGTCCTCGGTTCCGACATGGAGACCGCGACACTCTTTACCGTGGGATCTCTTCGCGGGTTCCGGACAGCATCCATCCTGAATACCGTGGTGGAAGCGCAGAGCAGCCTGGAAAAGGGAATCAACAGTTATGTGGATGGCGCGTCAGCTGTACTTCAGGGAGAGAGCGACGAGATTCGTGTCGCGCTGGAAGCTTTTGTCTCACTTGAAAAGAGAAAACACTGAAAAATTGCCCCCTGTCTCAGGCAGGGGGGCAAACTATATATCTTGTCAGGATCAGCAGTTCTCCGCAATCTCGTACATGAGGCGCTCCGACTTTTTCCAGCCGAGGCAGGGGTCGGTGATGGATTTTCCGTAGACCTTGTCGTGCACGCCCTGATTTCCGTCCTCGATATAACTCTCGATCATAAGTCCTTTCACAAGGCGGTGGATATCCGGATTGTGGCGGCGGCTGTGCAGCACTTCCTTAGAGATGCGGATTTGCTCGAGATATTTCTTGTTGGAATTCGAGTGGTTTACATCCACGATGCAGGCCGGGTTCAGCAGGTTTTTCTGCTGGTATAGTTCGTAGAGGTTCAGCAGGTCCTCGTAGTGGTAGTTCGGCAGCGCAATTCCGGACTTGTTTGTTGCACCGCGCAGAACCGTGTGCGCCAGTGGGTTGCCGTCGGTATTGACATCCCAGCCGCGATAGATGAAGGAGTGGGCGTGCTGCGCTGCCAGGACGGAATTCAGCATGACGGTCAGGTCACCGCTTGTCGGATTCTTCATGCCGGCCGGCACGTCGAAGCTGCTGGCGGTCATGCGGTGGTGCTGATCCTCTACAGAGCGCGCGCCGATCGCCACATAGGACAGAAGGTCGACCAGATACCACCAGTTTTCCGGGTAGAGCATCTCGTCCGATGCGGTCAGTCCGGTCTCCTCAATATTGCGGATATGGAGCTTACGGATCGCGATGAGGCCTTCAAGCAGGTCGGGCGCGGCCTCCGGATCGGCCTGATGGAGCATACCTTTGTAGCCCTCGCCGGTTGTACGTGGTTTATTTGTATAAATGCGCGGAATAATGATGCACTTATCTTTGATCTTTTCCTGCACCGGCACCAGACGGTTCAGATAGTCCATGACCGCTGTCTCATTGTCCACCGAGCAGGGTCCGATGATGATCAGGAAGCGGTCGTCCGCTCCGGTGATCACGTCGCGAATCTCCTTATCACGCTGTTCCTTTATCGCCGCGCATTTTGCAGAGACCGGGTACATCGTCTTGATCTCCTTTGGAATCGGCAGTTTTTTATTGAATGTAAATCCCATAACAGTTCTCCTCGTGTAGAATTGTCCGCAACGCGAACAGAGTAATTATAATATACTTTGAAAAGATTGTAAATGCGGCTTGCAAAAAAACGCCGGATCGGTTACACTGGATGCAGATATAAAACGAGTCTGTGCTCTCGCACAACATTTTCCCAAGATGGAACAGAGTAAAAGGAGGAGAGAAGCGGAAAGGATTTTTCATGACCTATGATAAATTTCTGGATCTCCTTGAGGAGGAGATCGGCAACAGGCTGGCTCCCGGAGAGAGCGTCCGACGGGTTCGCGTACTCAAAAACAACAATGTTCATCTGGACGGTTTCAGCTGCATGATGCCGGGGCGAAAGGAGCAGCCTACCGTCTATGTGAATAATTATTATCGAAGCAGCCCGGATCCCGGCTATATCCGGGAAATCGCACAGACGGTGCTGAGCCTGCAAAGAGAGAGCCGCATGCTGCCGGGGGAGGAGATCAAGAAGCTGTTGGAACCCGACAGGGCGCGGGATCTGATATACTGCAGGCTGATCTCCGCGTCCCGCAACACAGAGCTTCTGGAGCAGGTTCCCCATCGGAAATGGTTAGACCTGGTCATCGTGTATTATCTTAAGATTCCCGAACATATCATTAAAAATGCGACGGCGCTGGTTCGCACGGAACACATGAGCAGCTGGGGGCTGACGCCGGAGGAGCTGCATGAGATCGCTGTGCGGAATATGCGCAGGGAGCCGACGTTTTTCCAGCCGCTGGAGCAGCTGCTGGCGGAGTACGGCCTTAGCGAAGTGAAGAGCCATCTTTATGTCCTGAGCAATAGCCGGAAGGAGTATGGCGCGGCCTGCATTTTGGATCCGGGGGTGCAGAGGATGTGCAGGGAGCGTCTGGGTGGAGATTACTATGTGTTGCCGAGCAGCATTCACGAGGTCATTTTGCTCCCCGTATCAGAAACGCCGGAGAATGCGGATCTGGAGGAGATCGTGCGCACGGTGAACCAGCGCTGCGTGAGTCGGGAGGAGTATCTCAGCGGGAATGTGTATTATTATTCGAGTAAGGAGAAGCGGGTGCTGCTGTGGAAGAAAGGGTAATCGGGAAGCCGAGGTAAGGTAGTGGCGGTTCAGCGCGGCAGGGTGCAGGAAGCCCCGTTAGGTAGTGGCAGTTCAGCGCGGCAGGCTCCCGACAGCCCGCATGAGCGGGCTGTCGGGAGCCTGCTGGGCGTTCCGCCCAGCCTACGGTCTGGAAAACCAGTCTTTTGCAGATAAATCTGCAAAGCCTGCTTTACCAGCCCTCTGCCGCGCTGAACTGGGGAAAAATATTACAACTTTGTTACAAAAAACATTTGCTTATTTCTTCAACTTGGTGTATGATAGGTGAGGTAATAAGCCATGCACCTGTAGCTCAGCTGGATAGAGCACGGGCCTCCGACGCCCGGTGTCGCAAGTTCGAATCTTGTCAGGTGCATTTTTCGTTCTTACTTTTGAGGGAGGCTGTTATGGAAATTCATTTTTGGAGGAATTTACCATGAAACTGAACAAAGAGGAAATCGTAAAATTTTTGCAGAAATATAAGCAGTATATCGCGGCGCTTGTGGTGCTGCTTGTTGTGATAATCCTGCTGGTACGCGGCTGCGGCAGCGGGGACACGCAGGAGAGTATTTCGGAAGAGGCCACGCAGGAGACGGAGGCTGAGGGCGAAGAGGACGCAACGACGGATGAGGCAGAGGAAGTCGAAGAGGAAAATGTATTAACTGTAAATGAACATGCGTCTATCATTACGCTGGTGAAGACCTATATGGACTGCATCGTGGATGGGGATGTGGATACGCTGGCGCTGATCGTCGACGAGCTGTCTGACGAGGACAGGGAAGAGATTGAGAAGAACGACAGGGCCTATGAATCCTACAGTAATCTGGTCTGCTATACCATGAACGGGCTGGAGGAGGACGCTTACATTGCGTTTATCTGTTATGACATGAAGATCGATGGGGTGGAAACGCTCGCGCCGGGTATCATCTGTCTTTCTCTGCTGCCGCAGGACGAGTATGGAGACCGGCTGATTCAGTACAGCAACGTGGATGACGATGCGGATCTGCAGGCTTACGTCGAGGAGCTGGAGCAGGATGAAGATGTGCAGGCGCTCTACGCGGATGTGCAGGCGCGTTACGAGGAGGCTCTGGAGAGCGATTCCACGCTGGCACAGTTTATGCAGAGCGCGCTCGAGCTGGCGAGCGACGATTCTGAGGAGGCGAGCGAAGAGGAGAGTGCGGAGACTGCGGATGCTTCCGAGGAGAATGAGGAGGCGGACGACGAGGCTGTAGATACCGGCGAAGCGACTGCGGAGAACCGCACAACGCGAGTGACGGACAGCGTCAATGTGCGCAGCGAAGCGTCGTCAGACTCTGACAGAGTGGCGCTGGCGTATCAGGGCGAGAGCGTTACCGTGATTGAGTCTTATGAAAACGGCTGGAGCAAGATCGAGTATAACGGCCAGACCGGTTATGTGATGAGCGAATATCTGGAATGAAGACGCCTGACATCTGAATAAAATGTGAAAAAGCTCCATACCCTAGGATCAAGTGAGGGAAAGGAGCTTTTTTTATGATTACAGGGGCAGACAGGGCAGTGCTCACGGAGTGCTATAAGAATGCGCATGTGGGCCGCGATGCGATCAACATGATGATCAGCAAGGTGGAGGACGAGGATCTGGCGCTCGACCTGAACAGGCAGGCCTGCAGATTTCAGCGGTTCGAAGAGCGGGTGGAACGAGAATTTGCGAAGGAGAAAGAGGAGATGCCGCAAGGCAGCGTTTTGGACCGCACAAAGTTGTGGGGTGGAATTCAGATGAACACGCTGCTCAACACCAGCACGCCGCATCTCGCGGACATGCTGATCCGCGGGAACGCGATGGGCATCACCGACCTGATGAAGGCGGTGAAGGAAAACAGCGGCGCGCAGAGGGAATACTGTGAGATGGCGCGGGAAATTATGGATTTTGAGGAGAAAAATATGGAAAAACTTCGGGCTTATCTATAGAGAAGAAGTTCTGGTCTTTTCTGGAAATCTCTGGTATGATAGGAAAAGCGGGGCTGCGCGATAAGCAGTCCCGGAAGGGAACAGTACATAGATGGTTCGTTTAAATAAATATCTGAGTGAGGCGGGCGTCTGCTCGCGGCGTGAAGCGGACAGGCTGATCGCGGCGGGACGCGTGAGCGTTGACGGACGCGCGGCTGAGCTGGGGATGCAGATCGAGGAGGGGCAGAGAGTGCTTCTTGACGGCGAGCCGGTTGAAGGGAAGGATGGCTTCATTCTGCTGGCAGTCAACAAGCCCCGCGGTATCGTTTGCTCGGAGAGGAGTCAGGGCGGCGACGTAAATATTATTGAATTTCTGAATTATCCGAAGCGCATCACCTATGCAGGAAGGTTGGACAAGGATTCGGAGGGCCTGCTTCTGATGACGAATCAGGGAGACCTCATTCAGCGCATGATGCGCGGCGCGAATTTCCATGAGAAGGAATATGAGGTGACGCTCGACCGTGATTTCAATGACCGTTTTCTGAAGGACATGGCGGCGGGCGTGGCTTTGCGGGAGCTTGGTGTCACGACGAGACCCTGTCAGGCAGAGCGGATCGGAAAGCGCTCGTTCCGCATCGTGCTGACTCAGGGGCTGAACCGGCAGATCCGCAGGATGTGCGGGGAGTTTGGCTATCATGTGCAGGAACTCAAAAGGGTGCGGGTCCTGAATATCCGGCTCGGCCATCTGAAGACCGGCGCTTGGCGGAATGTGACGGAGAGGGAACGGCTGGAGCTGATGGCAATGCTTGAGACAGAGCAGGAGGATGTGCAGGATGGATGAGAGAGAGACTAAGGTCGCGCGCATGCGGGAGCTTGGGGTGCAGCTTCGTGCAGCTTCAAAGGCTTATTATCAGGAAGACCGCGAGATTATGAGCAACTTCGAGTATGACCGGCTGTACGACGAGCTTGTGAAGTTAGAACAGGAGACCGGCACGGTGCTCTCCGGCAGCCCAACTGTGACCGTTGGCTATGAGGCGGTTGATGAGCTGCCGAAGGAGCGGCATGAGACGCCGATGCTCTCGCTTGACAAGACAAAGGATGTCGGTGCGCTCGCGGATTTTGCGGGAGAACATGAGGTGCTTCTGTCCTGGAAGTTGGACGGGCTGACGGTTGTCCTGACCTACGAGGATGGCGCGCTTTTCAAGGCTGTGACGCGGGGAAACGGCGAGATCGGTGAAGTCATCACGAACAATGCGCGGGTCTTTCAGAATGTGCCGCTTAAGATCCCGCATGAGGGGACGACGGTGCTGCGCGGCGAGGCGGTCATCCGTTATTCGGACTTTGAACGGATCAACCGGGAGATCGACGACGAGGCGGCTCGCTACAAGAATCCGCGAAATCTCTGTAGCGGTTCTGTCAGGCAGCTGAATAACGAGATTACCGCACAGCGCTGCGTCTATTTCTATGCTTTCGCCCTTGTGCGTGCGGACGGCGTCGATTTTGAGAATTCGAGGGAAAAGCAGTTTCTCTGGATGCAGGAGCAAGGCTTCGACGTGGTGGAATATAAAAAAGTGACTGGCGCGCAGGTGCCGGAAGCGGTGCGTGCTTTTTCCGAGGCGATCGCGCAGAATGATTTTCCGTCGGACGGGCTGGTCAGCGTCTATGAGGACATCGCCTATGGACAGTCGCTCGGCCGCACGGCGAAATTTCCGCGGGATTCCTATGCTTTCAAGTGGCAGGATGAGCAGCGGGAGACGAAACTCGTCGAAATTGAATGGAGTCCTTCACGTACCGGCCTTATCAATCCGGTCGCGGTCTTTGAGCCGGTGGAGCTGGAGGGAACGACGGTCAGCCGCGCGTCGGTGCACAACGTCAGCATTCTGAAGGCGCTGTGCCTCGGCATCGGCGATGAGATCACGGTTTATAAGGCGAACATGATCATCCCGCAGATTGCTGAGAACCTGACCGGCAGCGGAAACGCGCCGATTCCGGAGCGCTGTCCGGTCTGCGGCGGACTGACCCGGATTGAGAATACAGGCGGTGTGGAGTCGCTTTATTGCACGAACCCGGACTGCCAGGCAAAGAAGATCAAGGCATTTACGCTCTTCGTGAGCCGCGACGCGATGAATATCGACGGCCTCTCCGAGATGACGCTGGAAAAGCTGATCGGAAAGGGCTTTATTCATGAATATGCGGATCTGTTTCATCTGGACCGCCACCGCGACGCGATCGTGGAGATGGAGGGATTTGGCGAGAAATCCTACGAGAATCTGATCGCGAGCGCGGGGAAAGCACGCCGTACGACGCTTGCTCGCGTGATCTACAGCCTTGGTATTCCGAATATCGGCCTTGCAAATGCAAAGCTGCTCAGCCGCGAGTATCAGGACGATCTCGCCTTGCTGCGAAGTGCTTCGGCAGAGGAATTGAGTGAGATCCCCGGTATCGGCGGTGTGATCGGCGCGTCGGTGGAGGAGTATTTTCGCGACGCGGAGCATAACCGCTGGCTTGACGATCTTATGGACGAGCTTTCCCTTTACCGTGAGGAGACGGACGAAAGCGCGCAGACGCTCGCCGGAAAGATTTTCGTGATCACCGGCAGCCTCACGCATTTTCCGAATCGGAACGCGCTGAAAGACCTGATCGAGTCGAAGGGCGGGAAAGTGACCGGGAGCGTCACCTCGAAGACAGGGTTTCTTATTAACAACGACGTCCATTCGGCTTCTTCAAAAAATAAAAAAGCGAAGGAGCTGGGCGTTGAAATTATATCGGAACAGGATTTCCTGAACCGTTTTGTGGAAAGTGAGGAAAATATATCATGAATCTGGAAACTGTTATCGCAACTCTTTGGCCTAAATTTCTCTCGGCAGGCATGTCGGTCGTCTGGGCGCTTGTGTTCCTGTTTATTGGGATTAAAGCGATCAAATATCTGAGAAAGCTCTTGCAGGGAGTGTTGGAACGCGCGCAGATCGATACCGGCGTCATCCAGTTTCTGGACGGCTTTGTAAAAATCGCGGCCTACGTGATCCTGGCGCTCGTCATTCTCGCGCACTTTGGCGTGCAGACGACCTCCTTTATCACGATCCTCGGCACCGCGGGCGTGGCGGTCGGCCTGTCCCTGCAGGGCAGCCTATCGAATTTTGCCGGCGGCATTCTGATTCTGATCCTGAAGCCCTTCAAGGTCGGCGACTTCGTCTCGGCGAGCAGCTGCGAGGGAACGGTGGTGGAGATTTCGCTCTTTGCCACGACCCTACATACGGTGGACAATCGCAATGTAATTCTGCCGAACGGCACGCTGGCAAACGGCACGATTGTCAACTATTCCGCCAACGAGACGCGGCGCGTCGACATGAGCGTCAGCGTGGCTTACGGTTCCGATCTCAAGAAGGCGCAGCGGGTGATTCACGAGATTCTCGACAGTGATGAGCGGATTCTTCAAGAACCGGCCTGTGTGGTAGCGGTCGACGAGCTTGGCGACAGCGGCATCACGATCTTGATCCGCCCGTGGGTCATGGCAGGCGACTACTGGGACGTCAAGTGGAGTGTGCTGGAGACTGTGCACAACCGTTTCGCAGAGGAGCAGATCGACATTCCGTTCCCGCAGATGACCGTACATCTGGAAAATGCGGATTCGTGAGTGTTCACAGCCATAATATTTTAAGAAAGATTTAACAGAAAGTTTACGCGGAGAGAGGTATACTGTAGTTGGATGGAGTACGGGTATACATGAGAAAATTACTGAAAATTTTTACGAGCCGCGTGGTGCTGGTCGGCCTGGCGATTATCGTCCAGGGACTCTGGCTTTTAGTCTTCTTTGCCTATCTGGGAACGTATTCGATCTACATCAATATTTTTTTCCGGGTATTGAGTATACTGATCTTGCTTTACCTGATCCGCAAGGATGAAAATTCTGCTTACAAGATTGTGTGGATTATCCTGATCATGGCAGTGCCGCTGTTGGGTGGCATTCTCTATCTGATGATCGGGAATAAGAGGCCGAGCAGGAGACTTGCGAGACGTCTGGCGAAGGTCAAGGACGGGATGCAGGGGACGATGGCGCAGAATGAGGACACGCTGGAGGAGGTCCGGCAGACGGATCCGCAGACGGCCGGAGGATTGAGTTATATCGGCAGATATGGCGGCTATCCTGTATGGAAAAATACGTCTGTAAAGTATTATCGCGTCGGCGAAGAGATGTTTGCGGACATGCTCGAGGATATTCGGAAGGCAGAGCACTACATTTTTCTGGAATACTATATCATTGCCGAGGGCGTGATGTGGGACATGATTCTGGAGCTTTTGCTGCGCAAGGTAAAGGAGGGCGTCGATGTTCGCCTGATCTATGACGATGTGGGTTGTGTGTCGCTGCTGCCGATCCGCTATGCGCAGAAGCTTGAGAAGATGGGTATTCAATGCATGGCTTTTAATCGTTTCATCCCGTTCTTCTCGATTGTCATGAACAACCGCGACCACCGCAAGATTCTGGTGGTCGATGGCCATACGGCCTACAACGGCGGTATCAATCTGGCGGATGAGTATATCAACCGAAAGATGCGCTTTGGCCACTGGAAGGATACGGCGGTGCGTCTGGAGGGTGAGGCGGTCTTCAACTTTACGATGATGTTTCTGGAGATCTGGAACGGTTTCCGCACGCCGGAGACAGATTTTGAGCGGTTCTGCCCGCACAGATGGCATCCGAAGCCCTTTGAGGATGACGGCTATGTTGTGCCTTACGGCGATACGCCGCTCGACAATGAGGCGCTTGGCGAGAATGTCTATATCAATATTTTGAATCAGGCGAAGGATTATGTCTATATCGCGACGCCTTACCTGCTGGTCAGCGATGAGATGGAGAGCGCGCTCTGCCTTGCCGCAAAACGCGGCGTCGACGTGCGGATTCAGATGCCGGGTATCCCGGATAAGAAACTGGTATTTTCCATGGCGAAGACCTATTACCCGTCCCTTTTGATTGCGGGTGTGAAGATCTACGAGTATTCGCCGGGTTTTGTACACGCGAAGTCTTTCGTGTGCGATGATCGGATTGCCACGGTCGGCACGATTAATCTGGACTATCGCAGCCTGTATCTGCACTTTGAGTGCGGCACCTTCCTTTACCGCTGCAGTGCGGTGATGGATGTGAAGCGCGATTTTGAGGACTGTTTCGAGAAGAGCCGCGAAGTGTCGCTTGCGGACTGCCGCGAGGGCTTGGTTGGCGGGATTATCAATTCTGCCCTGCGCGTGGTGGCTCCCCTGATGTAAAGGATGAAGAAATATGAATATACTGTTTTTTTTGACGCCGAAGAGTGAAGTTTCTTACCTGCGCAATGACTGGACGCTCCGGCAGGCGATTGAGAAGCTGGAGAGAAGCAGCTATACGGGAATTCCCATGATTGACCGCGAGGGTCACTATGTCGGCACTGTGACGGAGGGCGATATCCTCTGGACGCTGAAAAAGCGCTATGATATGAATCTGAAGGCAGCGGAGAATATTTCGATCACCAGCATTGAGCGCCGTCTCCAGACCAGAGCGGTGTCGATCGACGCGTCGATGGAGGATCTGGTTCGGCTGGCGTTGAATCAGAACTTTGTGCCTGTGATCGACGACAAGGAGATCTTCATCGGGATCGTGACCAGAAAGGATATCATCCGTTTCTGTTATGAGAGCTACTCCCAGAAAGAGTTGAAGAAGGAATAAAAGTAATTGTTTCTGCAAACAGCTTGACATGACCAAAGGCAACAGCTATAATAATACTTGTGCAGAAGAATGCTGTGTCAAGTGCACAGCGGCAGTTGCCGCTTGTGAGAAAGGGAATCAGGTGTGAGTCCTGAACGATCCGGTCACTGTATTCGGAGAGCCTGTCCTCATTATCCCATTGCAGAACCCAAAGACGTGCGAGAAGGGGAGGATAGACGTTTGTATCCGTAAGCCAGGAAACCTGCTTGACATATGAGATGAGTCTCCGAGCAAGGCTTAACATCCAACAGACGGGGTGAATGGCGCGCTTCGTCTTTTGAAATGTCGGCTCGTGGGTTGAGGCGGCGTTTTTATGTGAAATCTCAAGCAATATGCACAATATAAAGGGAAGGCGTTCATGTGAAATCCTCCATTATCAAACACATGAGAATGGCACGCCGAACCGAATCAGTAAAACCCCACCGGGCGCAGGCCTCCTGAACATCCTGCCTCCCGGAGGGGTTTTACATTTACAGTCCTCAGCGTGCGTCTTCCTCAGCCATCCGGTAGCCGATTCCAATCTCGGTGAAAATATAGATGGGTTCCGCCGGATTCGGTTCCAGTTTGCGGCGGATGTTGGCCATATTGACGCGGAGGATGGTGTTGTCATTTTCGGAATAGGGACCCCAGATGTGCTCGATCAGCCGGTCATAGGTCAGCACGCGTCCGGCGTTGCGCGCGAGCAGTTCTACAATCTTGAATTCATTCTGTGTCAGATGAATCTCCTGTCCGTCTCGAGTGACCAGACGTTTTGCAAAGTCAATGATAAGCCCACCGCAGCGGTAGGGACCAAAGACGGCGGCTGCATCCGCTTGACGCAGGCTTCCGTGCCGAAGAGCCGTGCGGATGCGCGCCAGCAGCTCGGAATTACCGAAGGGTTTGGTGATATAGTCGTCGGCTCCTAGGTCAAGCGCCTGCACCTTATCATTCTCTTCCGTGCGTGCAGAGATGACGAGCAGCGGGACGGCAGACCATTCCCGGAGTCTGTGGATTACTTCATTTCCATCCATGTCAGGCAGGCCGAGATCGAGGAGGATGAGATCGGGGCAGAGCGAAGCCGCGAGCGAGAGCCCCTCCTGTCCCGTGGCTGCGGGGACGACCTGATAGCCCTGTGTCTCGAGGACGGAGATGATGAAACTTCGGATATTCTTTTCGTCCTCTATAATAAGAATCTTAGCGGTCGGACTCATGCGTTTTTTCCTCCTTTGGTATGCTGAAACAGAATTCTGCGCCCGGTTCACAGTTGTGGGCCGTGATGTCGCCGCCGTGTGCATTGATGATGGCTTTGCAGATTGACAGGCCGATGCCCATACCTTTGCAGGTGTCAGAGGCTGAGGTGGGGGCGGAGGGAACCGCATCGAAGATGGCGTCGAGTCGTTCCGGGGCGATTCCGTCGCCGAAATCCCGGATATGGACATTTACGAAAGCGTCTGTGCTGTCCAGTATGCATTTCACTGGCTGTGTACTGTGCGCGTGAAAATAAGAATTTTCAAGCAGGTTCAGGATCACCTGCTTGATCAGCAGCGGGTCCATCGGGGCAACCACCAGCTCGTCAGGAATCTCGGTTTCAATCTTCAGATCCGGATAGCGCTTGCGGACAGTGGAAATTGCGTCGAACAACACCTCCTCCATCGGCTCGGGCGTCTTTTTCAAGACATTCGCTCCGTCCTCCGTGATGCGTGTGACGGAGAGAAGATTCTCGACCATGTGGAGCAGCCAGTTGGCGTCCTCATAGATCTGTGAGATGAGCCGACGCTTTTCCGCCGAGGTCAGAGCCTCTTCGTTTTCCAGATAGGAGGAGCTGGCGCCGATCATCGAGGTCAGTGGTGTGCGCAGGTCGTGCGAGACGGCGCGTAGCAGGTTCGCGCGCAGCTTTTCTTTCTCTTTTTCCTTTTCCGCCTCCGCGATACGAAGCTCTCCTTCCTTGAGTTTTCGCGCCTGTTCTTTCATGCGGAAGACCGTCGCGCTGGACAGGATGGAGATGATATACATGATCGCGAAGGTGATGGTACTGCCCGACACCGCAAAGCTGATCTCCCAGTAGGGATAAGTGAAAATACCGTTGATCAGGAAGACACTCACGAGGCTGGAGATTACCCCATAGCGGTAAAGATCCGTGTGATAGGAGATCAGTATGATCGCCAGAATATAGATGAGCGCGATGTTGATAGAATCGTGCGCGTTCAGCTGCCGGTACAGGGCAGAAAGCACGGTAGCAGCCAGCATCACGCTGACCGTGAAGAGCAGACTGTGGTGCGCGTCAAAGGTGTGGGAGAGCGAGACCCTGTCTGTAATACGGGTGAACAGGCTCCAGATGCGTTTTTTCAAAGCAGTCCCTCCTCTCTTTCCGAAGATGGAATGACCAGCAGTTTTCTTCGGTATTCGTTATGGAACGGTGTTCCGTGCAGCAGGGAGCGCACGGATTCATACAGGTGATCCGCGTACAGTGTATCTGGGGATAATTCCGTATCCGAAGGGGCGCAGATCAGCGGAAGCGCGCCTTTCTCTTTCAGAAGCCCGACAAGCGGTTCGGCGTTCTTGCGGAAACCAAGCACGCGGAATGCCTCCGGCTCGTGCCATTCCCGGATATTGAGAAGAACGTGCAGCAGGGCGCGGCTTACAGCTGTGCGGGTCAGATTCTTTGTCTTTAACAGATCTGTAAACTGCGAAAAGGATGAGAAACAGTCCAGCTTTTCCCAGATGCGGTTGGACAGCTCCCGGCTTACATCGAAATAAGAGTCGAGCGGCGTATCCTGGATGCTGCGCAGTTTTTGCAGCAGAAGAAGAGAGAACGCATCCTCCGTGAGCGGTGTCTTTCCTTCATAGGAGAGGAAGGGCTTCGGATAGGGAAGCTGCGGGCGGATTTCTTCCGTGAAGTGTCCGCCGGATGCGAGGAGCGCGGAGCGGAGTGCGCCCGCGGAAGCAGGCTGTCCCGCCTCAAGCGTCAGTTCATGATAGTCTTTCCCGAGGCGTGCAATGGTATGCGGGCGGATATCGCTGTGCAGGCGGATAAGTGCTTTCAGGTATTCGATCCCGAGCAGATTATTCGGACTTTCCAGAAGCACTGTATGAATGGAAGGATTCAGCCCGGCAAGCGCGAGCGCCCGCGCTTTTGGAAAGCTATTGCCTTCGCTGAGAGAAGAACGTAGCAGTATCCGGTATTCCTCGGGCTCATGCGCCAGAACCTCCGCAGTGCGATGCAGATCAGAGAGGCTTCCGCACTCGCTGCCGAAGCAGAGATCCGTCACGAAGCCGGTTCTCTCGAGCAGCCATACCGCGCCCATGGCAAAATACTCCGCGCTCGCCGTCGCGGATGTGATCGGCAGTTCCAGCACGAGGTCCGCGCCGCAGCGAAGCGCAGCCTCCGCGCGCGTGTACTTGTCAAACATGGCAGGCGTGCCGCGCTGCACGTAGTTTCCGCTCATGACGACGACGGTATAGTCTGCGCCGGCCTGCGCGCGCGCTTCGCGAAGATGCAGTGCATGGCCCTGATGAAAGGGATTGTATTCTGCGATGATGCCGACGACGTTCATGGGAGCCTCCTTTTGTCAGAGCAGTGCGCGCTCGATTCCGCTTCGCTTCATCTGCAATGCACGCTTTCACACCAGGCTCGAAAAGACCTCGCCAGGTGTTCAATGTGTCGCTCACGGGCTTCGCCCTATGAAAAGAGACAAACACTGCTCATTGCTATCGTGGACATTATATCATCTTTGTGGTACAATTTCACCGGGAAATCGTAGAAAGAGAGAATACATGGGTAAATTTTTATATATTGCCGAGAAACCGAGCGTGGCGCAGGAATTCGCGAAGGCGCTGAAGATCAGCGGCAGCCGGAAGGACGGTTACATTGAGTCGGACGACGCGATCGTGACCTGGTGCGTCGGCCATCTGGTCACGATGAGCTATCCGGCGGCATACGATGAAAAGTACCGGCGCTGGTCGCTCGACACGCTGCCCTTTCTGCCGAAGGAGTGGAAGTATGAGGTGATCGACAGTGTGAAAAAGCAGTACCGAATTGTGAGCAGTCTGCTGAGACGCGAGGATATCTCGCGCATCTACGTCTGTACCGACTCCGGGCGTGAGGGAGAGTATATCTATCGCCTGGTCGAGCAGATGGCGGGGGTGAGCGGGAAGGAACGCCGCCGCGTCTGGATTGATTCGCAGACGGAGGAGGAGATCCTGCGCGGTATCCGCGAGGCAAAGGATCTTTCCGAATATGATAATCTGTCGAACGCCGCCTACCTGCGCGCGAAGGAAGACTATCTAATGGGCATTAACTTTTCCCGCCTGCTGACTCTGCGCTACGGCAGCGCGATCTCGGACTTTCAGCATATGGAGAAGCGCGCGGTCGTCTCGGTCGGACGTGTGATGACCTGCGTGCTCGGCATGGTTGTGCGGCGCGAGCGCGAGATTCGCAGCTTTGTGAAGACGCCGTTTTACCGCGTGCTGCTCACACAGGAACTGGATGGAAAGCCTTTCGACGCGGAGTGTCGCGCGGTGGAGGGAAGCGCATATTTTCAGTCGCCGTTGCTCTATAAGGAGAACGGTTTTAAAAGAAAAGAGGATGCCGAGGCGCTGTGCGCGAAGCTGAAGGCCACAGAGCCGCAGCTCGCCGAGGTAGTGAAGATTGAGCGCAAGAAGGAGCAGAAATACGCGCCGCTCCTTTTCAATCTGGCGGAGCTGCAGAACGAGTGCTCCCGCCGCTTCCATATCAGTCCTGACGAGACGCTGAAGATCACGCAGGAGCTCTACGAGAAAAAGCTCGTCACCTACCCGAGAACGGACGCGCGTGTGCTCTCAAGCGCGGTCGCGAAGGAGATTTATAAAAACATAGGCGGCCTGCGAAGCTATGCGCCCGCAGCAGGCTTTGCCTCCGAAGTTCTGGAGAAAAAGAGCTGGCAGGGCATTGCGAAGAGCCGCTATGTCAATGACAAACAGATCACGGACCACTACGCGATCGTGCCGACCGGACAGGGCCTTGCGGCGCTCGCGCGTGTCGCCCCGACGGGGCAGCAGGTCTATGACCTCATTGTACGACGTTTCCTGAGCATTTTTTACCCGCCAGCGGTCTATCAGAAGGCGGCGCTGGTGACGAAGCTGGGAGGCGAGCAGTTCTTCGCAAACTTCCGCATTCTCATGGAGGAGGGATATCTTGCGGTAGCCCCGAATAGCTTTGAGAAGAAGAAAAAGGACGACGAGGAGGAGGAGACGGGTGGCGACGCGCAGATGCTTGAGGCGCTGATGAAGCTGCGAAAGGGCGCGAAGCTCCCGGTGAAGGATGTGAAAATCAAGGAGGGCGAGACCACGCCGCCGAAGCGCTACAATTCCGGCTCGATGATCCTCGCGATGGAGAACGCGGGGCAGCTCATCGAGGACGAGGAACTGCGCGCGCAGATCAAGGGCAGCGGCATCGGCACGAGCGCGACCCGTGCCGAGATTCTGAACAAGCTGGTCAAAAATAAATACATCGCGCTGAACAAAAAGACACAGATCATCACACCGACGCTGCTGGGTGAAAATATTTTCGATGTGGTGAATGTCTCGATCCGTTCCCTGCTGAACCCGGAGCTGACCGCGAGCTGGGAGAAGGGGCTGACCTATGTGGCCGAGGGGCAGATCACGCCGGAGGAGTATATGGGTAAGCTTGAGAATTTTGTCTCGCGGCACACACGGCAGGTGAAGGAAAGCCGCCAGCACACCGCGATGCGGCCCTACTTTGAGGCGGCTGCAGCATATTATAAAAAGGAAAACTCCAGGAGGAAGACATGATCGCAGTCCATGTGTATGGGAGCGAAAGACTGTTCCGGCGAAAAGCATGACTGCCGGAAATCTCGCAGAAAATGCAGGAAAGTTTATAGAATTATGAGGACAAGGGTGATAGAGTAAGAAGGGAGCGAAAGAATATGAGCGAAATTAAGATTGCAGATTTATTCGATTTAAACGAGACGATCGGGGCGGAGCTCTTCGAGGGTCTGACTTACCCTTGGGAAGCTTTGCCGAAGATCGGGGATTTTATCCGGAAGCTCGGCGAGACCTTGAGTGAGGAAGAGTATGAGAAAGTCGGCGAAGATGTCTGGATCGCGCGCAGCGCGACGATTCTCCCGAGCGCCTATATCCATGGGCCGGCGATCATCGGGAAGAACGCTGAGGTACGCCATTGCGCCTTCATCCGCGGAAATGCGCTGGTCGGCGAGGGCGCGGTGGTCGGCAATTCGACCGAGCTTAAGAATGTTGTGCTGTTCAATAAGGTACAGGTGCCGCATTACAACTACGTGGGCGATTCCATCCTCGGCTACCGGGCGCACATGGGCGCGGGTTCCATCACCTCGAACGTGAAGTCGGATAAGCTGCTCGTGAAGGTGCACACGCCGGAGGGGGATATCGAGACAGGTATCAAAAAGTTTGGCGCGATGATCGGTGATATGGTGGAGGTCGGCTGCGGTTCGATCCTGAACCCGGGCTCGGTGATCGGGCGTCAGAGCAATATCTATCCGCTCTCGAGCGTTCGCGGTGTGGTGCCTGCGCATTCGATTTATAAGAAACAGGGTGAGATCGCAGAGAAAATATGAAGAGCAGATTTGGCATCAGCGGGAGCGAGCTGAAATGGATCGCCGTCATTACCATGGCGATCGATCATTTTGGGGCTTGCATTCTGGAAAATTTTGTATTGAATCTGCGTGGAAATTCGCCGCTGGCCGGTGTCTTCTCCGAACAGTGGGACGCGATCTATTCTTTTGACCGGATTCTGCGCTGCGTGGGGCGTGTGGCTTTCCCGCTGTTCTGCTTCCTGATTGTAGAGGGTCTCTTTCACACCAGAAATGTGAAACGGTATGCGCTGAGGCTCGGGATATTCGCGCTACTCAGCGAGATTCCCTTCGACCTCGCGGTGCGCGGTGCACCGTTCGTCTGGTCTTATCAGAATGTGTATTTTACACTGCTGATTGGACTTCTGACGATCTGGTTCATGGAGGAAAAGAAGGAGCGGTGGTGGCTGCGGATGATTGGCTTTTTTGTGGGCTGCGGCGCGGCGTATCTGCTCCATACAGATTATGATGTGTTTGGAGTCGCGCTGATCGCGCTTCTCTATTTGTTTCGGGAGCAGCGTCTCATGCAGAGCGTCGGCGCCGCGTTGGTCTGCCTGTGGGAGGAGTGGCCGGCGGTCTTTGCGTTCGTGTTGACCTATTTTTACAATGGAAGGCGCGGGCGACAGTCAAAATGGTTTTTCTACTGGTTTTATCCGGTGCATCTTTTGCTTTACTATCTGATCGGAGCGTATCTGTTGCCGATCATCTGCATGTAGGAAAAGGGAGACAGATCGGCATATGTCAGCTTTCAGTGATTATATCACGGAAGCAGGCTGGATATACTGATAGAATGCGGGTAACAACACAGAACAGGAGGGCATACACATGAGTGTAATCACGATCAATCAAAGTAATTTTCAGGAAGAAGTCCTGGCTTCCGATAAGCCGGTGCTTCTGGATTTCTGGGCAAGCTGGTGCGGCCCCTGCCGGATGGTCAGTCCGCTGGTGGATGAGATCGCCGCCGAGCGCTCCGATATCAAGGTGGGAAAAGTCAATGTGGACGAGCAGCCGGAGCTGGCCGCGCAGTTCAAGGTCATGAGCATTCCCACGCTGGTGGTCATGAAAGACGGTAAAGTGGCAAATCAGGCGATTGGGGCGATGCCGAAAAATCAGATTCTTGATCTGCTTTGAGTAAAAAATCCGCTGGATTCCCTTAAGAGGGAAACAGCGGATTTTTTTGTGATACTCAGAGGGAAGCGCCCTTTCCCTCCAGAATGTAATAGGAGATTCGCAGAACCAGCCGCTCCTTTTCATCGTCCAGATTCACATCTGTCAGTTTCCGGATGCGTTTCAGGCGATAGAGCAGCGTGCTGCGATGGATAAACAGATCCCGGGCGGTCTGCATAACATTGCGCTCATTTTCGAGAAAAATGCGGAGTGTGCGGTACAGCTCCGTATCGTTTTTGACGTCGTAGTCCTTCAGCAGGATGAGTTTTTCAGAGCACAGAAGCTCCGGAGCTAGGACCGCCGTTCCCTGCCGTAGCAGAAAGTCAAGACAATAGTCGTCAAAACGGTAGCACCAGGTCATGCTTTCGCTCTGCCGTCCGATCTCCAGCGCCGCTTTTGCCTGGGTGTAGCCCTGTGGGAACTGCAGGAAGTTGCGCAGTTCCGAGCTGACGCCCATCTTCAGCAGCCCTTCCCGGAGCAGAACCGCCAGACTGCTAATTACGTCTGAAGGGCGGGTGTGAGAGTAGGAAAGATTCACGATGACGCTGATGCCGTTCTGATGGAGGAAGGCGTAGCCGCTGGGAATCACCGTATTGATGGCATTCAGCGTGGCGGCGGAGGAGAGCCTTTGAATGTTCTGACGCAGACCCTCCAGACGCAGACACAGATACCGGTCATCCGGCTTCCAGTTCAGATAGCTTATGGTCTGTGTAATCAGCGGAGCTTCCTGCGTCCTCCCTTCAAGATAATCGATGAAGAAACTGATCATCTCGTTCCGGTAGTTCAGCTGGAACATCGTCTGATTCTGCAGCATTTGCTCGATCATCTGCCCCAGATAAGTAAGTACTGTATAGTGTCCGGGTTCTATGGGGTTTTCCAGCTCATCCACACAGATTCGGCCAAGATACTGTCTTCCCTTCCAGAGGTTGACGTACAGGATGGGATAACCGCGCTGTTCTTTTGAGTAGAGGCAGGCTCCATGCGTGTTCAGGGTCCTGATGTATTCCGGGTCCGTCTTGAAATCCTGAATCAGGCTTAAGGGAACGAGGTTCCAACCGGTCCTGGCGTCGCGTGTCCAGATGAGCATGCCGGGAATGTGACGCGGACAGGACATCACGCAGAAGTCCTGGTCGTGAATAAACAGCGGGTTTCCGAGGATTGGCAGGCTTGCCTCCAGCATGACGTCCAGCGGGTGATTGGAGAGGCAGGCCTCGTTCAGCTTTCGATCCCAGATGCGGTACTGCTCGAAGGTGTCCTGCATCAGTGTAAATACCTCGGCCAGGGGAACATTCGCCTCGATCGTGAGCACGGTGCATTCTTCCGGAACCGCCGGGGCGGGCTCCTGACCGCACAGAATCAGCGCGACATCCTTCCGGAAGGGAAAATCCGCCGTCGCCTCTTTTGCTGTGAGCGCGTAGATAAAGCGAGGCTGCAGGATGGTCCCTGCGTGATAGAGCCGCACATCCTCCAGCGAGACATGATCCGGGCCGGTCAGCCGGACCCTTCCAGAATAGCATTTTTCCGCGGCGTCAAACAAAATCTGTACCGTAAGTCTGAAAGACATGAGAACTCCCCCTTTTTGTGAAGTGTAACATATCTTTCTTCTTTTGTGAATAATCATAGGATATTATCCGACAAATTGTAGGAGTGAGGAAACGAAATACTGGATTTGATGACGGATTTACGAAAAAAAACGAGAATGATATAGTAAAAATATAAAAGGCTGCGGACTAGGCAAACAGTAGGAGCAAAAGGGAGCCGCAGCCGAAAATAAGAGAGAAGGAGGAAGGCAACATGGCGTTTCAATTCAACGAGGAGGAGTTAAAGGTAATAGGGGAGTACAGCATGCCCGGTATCTACGGCGCGCCGGATACGATCGTGCCGAAGTACAATTACCCGATCACTCCGAAGGAGAACATGCTCCGCATGCTGCGGGGCGAGATGCCGCTGTGGGTTCCGAACCAGACGATCGAGAATAACGCGATCCAGCCGCTTGTGATGGACGACGCACGTGCACGCAATTTTGGCGGGACAGACTGGTTTGGGATTGAGTGGGTCTATGAGCCGCTGACGAAGGCAGCGATGGTGAAGCCGGGTTTCCGCAGATTGTCCGACATCACGGAGTGGAGGAACGAGCTTACGTTTCCGGATCTTTCCAAGATCGACTGGCAGAAGGATTATGAGGAGAATTTCAAGGGACGCATTGTGGAGGACAGACTGTCCTATTTCGTCATCGTGAACGGACTCTTTGAGCGCACCGCAGATCTGACCAGTTTTGAGGATACCTTCTGCTATCTTCTGGAGGAGCCGGAGGAGCTGACCGCATTCTACGACAAGCTTGTGGACTGGCATATCGAGTTGTTCAAGATTGCGAGGGAAGTCTATCATGCGGACATGATTCTGTTCCATGACGATATGGGAACCCAGATCAGCACGTTCTTCTCGCCGAGTATCTACGAGGAGCTGTTCCTGCCGCAGTATCAGAAGCTGACGAAAGCGGCGCACGACATGGGAATGTATATCTGCCTGCATTCCTGCGGCTGCATCAAGACGCTGATGCCATTGTTTATTGAGGCCGGTTTCGACGCCTGGGAAGGGCAGGATTCTGCGAATGACAAGAAGGCGATTATCGACGAGTACGGCAAGGATCTCGCGCAGTGCACGTTGTATATCATCCCGGAGGATATGAGCGACGAGGACGCGATTGCGGATATTCACAAGAAGGTGGACGAGCTGGGCACAACCGGACGTTTTGCCTGCCGTCTGCGCGACAGCAAGGTGGATCGCCCCGTGAACCTTGCGGAAGAGCTTTATCGTTACAGCCGGATCAAGCTGGCTGAGCTGGCCGAGAAATAGAGAGGATAAGAGAATGAGTGAAAAACAAGATATGCCAAAGAAAAAAGAACTCAGTAAGGCTTTGAAACTGTTTTATGGCGTCGGTGACTGCGGTTTCACCCTGATGTCCAATATTGAGAGCTATTATTTCAGCTTTTTCCTGACAAACCTCGCGCAGTTCAGCTTGCCGATGGTGACCTTCATCACGACGGTCGCCAGCACGGTGGACGCCGTGCTCTCCTGGATGTACGGCGCGATCATCAACAGTGTGAAGCCGATGAAATGGGGTCGCTACCGCTCCTGGCTGGTCGTCCTGCCTTGGCTGGTGCCCTTCCTGTACGCCTTCCAGTTTATCAAGGTGGGCGACGGAATGCTCTCGGCAGCAATCATCATCATCGCAGCGATTACCAGCCATATTGCCTGGAATATTCCCTATGTGGCAAACATCTCCATGATCTCTGTGGCGGGAAAAACGCCGGAGGACCGTTCCCAGCTCGCCGCTACCAGAGGAGCCTGGTCGAACTTGTCGAAGGTGATCTTCTCCTATGTCGGACCGGCGGTTGCCAGCATTATGGCGGGTCTGATCGGGGAAGTGAATCAGTACGGCGGCGCGGCGTTTGCGTTTGGCTGCGTCATGGCGATTCTGTACTATGCGCATTTCCGGATGCTCGATGGCTACGAGGAAGTGCAGCCGCAGGAGACGACCGCGGACGAGGAAAAGAAAAAGGCGGCCGCGAAGGACAAGACGAGCGGCATGGATCTCGTTCGGGCGCTGTTCCAGACGCCCCCGCTTATTGCGCTGCTGGTCGCGGATCTGGCGATGTACATGTTTAATTTCGTCCTGATGGGAATCGCTACCTACTACTTTACCTATGTGGCGAACAATGCGGGTATGCTGGCCACTTATATTCTGGTCACCAATATTTTCTGCGTGATCGGTGCGTACCTGAGCAAGACGCTGAGCAATAAATTTTCCACGAGGAGCACAAGTATCGGGGTTATGGCGATTCAGGCGATTCTGCTTATCGTCTCGTTCCTCTTCTACAACAATGTCACGCTCGTGATCATTCTGATGAGCGTCGCGATGTTTGGATACGGCATCACCTATGCCTGCATGCCGGCGCTGTTCGGAGATACGATCGTGTACAGTGAGTGGAAGACCGGAAAGAATGCGACCGGCTGGATCAGCGGTCTGCAGAATGTGCTGTTGAAGGTCGGCATCATGACCCGCGGCATCATCATCTCGGCCTGTCTCGCCATGGGATCCTTCAGCGCAGATATCGACGCTGCGGCGGCGAGCGAACAGCTCAAGAGAGCAATCAGCATCGGCTTTATGGCAATCCCGGTGATTGCACTGATCATCGCGGTGCTGTGTCTGCTGTTCGGCTTCCGGCTCACAAGGGACAAGGTAAACCAGTACGCGGCAGAGATCGCGGCAAGATCATAAAATATCCGGAGCCTGAGAACAGGCTGACAGAGGCTGCTGTACAAGAGCGATATTGTGCGGCAGCCTCTTTTTGTGTATAATGGGCAGGAAAAACAAAAAAAGATGGGAACAGGATATGAAAACACTGATACTCACCGGTTCACCCCGGAAAAACGGACACAGCATGCGCATGGCGGAATATCTCGCAGAATATCTTGAGGGAGAAGTGGAATACCTGTCGCTGGACAACCGAAAGGACATCATGCCCTGTCGTGACTGCCGCTACTGCTATACACATCCGGAGTGTGCAATCCATGATGGAATGGAAGAAATCTATGCAAATCTGGAAGCTGCAGATCGGATTGTATTTGCAGCCCCGGTTTATTTTTACAATATTCCCGGCTCCATGAAAGCGGTGCTCGATCGGCTGCAGGTCTATTGGGCCGGAGTTCTGCGCGGCGACAAAAGGCCGCTCACAAAGAAGGGTGCGATCCTGCTCGCAGGCGGCGCGCCGGAATCCCCGCGGCAGTTTCAGGGAGCGATTCAGACACTGCGGTACATGCTCGATGATCTCGGCGCGGAGTGCGTGGGAGAGGCCTGCATGGGCGGCACGGATAAGAAGGGACTTGATGAGAGGCCGGATGTGCAGGAAAAGCTGCGGCAGATTGCAGAAAAATTGAATGACTGAGCCTGTTCATGTTTGCGCCACGGAGGGCAGAGCCTTTGCAAACGCTACAAAAATTTACGATTCCTGCGCTTCGCGATACGCCAGTCCCTTATTGACAAGCTTTCTTATAACATCATAAATGACTGCGAACACCGGTACGCCGACAATCATGCCGATAAAGCCGAACATTCCTCCAAAGAACAAAATCGCGAACAACACCCAGAAGCTGTTCAGACCTGTCACGTTCCCGAGGATACGTGGCCCTAAGATATTGCCGTCGAACTGCTGGAGGATCAGGATAAAGATCAGGAAGATGAGCGACTTTATGGGGCTCACCATCAGGATCGGCAGGAAGGACGGAACAGCGCCGATGTAGGGGCCGAAGAAGGGGATGATATTCGTGACGCCCACGATCACGCTGATGAGCAGCGGATTGGGAATCCGGAGGATCAGCATGCCGATGAAACAGATCACGCCGATGATCAGGGAATCAATAATTCTGCCACTCAGGAAACCGGTGAACATTCGGTCCGCGTAGCGGATCTCATTCAGAATCCGGTCTGCCCATTTGCGGTTGAAAACACAATAAAGAATCTTTTTTCCCTGCCGGGCAAAATTTTTCCGGCTGCCCAGAAGGTAGACCGATACGATGATCCCAACCAGGAGATTATAAAGGGCGCTGAAAACACTCGTCACGCCTGCGGAGACGCCGCCGATCAGCGTCTGTAGCCAGGGGAGCACTGTGTTTCGAAGCCAGGCCGGAAGGCTGGTGGAAGCGGTAGCCGTCAGGTCGTTAATATAGTTTTGCAGCGTCTCATTGTCGCCCGCCAGCTCGATCGCCCAGTTCTGGAAATGCCGGATACTGGAGGGGATCTGCAGCAGGATGGAATAGATACTGTTTGCCAGCGCCGGGACGACGATGAACAGCAGCGCAAGGATAACGACGGCGGCCAGCAGTAGGGTGAGCAGGACGCTTAAGCCTCCCGCCAGCCCGGCGCTGTTCTTCCTTTTCGCCAGCAGCTTCTTAAGACCGCTCTCCAGACGAGTGCAGGTGGGCGTCAGCAGATAGGCGATTACCGCCCCAATGATGAAGGGCATCAGGATTCCGATCACCGTCTTAAGGAAGCCGTCGACCTGATTCAGATGAGTAAGAAAGAACTGGAGCAGGATTGCCAGCGCGGCTGCGCCGAACAGGCTCAGCATCAGTTTTAGATCGATTTTTTTCTTGTTTTTCATAAGGATTCCTTCTTCAAAATTTTATTTTGTCACCTTTGTCTCTTGAAAAAAAACAGGATTTCTGCTAAGATTTGCTCTAATCAAGGGAGCGGTGTATCATGTCTTATTCCAACATCACAAAGCAGGCATACGCCAGGGCGCTCACGGAACTGATGCAGGAGGTGCCTTTCGAGAAAATCACAGTGGCTTAGATCTGTGAAAAATATGGGATGAGCCGCAAGAGCTTCTATTATCACTTCAAGGACAAGTACGATCTGGTCGCCTGGATTTTTGATGAAAATTTTATTGCCATCGTGAAAAAGGAGCCGAAGGACGCCTGGACGTTTATGGAGCTTCTGTGCAGCTATCTCTATGAGAACCGTGACTTTTACCGGAAGGTACTGGCAATCGAGGGACAGAATTCTTTTTCGGCGCATTTTGAGGAGCTTCTGTTCCCCATGATTCAGAACCGACTGCAGACGGTCTATGCAGGCAAAGAGCTTCACCCCATATGCATAGATTTCGTTGTGGACGGTCTTCTCTGCTCGCTCAAACGCTGGCTTCTCGGGAAATACGACATTCCTGCGGAGGAGTTTGTCGATATCCTGCACTCTCTGATAGGGAATGCGGCGACTATCTACGCGTCATGAGGGAGAACGCAGCCGCCGCGTCTTTGCGTCTTCTTGCTTGCTGACATTTTAAATGGCCTGTTTACTTGGAAAATGCCTGACGCAGAATATTTTCCAGCTGCTGGTCAAATATATTCAAAGATTCTGCTTTTCCCTGTCGGGAATACAGTCCGCCGTCCGCGTCAAAGCTGACAAGACAATCGTCGCCGGAGATTACACTGTCAATGTAACGAATATCCTGAACCATATCCAGCGGCAGGGTCTGAAAGTCCTGTTCTGTGTGAAAGCCCATGATTGCGCTGTATACCCGATCGCGCGTCTCCCGGGAGCAGGTCGCGTCGGGGATGACCGCGGTGAAAACCGGATGCAGCTGTTCTGTGCTGTAGAACAGGTCTCCGCCGATAATGCTTTCTGCATCTTTTTCCTCATATACATGGAATACAGAATAGAAAAACTGTCTTTTTCGCAGCTGGCTGTACACGTCTCCGGCGTTCTCATCATAGCGGACGGCCAGCATCAGGTGTTTCACATCTGACATGCAGTCCAGAAAGGCAGGGGTGAGATCGGAGGGTTCACAGAATAGGACAAACGCACAGTCCGTATGCCTTCGCATCAGGGGCAGAACCTCCTGAAGCAATCCATGTGCCTGCAGGATCCAGGTGTATACGCCGAGCTTTTTTCCCTGCGTGAGGATGGCATTGTAGCTTTCCGGATTTTCTGTGACTCTCTTCATGTCGACGTTGATTGAGATGACCCAGGGAACGTTGAAGCCGCATTCGGCTTCTTTTTTGCGGATTTTTTCCGCTCCCTCCGTGCAACTGTTATAGCCGAGGTTCATTCCGAACTGCAGAATGCGCTCCGTCTCAACATTGGCGACGACATCCTTTATGACGTCATAGTAAGCGCTGTTCTCATTTTTCAGCATCGTTTCCGCAATCGAAAAAAAAGAGCGCTGAAAGCGTCCCTCCGAAGAGCTCAGAGCCATATCGACAAGATTTCGGATGCTGCGTTCCGGAGAGTCCTTTAAATCTTTCAGGGTTCTCCTGACAATGGTTTCGATCAAAATGCGGGACATGCTGTCTGCCATCCGCACCACTTCCTTTCTTCCGCAAAGCAATTCTTTTTAATGCCATGTTAATCTATTTTGTGCTTCATGGCAAGGTCACATTTTTACCTGTTTGTCCAAAAGTGTTACATTTTCTTACTCATGCCGAAATTCTTACCAAATATTCTCAAATGTCCGGTGGACTTTGGGAAAACTGCTATTATAATGAAGTTATTCTGAAGATTCAATTGAGGAAGAATGAGAAGATGGACAGCATCCCCGGTCCGATGTATTCGCAGTCCGCGTGGCGGACATCAGGAGTAAAAGTCAGGCCTGTTTTTTCATCTCCGGCCAGTACCAGTTTTCAAACAGCTTCTAAATAATGTCCAGCAGGTCCTCATCGGGGAGTGCGTCCTTGTTCTGCAGGTTGACCGATATGGCATGGAAAATACCATAAAAATAGATATCCCTCACCACCATTTTTCTGGGACTGTCGTTATTCTGTATATAGAGGTTGTTTGTCACATTTTCTTTGATTCTCCTCAAAAAATGGGAGCGATTTCGTTCGGAAAGCAGGACGGACACACGATCTGCATTTTCGTGAAAACACTGAATGATAATTTGGAAAAACTGCTTTTCGCCGAATGTGCTTTCACTCTGTTGTGACTCTATCGCTTCCCGGGCGCTTTGCAAAAGCTGATTCTCGGCATATTCAATCAAAGCGAAGACGTCTACGAAATACCGGTAAAAGGTTGTCCGTTCGTATCCGGCAAGATCCGTGATTTCTCGGATGGTAATTCGATCAATGTTTTTCCCCTTGGCCAGCTGAAAGAAAGCATTCACAAGAGATTCTCTTGTCGCATCTGTGACTTTTGATTGTTTTTTCATGAGTTGCCTCCTTATTCCCCCGCAAAAATGGAATGGAAAGATTTGCTGTATATTTACGCGTGCATTATACAACTCGTGTTGCAAAAAAACAAGCGTTCAAACACAAAAAATACAACAAATGTTGGAAATTGTTGCTTGATAAATCCAGATGGTAGTGATAACATACCCTGCAATACAACAAATGTTGTATACAAAAGGAGGTTTTGACATGATTCATATTTTTCGAAACATGAAGACCAAAGACCGGTGGCTGGCGCTTCTGTGCCTGTTACTCGTCTGCGGTCAGGTATATTTTGATCTGCGCCTGCCGGACTACACGGCGGAAATTACGGTGCTGATCAGCAGCGAGGTCACGGAGCTGTCGCAGTACTACGCGGCGGGCGGGAAGATGCTCGGCTGCGCCCTGTGCAGCGCCCTCCTGACGGTGGTAGTCGGCTACTTTGCTGCCATGATCGCGTCGGACTTTTCCTTTGACGTCCGTGCGAAGGTGTTCAACAAGGTCGCGGCGATGGGCAGCGGGGAGATCAAGAAGTTCTCTACCGCCAGTCTCATCACCCGTACTACGAACGATATCACGCAGATCCAGCTGATCATCGCCATGGGACTGCAGATGATGCTGCGGGCTCCCATTATGGCGATCTGGGCGATCATCAAGATTGTCGGGAAAAGCTGGCAGCTGTCCGCAGTCGTCGCGGCCGCGGTGGTCATCATTGTGAGTGCGATGGTTATCCTGCTGGCCATCATGATCCCGAGGTTCCGCATCGTGCAGCGGCAGATCGACGATGTGAACCGGATCACAGGCGAAAACCTGAACGGCATCCGGGTGGTGCGCGCGTTCAACGCGGAGCAGTACCAGGAGGACAAGTTCGAGACAGCGAATAACAATCTGATGCGGACGCAGCTCTTTACCGGACGCGGGATGGCTTTCCTTTCTCCGATTATGATGTTTGTCCAGAGCTGTGTGAGCGTCGGCATTTACTTTGTGGGAGCCAGGCTGATCAACGCGATTGAGATCCCGCTGGGTGGTACGGCAGAGGCGATCGCAGCGTCCGTTTCCGCCCGCTCGTTGATGCTCGGCGAGGTTGTCTCCTTCAGCTCTTATGCCCTGTATGTGATTATGTCCTTCGTGATGCTGCTGATGATCTTCATGCTGCTGCCCCGTGCGCAGGTGTCCGCCAGCCGTATCAATGAAGTGATTGACGCGGATATTGCGGTGAAGGAGGGTGCGGAAACCGTATCGGAGGAGAGCGGGAGTATTGAATTCCGGGATGTGTCGTTCCACTATCCCGACGCTTCCGAGGACTGCCTGAAACACATCTCGTTTACGGCAAAGAAGGGAGAGACCGTCGCATTTATCGGCGCGACAGGCTCCGGAAAAACGACGCTGGCCGGACTCGCCGCGAGACTCTACGACGTCACGTCGGGCACCGTTCTGCTGGACGGAAAAGACGTCCGGATCTACAGTTTTGAGACGCTTTACAATAAGATCGGCTATATCCCGCAGAAGGCGACTCTGTTCGCCGATACGGTGGAGGGAAATGTTAGCTTTGGCAAGAGCGGACAGAAAAAGACGCAGGCCGATGTGGAGAATGCGCTGGACATCGCCCAGGCTTCCGACTTCGTCCATGCGATGGATGGAGGGCTTAAGGGACACATTTCCCAGAGTGGCTCCAATGTGTCGGGCGGCCAGAAGCAGCGCCTCTCGATCGCGAGGGCTATCGCCAGAAAGCCGGAGATTTTGATCTTTGACGATTCCTTCTCGGCGCTGGACTATAAGACGGACCGGACATTGCGGGAGCGGATCAAAACCGATCTCAAGGGGACGACCTGCCTGATCGTCGCGCAGCGGATCGGAACCATCCGGAATGCGGACCGGATCGTGGTACTGGATAATGGCGCGGTTGCCGGGATCGGCACGCATGAGGAACTGATGAAAAATTGTGCTGTTTATCAGCAGATCGCTTTGTCGCAGCTCTCCGCGGAGGAGCTTGCGGCGAACGCGTAAGGAGGTGCATAGTATGCCAGAATCAAGAAGCGGAGCCCCGATGAGACGGGGACCCATGGGACGCGGGCCGATGGGCGGCATGGGCGGAGGAAAAGCGAAGGACATGAAAGGAGCCTTGCTCAGCCTGCTCTCCTATGTCAGAGGCCAGGCGGGGATTATTGCCTTTGCGCTCATACTGGCTGCGGTCGGCGCGGTCTTTACGATCATCGGGCCGAACCAGATCAGCCGCCTGACGGATTATATTTACGACGGACTCTCCGGCGTTATCGACATGGCCGGAATCCGTAGCGTGGCAATGCTGCTGGTCGGTATTTATCTTTTAAGTGCTTTATGCAATTTCACACAGCACTTTATCATGCAGACCGTGACGCAGCGGACAGCCAAATGGCTGCGCGGGGACATCAGCACCAAGATCAACCGCCTGCCGCTCAAGTATTTCTCCGGAAATGCCGCAGGCGATGTGCTCTCGCGTATGACCAACGACGTGGACATGATCGGGCAGGCCATGTCGAACAGCCTGTCGAACCTCGTTACGGCGGTCGCGCAGTTCATTGGCTGTCTGATCATGATGTATTACACCGACTGGGTGCTGGCAACAACGACCGTGGTCGCGACGCTCATCGGCCTTGTCCTGATGGTGCTGATCATGAGCCGCTCGCAGAAATATTTCACGGCCAGGCAGGAAAGCCTCGGCGTGCTGAACGGCTATATCGAGGAAATGTACAACGGCCACGATGTGATCCGTATCCTGAACGCGGAGGATGAGGTACGGGATCAGTTTTCCGCCTACAACCGGGCGGTGAAGAACGCAAACTTCCGCTCCCAGTTTCTGTCCGGCCTGATACAGCCGCTGATGGCCTTCATCGGAAATCTGGGCTATGTGGCGGTCTGCGTGGTGGGCGCTTCGCAGATTATCAATGGGAGAATCACCTTCGGTGTGATCACGGCCTTTCTGATCTACACGCGCCTGTTTGAATCGCCGCTGCGTCAGATCTCGCAGGCAATGACGCAGGTGCAGTCCTGTGCGGCGGCCTCCGAGCGGGTCTTCGAGTTCCTTGCGGAGGAGGAGATGGAGGATGAATCCGCAAAGAAGGAGCGCATTGATAAGGTGCGCGGCGAGGTGGAGTTCCGCCATGTGAAATTTGCCTACCCGAATGCGCCGGAAAAGGAGATTATCCACGATTTCAGCGTCAAGGTGAAGCCGGGACAGAAGGTGGCGATCGTCGGACCGACCGGCGCGGGCAAGACCACGATGGTCAACCTGCTGATGCGCTTCTTCGAGCCGACGGGCGGAAGCATCCTGATCGATGGGGTTCCGACGGAGAATATCCCGCGGAGTAATGTGCACAGCCAGTTCGGCATGGTGCTGCAGGATACCTGGCTTTTTGAGGGAACGGTTCGTGAAAACCTTCTCTATAATACAAAGGGCGTCACGGAAGGACAGATGATCGAGGCCTGTGAAGCCTGCGGCATCCACAAGTTCATCCAGGCGCTGCCGAACGGATATGACTCAATCCTGAGGGACAACACGTCCATCTCTGCCGGGCAGAAGCAGCTGATGACGATCGCCCGGGCGATGATCCAGAACAGTCCCATGCTGATCCTTGACGAGGCGACTTCCAGCGTGGACACACGGACGGAAATGCTGACGCAGCAGGCGATGGATAAGTTGACGGATAAGCGCACGAGCTTCGTCATCGCGCACCGGCTCTCTACGATCAAGAATGCAGACATCATCCTGGTCATGCGGAACGGGGATATTGTGGAACAGGGAAATCACGAGGAACTGCTGCGGCAGAACGGCTTCTACGCCGAACTCTACAACAGCCAGTTTGAACAGGCATCCTGAAGCGAAAAGAGGTAAAAATGAAGAAAGAATACAGTCAGTTAAAAGAATATATGGATGCGAGCCGGAAGACTGTCGCCGTCACCGGCGCAGGGATTTCTTACCTCTACGGCGTGAGCAGGCTGAAGCAGAGCGTCGGCAGGCTGAATGCAGGGCGGATTTTTTCTGCTTCGTATGTCCGAAAAAATCCAGAGGAATTTTATAAGGTAATGAAAAACGCTTTCCTGGATGTGACTTTTGTCAAGGGGCCGAGTCCTGTCCATAAGCAGCTCGCAGAGCTGGAAAATCATGGGAAGCTCTATGGCATCGTCACACAGAACCTGGACTGCCTGCATACCATTGCCGGATCGCAGAATGTGGTGGAATTTCAGGGAAGTTTCCGCGATAACGTCTGTATTGACTGTGGTACGCGCTGCTATGATTATCAGGTGTGGAATCAGGGGCATGCGCCGCGCTGTGAGAAATGCGGAGCGCCGCTGATGCCAACAGGCTTCTGCGGAGATTTCAAGGAGACTGCGGCTGTCTCTGCGGAGAGCATGCGAAAAGCCGCCGATATGATCTCCGGGGCAGATCTGGTGCTTGTCATCGGTACCACCGGATTCCGTAGCGAGGAATACTTAAGCCGTATGCAGTCAGGGACAAAGCTGGTGCAGATCAACCCATCCGGGACGCAGTTTGACCGGATTGCGGATCTGAATATCCGGGCGGACGCGGCGGATGTGCTGGCTGCGATCCTGTAGTAGTTTGCAACCCTGCAATAAGAGAGGAGAGATCGCTTATGGGATTCTGGAAGGGAGATCAGAGCACAGATCAGATACAGAAACTGGCCGATTATATAGACCAGAGCGAAAATATCGTCGCCACGACCGGCGCGGGGATTTCGGTTGCCGGTGGAGGGGTGACCTATGGACAGATGCGCTTCGCGCGCCGCGGTTCTGGGGGCGGCTCTTTTCTGCCTACTTATCTGGAGACCATGTTTTCCTATGAACCGAGCTTTGCGCATTATGCTCTGGCAGATCTGGAAAAAGAAGGAAAACTCATCGGGATTATCACGACCAATGTAGATTGCATGCACACGATTGCCGGTTCCCGAAATGTAGCGGAGATTCAGGGAAGCCTTCAGGTCAACTGCTGTGAAAAGTGCGGCCGCCACTATGATACGTATGAGATCTGGAGACAGAAGGAGCTGCCCCGATGCGAGTCCTGCGGAGGCGAGATCCAGCCCTGGCCGCTTTACAGCCATATCGGCCTCTGGGATGAGGATGTCAGAAAAGCCAGAAACTGGATCTCGAAAGCGGATCTGATTCTTGTCATCGGGACGCACGGAAACTATGGAGGCGTCTACTGGGGTTATCGGAGAAGGGACGCCGTGATTGTTCAGATCAACCCGGGTCATACAGGCTTTGACCGCGAGGCGGATCTGAATATCCGGGAAGGGTCTGATGAAGTCTTTCAGAAGCTGAAGGAAGTGAGGAGCGGAAATGGCTGAGCAGGAAACCAAACGGGAGTTGACGGAGGAAGAACAGTTACAGAAGCTGGCGGCGCAGGTGCAGGCCGCGGAATATAAGGGGCTCTCCGAAGAAGAAATTCAGGAAAGAGAGCGGCAAAAGGAAATGCGCAGGAAAAGGAATGTGGAGATACTGGGGGACACGCTGGATATTCTGGAAAAAGGCAGCTATGAAAAAGACGGTCGGGAGGTAAATCTGCGCTTTTCACCAGAGCAGATGCGGGAAATCCAGGTATTTCTGCCGGAGGATATCGATTCGCTGCGGACTGAGCCAGAAAGTAACACAGTCTCTGCTTTATCTGACTTTTTAACTGGAGATAACGATACTGCTTTATCTCAGACAGAACACTTCAAACAGGATACTTTCGGTAAGGACAATGAAAAACAGCTACAGAGCAGTATCTGTACGTTCAGCTGTGAGAATATAGACTCCCTTGTCCTCGCGCAGAGAAGATATCAGGAATTAAAAGAAAACGGAGAGCCTGAGTCTTGTATCCTTGTCTTGAATCTGGCGAGCGCCACGCGCCCGGGCGGCCGCACGAGGGACGGAGCCAGCGCGCAGGAGGAGGATCTCTGCCGCAGGACGTCTCTTCTGCTGTCGCTGGAAAGCGGGGAGGCGAAGAAATATTATGACTATAATAATGCAAGAAAGACACGCATGGGTTCGGACGGCGTGATGCTATCTCCCTGCGTGGAGGTGCTGAAGGATGCCTCCGCGGAAATACTCTCTGAGCCATTTTCGATCTCTGTCATGAGTTGTGCGGCGCCGATGATCCGCATGGGTCTGGAAGGAATGTCACAGCAGGAATACGAAGAGATGCTTTATAAGCGCGTTCAGGGGATGCTGCTGGTCGCCGCGTCGCAGCACTATCGCCATCTGATTCTGGGAGCCTTTGGCTGCGGGGTGTTTGGCAATGACGCAGCGCTTGTCTCTGATCTGTTTTACCGGGCAATACAGGAAGGCGGCCTGCCGTTTGCCTCCATTGATTTTGCAGTGCTCTGCCGCCCGGAGAAAGATTATAACTACAGGGAGTTTTGCAGGAATTTTTCCAGATTTCCAGAGAAGCAGCACAGTTGAAAAAAGGCATAACAGAAAGTCGACAATATGAGTAATTCCATCATTTATGAGCAATTAAAAAAAGTCGTAAAACAATCCCCCGCGCGTACAGCCATTGTAGAAAAAGAACTGTCACTGACCTATGAGCAGCTCGACCGCCGGATTTGTACCATTGAGGGAAATTTCCCGTCACGTGCAGATTTCATCGGGATTGTGACGGATCATGGGGCGGATCAGATCGCGTCCATCTTGGCCGTATTAAAAACGGGGGCGGCCTATGTTCCCGCGGAGCCGGATTTTCCGGAGGAGCGTATTCGCTTCATGATGAAGGAGAGCGGCGTGGGCTTCCTCATCACGCAGCGGAAATATCAGGAGAAGCTGGAAGGCTTTCCCCTGTTGTTTCTGGAAGACATAAAAGAAGGAGAATCCACGCCGACAGAGGACTGTGCGGCGAGACAAGAGTCCCTCGCATACGTCCTTTACACTTCCGGCTCCACCGGTGTGCCCAAAGGTGTCTGCATGACAAACGCGAACGTATGCCATTACGTGCGCGCGTTTCGGCAGGAATTTCATCCGGCAGCCGGAGACATCATGCTCCAGTATTCAGTATGTTCTTTTGATATCTTTGTCGAGGAGGTCTTTACCACACTTCTCTCCGGCGCGGCGCTTGCCATCCCGGACGGGCGCGCGAGGGCGGATATCGTTTCTCTGATGGAGTATGTCCAGGAAAAGCAGGTGACGATCATCAGCGGATTCCCTTATCTTCTGATGGAAATGAATGAGCTGGAGGAAATCCCTTCCAGTCTGCGGCTCCTGATCAGCGGCGGCGACGTCCTGCGGGAGAGCTATGTGAATCATCTTCTGCCACAGGTCACAGTCTACAATACCTACGGGCCGTCGGAGACGACGGTGTGCTGCAGTTATTTCTGCTGCAACGGACAGAAAGCCCTGGACGACGGCACCTATCCGGTCGGGAAGGCAGTGCCCGGCACAAGGATGGAGCTTCTGGATGAGAAGATGAATCCCGTTCCTGCCGGTTCTGTCGGGGAAATCTGTATCGCGGGAGACGGCGTCTCCGGCGGCTATCTCGACAAGAGTAAGAATGAAATGTTTGTGACCGGGGCGGATGGGAAGCCTCTCTATCGGAGCGGCGATCTGGGACGGCTCCTGCCGGATGGCAACCTGGCCTTCCTGCACCGCAGGGATTCCCAGGTGATGATACTGGGGAAACGGGTGGAGCCGGAGGAAGTGGAAAACGTGCTCTGCGACTGTGAGGAGGTGCAGACCGCCGTGGTCTGCCCGTGCACGGATGAGCAGGGTCTTTCTTATCTGACGGCCTATGTTGTCCCGGAGGACGAAAAGTTTGTCCTTTCTGAGGTAAAGAAGAAGCTTTCGCGCTATCTGACTTCCTTTATGATACCGGAATTTTTTGTGCTGATGGATCACATTCCCCTGACGCCGAACGGAAAGCCGGATCTGAAAAGCCTGCCGCTTGTATTGAAGGAAGGAGACTGCTAAAATGGAGATTACGATAAAGAGCGCGGACAGTCCGGACATAGAGGAACTGCTGCGCTGGCGGGAGATTGTCCTGCGGGAAGTATTTTCCATTCCGATGGAAGAAAATATGGATGACCTCATCGCCGCGAACCGACAGTATTATCTCAGCGCTCTGGAGAGAAGAGAGCACATCGCCTGCTTCGCCCAGACGGAGGGAAAGACGGTCGGCTGCGGTGGTGTCTGTCTCTATCAGGAGATGCCCTCGCCGGATAATCCGAGCGGCAGGTGCGCGTATTTCATGAATATTTACACGATTCCTGCCATGCGTCGGCGCGGCATCGGAAAGGCGATTGTCGAGTGGCTGCTGCAGGAGGCGAAGGAGCGCGGAGCCGGTAAAATCTATCTGGAAGCGTCCGAAAGCGCGTATCCTCTCTACAGGGAGCTGGGATTCTGCGAGATGGACGGGTATCTGAAATATATGAAAGAACCGGGGTGAGAACGTGAGAGAAGAAAAAGCAGTCAAACTGTGTTACGGCGGCAAGACAATACAGCTTTACCGTGCGCCGCAGGCCGCACCGCTGGTCATCTATCACGCCGTGATGGGCGAAGGGAAAAAGCTCTGGCAGGACTGTCAGAAGCTTGGCTGTCCGGAATTTTCCCTTGCGGTGATTAATGGTGTGGACTGGGACGACGAGATGACGCCCTGGCCGATTCCGCCGATCGCGAAGGGCGACACGCCGTGCTCCGGCGGTGCGGATGCTTATTTAGATCAGCTGCTTATAGAACTGTTGCCGGAGATCAGGGAGGCGCTTCCGGCTCCGCCGGAATACTGTGTGCTGTCCGGTTACTCCCTTGCAGGGCTGTTCGCCGTTTACGCGGCTTATAAAACCGACTGCTTTTCCCGCATTGTCTCCGCCTCCGGTTCGCTGTGGTATCCGGATTTCCTTTCCTTTGTGCAGCAGAATCAGATCTCAGAGGCGGTGAAGGTCATGTATTTCTCCCTGGGAGATAAGGAGAGCCACACCAAAAATCCGTATCTTGCCCCTGTGGAGGACAATACGCGCTTTCTGGAGCAGTATTATTCGGAAAAGGGGATTCAGACTACGTTTCGGCTGAACGCGGGAAATCACTATCACAACTCCACCGGAAGGACGGCCGCGGGGCTGCGGTGGGCCTTGCAGCAGTAACTTTCTGTTATTGTGGGCAATCATCCGCGGGGGCGTGTACGGCGATCCGCCCGATTGACAC
Organism: Lachnospiraceae bacterium; assembly: GCA_021203465.1. Classification (GTDB taxonomy): domain Bacteria; phylum Bacillota; class Clostridia; order Lachnospirales; family Lachnospiraceae; genus Hominiventricola. The sequence continues at coordinate 8,574 of JAJQBC010000092.1, read as the reverse complement.
CATGACAAAGCTGATTAAAATTCCCGCCGCGAAGCCGAAGGTGTGAACCAGAAATGCGCTGACGCTTGTGTTCGCGAACACAAAATATACCAGGACAATGATACCATCCGATCTGTAGCATACCGGATGGAGCCGCTTCGGGAACCGGAGATGACACACAAGCAGGCAGGCAATCAGCGCAAAAATTCCGCTTGAGGCGCCAATGTCGTATATCTGTTCAGAGATGATGACAGAATACGCGATTTCCGACAGAATACCGCCCGACAGAAAGAGGAAGACCATCTGTCTGTTCCTTAAAAACGGAGTAAGCAGAGAACTCACCGAAAGCAGGGCGGCAGAATTGGCCAGCAGATGCCCGAGGTCGTAGTGCAAGAACAGACAAGTAAAAAAACGGTAATACTCTCCGCCAAGATACTGTATACCGGTAGTTCCATAGTATAATAAAATATTCTCTACACGCTGCGACGCCAGAAAGATTACGCTGAACAGTATGACAAGCCCGATCGCAATCGCGTTGCGGCGTCCCCATTTTTTGATTTTGTTCATATCTGGTTTTCCTTCGATCTGCATTCTATTGTACAGGATATTTCCCGGAGCGGCAAGCGACGATTGCCGATTATGCGACATTTGCCGGATATTGTTGCTTGATGAATGAATCGTAACAGGATAAAATAAAATCACACGACAAGTGTTGTGCAAAATTACAATCGGTGTGGATTCCTGCGTACGGGAAGACGCAAATCCGGACAGAAGGATACTGCATGGAGAGAAAAAGGAGAACGCGCATGGTAGTGCTGCTTTGTATAATCGGAATACTTGCCATTGCGATGATCGGCATCCTGCTCTATTACAATCAGGCCTTTCCGGAGGCACAGGAAATCGCGGAGGAGATGAAGCTGATCGACGGTGATTACTGGTTCCACGGGGACAGTGACGTCGGCTTTATCATCTTCGCGGGTGCGAAGGCGGACGAGCGGGCCTATGCGTATATGGCGAAGCTGCTGTATGAGGAGGGATACACGGTGGTGGTTCCGAAGCAGCTTTTTCATCTGAGCGCGTTTGGGACGAAGCATGGATTGGAGATCATCGAATTCAGCTCGCAGATCGAAAAATGGATTCTGATCGGCCATTCGCTCGGAGGAATGCCTGTTAGCCGAATCGCCGCCGCGCAGCCGGAAAAGCTGCTTGGTGTAGTGCTTCTGGCGACCTATGCTTCTGTGGATCTGTCGGAGCTCGATATTTCCGCGATTCGGATTACCGCGCAGAACGACGGCGTTATGAACAATGACCGCATGGAAAACTATAACAGGAATCTGCCGGAAAATTCTGCCAATATCGTGCTGGAAGGAACGAATCATCAGGGATTTGCGGCATATAAATCGGCGTCCGGACGCGACGGGGAGGCCTCCATCTCCTGGCAGGAGCAGAATGAGCAGAGTGTGCGGCTGGTTCTGGATTTTTTTGCGGAGCAGATCCGTGAGACGGTTTCTAAATGAGGGCAGCGTTCAGGAAGAGAGGAGAGGTGTGAGGACTGGCAGAGCGCAAATGAGCGGTATGGAGAATTTATCAGAAGATATGGAGCGGGCCGCGCAGATTATCGGCGCGTTGGGCGATGACTCCCAGCAGTGTCTGGCTCTGAATGTGGAAAGCAGTTACTTTTTCGGAACAGAGGTCTGCGGTGTCGTTCCCTATGCGCTGGCAGGGAGGCGTTCCATGAGCCAGGGAAACCCAGCCTGTCACGCAGAAGATATGGGGCGTCTGCTTGATGAATACCTTGCTTTTTGCCAGGAGAGAGGATACCGGGCAGTGTTCAATTCGGTCAGCGCCGACGTGGCAGACCTGTTGAGAGAGAGGAATTTTTGTGTGCTGCAGTATGGCGAGGAGGCGATCCTCGATCTGAACAGCTATTCCCTGTCCGGCAGGGAGAAGGGTGCCCTGCGCAGAAACGTGGCGAAGCTGAACCGGGCCGGTACCACGCTGGAGGAGTACTGCCCGGAGACTGCCCGCGACCTTTCTTTGGAAAAGAAACTCTTTGAACTGGAGGAGCAGTGGTTTGCGGACAAAAAGTTGAAGCTCACTTACTCCATCGGCGGTCTGCAGTTTGAAAAGACATACGGCAGGCGGTACTTTGTCACAAGAGATGCGGAAGGGCAGATTCTGACGGCACTGTCCTTCCTGCCGTACAGGCAGGGGAGTGCCTACTGCGTCGATGTGATGTACCGGAAGTTGGACGGGCCGACGGGGGCGATGGAGCACGCGATCATTTCTGCCGCCATGAAGATGAGGGATGAGGGTCTTAAAGAAGTCAGCCTGAATATTGCCCCGCTCGCAGGGATCGACACCACGAGACCGGATACCTGCCGGACAGAAAAGCTGATGGATGAGATCTTCAACAATATGGATTTTGGCTATGACTTCAAGAACCTTTATCGCTTTAAAAGCAAGTTCGATCCGAACGTGTGGAAGACGCGCTACCTGGTCTACGATCGCAGAATACCGCTTGTGAGGCTGGCGACTTCCATCACGAACACCAAGGGCGCGGCGGACGTCGGGCTTTATATGCGATATAAGAGGTTTTTTGTCTCTTTGCTTCTGTTCCCGAATCGGTATCGGGAGTATCCGAAATAAAATTCAGGTGTTTTCCAGCATTTCCGGCCGGTACCAGTTTTCGAACAGCTTCTGGATGAGCTCCAGCAGATCCTCATCGGACAGAGAATTCTTGCTTTGCAGATTGATGGAGATGGCGTAGAAAATACCATAAAAATAGATATCTCTCGCCACGCTTTTCCGGGGCGTATCGTTATCGCACATATAAATATTGTTCGTCAGATTTTCCTTTAATCTTCTTAAAAAATGGGATCGGTTCTGCTCGGACAGCAGGATGCTCACGCGATCCTTGTTTTCATGGAAACAGCGGATGAGAACCCGAAAAAACTGCTTTTCGCCGATCTTATCCCAGCCAAGCTGCGTCTCCACTTCCGCATGTGTGCTCTGCAGGAACTGATCCTCGGCGTATTCCATCAGGGCGAAAACATCCTCGAAATAGCGGTAAAAGGTCGTGCGGTTGTAGCCGGCGAGGTTCGTGATCTCCCGGATGGTAATCTGGTTGATATTCTTGATCTTTGCCAGCTGAAAGAAGGCTCTGATAAAGGCTTCTCTTGTCGCGTCCGTGATTTTCGGCTGTTTTTTCATGATGATCTCCCTCCGAATGTACCCACGTTTACAGCCGCATTATACAACGCCTGTCGCCGAAATACAAGCGATAAAAGTCCATCATGCGACAAATGTTGAGAATTGTTGCTTGATGAATGGAAGTCATCGTGATAATATACAGCAAGCAACAATCGTAGCACTCAAGAACAGGAGGTTTTTCTATGCTTCATGTTTTCCGGAACATGAAGGCTAAGGACCGGTGGCTGGCGCTTTTGTGCCTGCTGCTCGTCTGTGCCCTGTGCAGCGCCCTTCTGACCGTGGTGGTCGGCTACTTTGCAGCCATGATCGCGGCGGATTTTTCTTTTGATATCCGCGCGCAGGTGTCCGCGAACCGCATCAATGAGGTGATTGACGCGGAGATCGCAGTACAGGAAGGCGCGGAAACCGCGTCGGAGGAGAGCGAGAGCGTCGAATTTAAAGACGTGTCGTTCCGCGATCCGGACGCCTCCGAGGACTGCCTGAAGCATACTCGTTTTCCGCGAAGAAGGGCGAGACAGTCGCTTTTATCGGTGCGACCGGTTCCGGGAAATCCACGCTTGTGGACCTGCTTGCAAGGCTTTACGACGTGACGGCGGGAAGCATCTTGCTTGACGGAAAGGACGTTTCCGCATACAGCTTTGAGACGCTTTGCAAAAAGATCGGTTATATTCCGCAGAAGGCGACGCTGTTTGCTGATACCGTGGAGGGCAACGTCAGTTTCGGAAACAGTGGACAGAAAAAGACGAAGGGCGATGAGGAGGGGGGCGCTGGATGTCGCGCAGGCGACAGATTTTGTCCGGAAGCTGGACGGAGGGCTGCAAAGCCGGATCTCGTAGAGCGGCTCTAATATCTCCGGCGGGCAGAAGCAGCTGATGACGATCGCCCGGGCGATGATCCAGAACAGCCCCATGCTGAATGTGGACTGTATGCACACGATCGCCGGTTCCCAAAACGTCGCGGAGATCCAGGGCAGTCTTCAGGTCAACTGCTGTGAAAAGTGCGGCCGCTACTATGATACTTATGAGATCTGGAGACAGAAGGAGCTTCCCCTGTGCGAGGTCCTGCGGAGGATCGATCCAGCTCTGGCCGCTTTACAGCCATATCGGCCTCTGGGATGAGGACGTCAGAAAGGCCAGAAACTGGATATCGAAAGCTGACCTGATCCTTGTCATCGGAACGCGCGGTAACTATGGAGGCGTCTACTGGGATTACCGGAGAAGGGACGCTGTGATCGTCCAGATCACCCCGGGTCATACTGGCTTTGACCGCGAGGCGGATCTGAATATCAGGGAAGGATCCGATGAGGTCTTTCAGAAGCTGAAAGAAAGACGAAATGGAAACAGTTTAGCAGGAATAAACAAAGAATTTTGCAGGAACTGATCAAGAGTAGAGGAGGTTTTGAAGTGACATTACAGGAGGCAATGAAACAGAGGCATACAGTCAGGAAATATGAGGATACTCCGCTGCCAAAGGATATTGTGGAGAAACTGAATGCCAGGGTGGCACAGAACAATGAGAAATATGACCTCAACATAAAATTGATAACGGATGATGGAAAAGCAATACCAGGGGTTTTCAGGTTGTTGATGACAAAGGGAGTCAAAAACTACTTTCTTCTGGAAGGAGCCGATCGACCGGATATCGATGAGCAATTAGGATACTGCAGTACAGATATCATGCTGTATGCGCAGACGCTTGGCCTGAATACATGGTGGGTCGGGGGTATGTACAGCAAATCCAATGCGCAGAAACTTGCCAATGCTGGGAATAAGGTGATCGGTGTTGTTGTCGTTGGTTATGGGAAGGAGCAGGGCGTACCACATAAATCCAAATCAGTAGCCGAGGTGTCGTCTTACGACGGAGCCATGCCGGATTGGTTTAAAGCCGGTGTGGAAGCAGCATTGCTTGCTCCGACTGCTATGAACCATCAGGCTTTCAGCATAAAGGGACAGGAAAATCAGGTGTCCATGACTTATGCGAATATTTCCTTCGCGGGTGCAGATCTGGGTATCAGCAAATATCATTTTGAATTGGGTGCCGGTAAGGAAAATTTTGTCTGGAAATAACGATGTGGCGCCTATGAGATTTTCCAGAGAAGATAAGAATATAGATAAAATATAGCAGTTGGCCGACTATATTGAGGGGAGCCACAGTATCGAAAGCCTCAATGATTTACAGAAGAAAACTGACGTGGCCAAAGATAATGAATGTAGCCCGTGACTGTCGGTTAATTCGGTGCCACGGGCTGTATTTTGTTGTATTCTATCCAGAGCCTCCGTGCCTGTTTGGAGAAAGTCATCCGAATGATCAGATCCACGAAGCGAAGCAAGTCGGCTGGATTGACAGACAGATGAGTCTGTTCTGACTTATACTTATTTCAGCTGCAGGCCATCCTTAAAAGCATTCCCGACTCTCTCCGTGACCTTATAGTAGCCATGTGTGTATGGATCGAACGCAATGGCTGCCACTTTTTCGATATCTACAGTATCGCCATTCATCACGGACTCATCTGCCGTGGTGCTGACCACCTTTCCGATGACTCCACAGCCATATTCCTCGTCCTGATACTGTATGAATTCGCATTCCATGCAAAGAGGAAATTCGTTGATGATCGGGGCATCCACAAGTTCAGACTTTGTTGTGGTCAGACCACTCTTTTCAAATTTGTCGGGCGTATTGTTTCCGGAAACAACGCCGAAATAATCAGCTTCCACTACGTGCGCTGCGTCGGCGATGTTTACTGTAAAAGCCTTTCTTTCTTTGATATTCTTTACAGTTTTGTGCGTTTCTGTCAGGTTTAAAATCACCTGATTCCTTTCGAGCATGGTGCCCCATGCGGCGTTCATAACATCCACGCTTCCATCTTCATTGTAGGTCGCTATCATCAGCACCGGCATTGGAAAAATGGCTTCTGTCGTCTTAATATTTTTTCTCATGATGGGCTCCTCCTGTGATTTCTGTTTTTTCAGGCATAAAAGTCTCTGTATCCTTCTTGTCCTGAAGGTGAATATATGATAACATGGTACAAACAAACTTGCAAGTACCTACATTTTTGTAAGGTACTTATCTGGAGGTTAGCTATGGAAAGAAAACGGATTGAAGATGCGAACTTTGAGGATACCGGTTACAGCTATACGCTCTCGCTCATTTCAGGCAAATACAAACCGGTTATTCTCTACTGTCTGATGGAATATGAACCGGTGCGTTTCAACGAAATGCAGAGATATATTAAAGTTGCGGACAGAACGCTGAGCGCGAACTTAAAAGAGCTGGAAGCGGATGACCTTATCATCCGAAATGTTTATCCGCAAATTCCTCCGAAAGTGGAATACTCCCTGACGGAAAGAGGCCATTCTCTTGTCCAGGTACTGGACCAGTTATGCGACTGGGGAAATCGGAATAGAAAAAATGAGAAGAGGAACAGGAGCGCCGGGAGAAAAGGAGTTTGTGCTCTCTGAGGTAAAGAAAAAGCTGCTGCGCTGACGGGAGATTGTCCTGCGGGAGGCGAAGCGCCGCGGAGTTGGTAAAATCTATCTGGAGGCGTCGGAAAGCGCCTATCCTCTCTGCAATCGCTGCGGAAAGGTAAATCGTTTACCACGCTATTTCATCCGACTCTGCCTAATGACTGCGCTTGCAGGTGGACTTTTCACCTGTCTGATAGGTGTCCCACAATGTAATGTTTTTTGGGCGCTCTGGCCAGATGCACCCCGCCGTTCTTTCCGACGGATGCGATCAACAGTCCGCTCTCCGATAAATCAAGAAATATGTTCCTGAGGGAGACGCCGTCCAGCGATTTCTGGATGAGGTCACCGGTTTTATATTGTTTATGGATATCTTTTATCTGCAACATAAAGAGTACCTTTCTTTTTCATCTATCCTACACGATATCCATTATTGCAGTACTCCAGCAGCGTTTTTCTCATCTGGTTCTCATTTGCAAATATTTTTTTGACCAGTGCTGTCCCGGCTTTGTACTCTGAAACATCAGCACTTTTTCTTCTGTGTTGATCCACATTTCCAGCCGGTACGGTTCCGGGGCGGCAGGTCTTATCACTTTTTACATTGCTTCACCCTTTTATTTTTTCATGAACAACGGCGCCACGGTCTTCGTTGCCTTAAATAATATGCCTTCAAATTCCCGCGACACGGCTTTTAGGTTTTCCCGGATTGGCAGGTTTTGTGGACAGTGCTTCTCACATTTTCCACACTCCTTGCACAGACCGGCGTAGCTGGGCTTGTCGCTCATCAGCGTACTCATGTAGTACTGCATCATCCCCTGGCTCTTGCTGATGGAATAGCGGGTATTGTAGGACGTAAAGCAGGCCGGGATATTCACTCCGGCGGGGCAGGGCATACAGTAGTGGCAGCCCGTGCAATGGACTTTATAGGAGGCTTTGAAAATCTCCCTCACATCCCGGATGGCGGCCTGGTCGGCGTCTGAGAGCATGTCATGGGCTGCGGTATCGGCTATTTTTACATTATCGTCCAGCTGCTCCTGTTCATTCATACCGCTTAGAACCACCGTCACCTCCGGCTGGTTATACAGCCAGCGGAAGCCCCAGGCAGCCGGGGACAGCTCAGGGTCAGCCTGCGCAAAGCGCTTTACAGCCGCCATCGGCAGATTTTTCGCCAGCTTCCCGCCCAGCAGAGGCTCCATGATCATAACAGGAATCCCTTTTGCGGCGGCAGTTCTCAGACCGGTGACGCCTGTCTGGTAATTTTCGTCGGAATAATTATACTGAATCTGGCAGAAGTCCCAGTCATAGGCGTCCAGCAAAGCCAGAAATTCGTCCTGCGCGCCGTGGAAAGAAAAACCAAAGTTCCGGATCTGACCGGACTTTTTCTTTTCTTCTGCCCATTCACGGATACCCCAGTCGCAGAGGGTATTCCATGTCTTCATGTCCCCCAGCATATGCAGAAGATAATAATCAATATGGTCAGTCTGCAGGTGCTCTAAATGTTTCTCAAAAAATTTGTCCAGATCCTCCGCTTTCCGGCACAGGAACAAGGGCATTTTTGTGGCGATATAAACCTGGTCGCGCAGGTTGTGCTTTTTCAGGACGCTGCCTAAAATTTCCTCGCTGCCCGTATAGATGTAGGCGGTATCGAAGTAATTGATCCCCTGTTCTACTGCGGAGACAATGAGCTGCTCTACTTTTTTCGCGTCGAAATGTCCGGAGAAGGAGGTCACGATGCTGTCCCCGGCAAAGCGCATACAGCCATAGCCGAGGACGGACAGCCGATCCCCATTCTTTGGATTGATGTTATATTTCACGGTCTTTTCCTCCTACATGGAATTCAGAGCGGAGCATCTCTTTCAGCGTAACATTCGGGTTGTGGTAGCGCCTGCGCCTCTCCGGAACATTGGGATGCCGGATCGCC
>JAJQBC010000110.1 GCA_021203465.1 Lachnospiraceae bacterium | reverse complement strand
AGCAGAGCAGAGCAGAGCAGAGCAGAGCAGAGCAGAGCAGAGCAGAGCAGAGCAGCTTTCGATATGCCGTTATGACGGATTAGACATATTAAAAAGCATTTGTGCGTTTCTAATCGTTTGCATTCATTGTCCGTTTCCGGGTGAAACGGGTCAGTACATTGTAGCATTTGCAAGAATTGCAGTTCCCATCTTTTTCATGATTACTGGTTTCTTCTATGATGGAACTGTGAGAAGAAACTCAGTGGGAAAACAAATAAGGAAAATGGTTGGTTTGGTGATTGCAGCCAACGTTCTGTTCTTTATATGGAAGTTGCTTTTGGCAATGCATTCAGGTGTCAGTGTTATAGGATTCCTGCAGGATACTACCACAGTCAAAGCAATTCTGAAATTTATCGCCCTGAATGAGTCACCGTTCAACAGCCACCTGTGGTATTTGGGAGCAATCCTCTATGTACTGATTATATACGCTGTGGCGGATAGGTTGCATGTCAGAAAATTGCTATATATTATCACACCTGTCCTACTTGTAGGTGACTTGGTCTTAGGAAAATATTCACTTGTCCTCCTCGGACGAGAGTTTCCGTACATTATTGTGAGAAACTTCCTGTTCGTGGGGATACCGTATTTCACAATAGGTTGTCTGTTGAAGCAACATGAAAACTGGATAAAAGAACATGGGAAGGAAGGTACCTTGATAGGACTGGCAATCCTATTCACAGCCACAACAATTCTGGAACGATACGTTTTAGTTTCAATTGATATGAATCCGACGAGGGATCATTACATAAGTTCTACGCTGCTTGCAGTAGCTGTGTTTGTTATCGCTGTGAAAGGAATCGGATTATTTGGCAGAAAAGACAGAGCTACCGGAGTGTTAAGCACTATAGGGCGAAAATATTCTACATGGGTTTATATCATCCACCCTATATTCATAACAGTTCTGGCTGCAATTATGAGCAAACTCGGAGCTTATGGTGCTTATCAGTTTATAGCGCCGATAGCAGTTTACCTTGTTACTATCGTGTTTGTGGCGTTCGTATTTGAAATTAGAAGAAGAACTGCGGAAGTAGTTAGAAAATAGAGTTAATAACTGGATTGCCACAATCCAATCGAGAGGGGTAAGAGACGGCATGAATGAAAATGTTTTAATACCGACAACTGTATATGCTGCGAGAGTGAAAGACAGAGAACTTTTAGAGAGAAGTTCCTCTGGAGGCGCATTCACAGCTATTTCTGATGTTTTTTTAGAAAGTGGGAATGCGGTTGTATGTGCTATCTACAATTATGATTCGAGCCAGACGGAGTTCTGCTTGGTTACCGATAAAGAAGCGCGGGATCAAGCCCTTGGTTCGAAGTATATGCAGAGCAATCCCGGTAATATCTATAAAACAGCATTGCAATGGTTGAAAGACAACCCTGATAAGATGCTGTTATTCGTCGGGATGGGATGTCAGGCCGATGGGTTTAGAAAATTTGCAGAGACGACGCATATTAGAGACAGGATTGTCGTTGTAGATATTATTTGTCATGGCAGCCCAAGTCCGAAGCTGTGGAGAGAATACGCGAATGTTCTCGAAAATAAGCACAGTGGTAAAATCAAGTACCTGACATTCAAGGATAAAAGAAATGGATGGAATTACCCGACCGCAGTGGCTCAAATCAACGGCGAAGAGGTTTCTCTGAGAGAGTACGTTAAAATCTTCTATAATAAATGTGCCCTGCGTCCATCTTGTCACGAATGTCCCTATGCTACAACGGAACGAAAAACGGATATTACGATAGGAGACTTCTGGCATATTGAAAAGACGATCCCGGATTTTTACGATCCTCAGGGAACATCATTATTTTTGATTCACACAGAGCAAGGATTAGAGCTGTTTGACAGTATAAAAGCGAGTCTTGATTACCAAGTCAGTAATACAGAGGAGTGCTGGCGGATCAACCTTGAGAGACCGACAGAAAAATCCCCGATGAGAGAGCAGTTCTGGTCGGAATATCAGGCGAAAGGGATAGAATATATAATGAAGAAGTATGGAAATGATAGCCTGCAAAAAAAGGTAAAAAATAAACTGAAACATATGTTCGGGGGGGGATATTGCCTAACTGACATATGCGCTCCTGATTCTGGTATTTTAGAGACCGGTTATGAGACTTATTTCATTGCTGTGCCTGACCTATATGGGAGGGCGGCATGATGGAATGTACTACAAGATCGGAAGTTTATGCTGTCAAACATCGAGAAGAAACTGTGAGAGCAGCTTCACGTTCTGGAGGAATTTTCACAGCACTGTCTGATTTGGTATTGGAAAGCGGCGGCATTGTTTATGGCTGTGTGCTTACCGAAGATTTCAGAGCGGTTCACATCAGAGCAGATCATGCGTACCTGCGCAATCAGATGCGTGGCTCTAAGTATATCCAGAGCAAGCTGGGTGACACATATAAGAACGTTAAGCTGGATTTGGAAACAGGATATTGTGTCCTTTTCTCTGGGACGTCCTGCCAGGTTGCTGGATTGCGCAACTTTCTTGGTCGAGAATATGAGAGTTTAATTTGTGTTGATATCGTTTGCTGTGGGGTACCAAGTAAGAAAGTATGGAGGAAGTATTTGGAGTGGCAGGAGAAAAAGACCGGAAAGAAAGTTGTTGCTGTTGATTTCAGAGATAAAGGAACTTTCGGCTGGAGGGCACATACCGAGGCGCTGACAATGGACGATGGGAGTAAGGTAAGCAGTGAAGTATTCAAGAATCTGTTCTATGGACATACAGTTCTGCGTCCATGTTGCTATGAGTGCCCCTATAAAGATGTGATGCATCCTGGCGACATTACAATAGCAGATTATTGGGGTATTGAGAAAGCTGCACCGGAGTTTGATGACAATAAAGGTGTTTCTCTAGTGCTGGCAAATACCGATAAGGGAACAAAGGTGTTTGATGAATGCAAAAAAATCTTGTCTGGAAGCAAACCAGAATTGAAGATAGTATGCAGCCACCATTAAAGGAACCGTTTCCACGCCCAGATAATCGTGATGCTTTCTGGGAAGATTTACAGACAGAGGATTTTGAAATGGTTGCAAAACGTTATGGTGGATATGGGCGGGTTAACGCAGTTAAGAAAAAAGCAAGCGGCTTAAAGAGGCGAATCGCAAGAATTGTAAAGGGATGAAGATAATGGACAAACAGATACCAGTCCTGTATAATAGAAAAGAAGAGTGCTGCGGATGTACAGCTTGCTACGCTGTTTGTCCGAAAGAGGCAATTTCCATGGTTGAGGATAGTGAAGGATTCCTTTATCCCAAAGTAGACGAGAAAAAATGCATCCGATGCTATAAATGTCTCTCCGTGTGTGCATTTAAGGAAGCACAGCGAGAGAAAGGGCATTTGAAGTAAAGATTCTACTTATAGATTATATGCTGGCACGAGAATAGTCATATAGCAGAAACCCAAAAGTGAGGAACAGGTAAATGAAGCAGGACTATACATTCGAAGATATCGTTAATGCAGTGATAGAAATTCTAAATAAGCCTAAAGTAGAACTTGCTCGTGTTGGAGCTGTGAGTGTCTTAGGCGCAGCAAATCCTGTTATGGGTGTTGTAGCAGATGTAGGGAATACGTTTTTGTCTTCATATAACGATTTTAAGCTAAATTGCCTGCTGAGTGGTCTTGCTTCTGGCTTAAAAATCGAAAAGCGATTAAACCAACTATACACTTATGTTAAATCAAGCCCAGAAAAGGCTCTAATAGTTGCTAATACGTTTAAGAGAACAGTAAATGCGGAAAGCCCAAAAGTGTGTATCCTCTATGGTTTGATTCTTGCGGATCATTTGGATGATAGCACGACATTCACTATCGATGAACTAATAGTCTGCAGGGCGTTGGAAGAGGCTACAGACTTTGATTTGGAAAATTTCAAGATCGTTATGGAGGAATACCTGAGACCAAGATTGAGTGAAGCTGAAAAAGTGAGCAAATGCCAAGTCTCATTTCCGAAAGACTTCGATCGAGAGACGGAATTGAATACTACCTGTGATTGGTGCGTGTATAGCAGACTATTTACGTCTCATGCGCTTGAACGGCAAGGCATAGAAGACACTTTAAATTTAGACGAGAATTACTACGCGACGAATGCTGCTGTTATTCTGTTGGATTATATACACAAAGCTCGTCAAATATAGGATTACGAGTAAAGACACCAGATAATGATGGCAGCAGATAATGACGGCACCAGATAGGAGATAATACATATGGCGAAGTCTTCACTTCAAAAAGCGATAGAAAAGCAAGCCAAGGAAAGCCAGAAGGTTGCAAGAGCAGCCGCCAGAAGAGAAACTGCTCAATCTGTGGTGAGCGGAGCAAACTTTGTTGCTGGATTTCGTGTGATGGATGAAGAGTCAGAAGTTTTGCTACAGGAAATTCTCAACCAGTATGATGGTAATGAAAACAATTATATTAATTTTGATGAGCATAATCTTCCGCGTTCGATAAGAGATTCAATACTTGTTGGTTTTGAAAAACTCAAACAATATGGGGTGGTATCAGAGGTTAGGAACTGGATGAATGGCGCTGGAATCACTTTATCCGAAAATGGTAAAAAGTATTTCAATAATAAATCTGCTGCTTATGAGAGAGAAGCCGCTGAGAGCGAGAGACTTCAGAGTATAAAAATAACCACGGCGCATAAAAAGTATGATGTATTTATATCCCACGCCAGCAAGGACAAGCTGGATTATGTTGATGGATTATATATGGCTGTGAAAAAACTTGGAATTCATGTTTTTTATGATTCAGAGGAAATATCATGGGGTGATAACTGGAAAAATGTAATCCTTGATGGCACAGATAGTTCAGAATTTGCCATTATAGTAATTTCCGAAAACTTCTTTGACAGGGAATGGACAAATAAAGAACTGCAAGAGTTTCTTACAAGACAGAATGGAAGTGGTCAGAAGATTATACTTCCACTCTTATATAATGTGACGGTGGATCAGTTCAAAGAAAGGTATCCAGAATTACAGGAAATTCAGTGCATCGAGGCGAGTCGATATAACAGGGAAATGGTCACAGTGCTTTTAGCAAAAGAATTGATAAAAAGATATAAGTAAGATGACACTATTATGAAGGCGCCACTGATGTTAAATTTTCCGGCCTTAATGTAATTATTGCACAAAGTTCTTGTGAATAAAAAAATAAAGGACAATGAGTTATGAAACCAACAACACTACTTATCATGGCGGCCGGCATAGGCAGCCGATTTGGAGCAGGAATCAAACAATTAGAGCCTGTGGGGTTGAATGATGAAATCATCATGGACTTTTCCATCCACGATGCAATCAAAGCCGGGTTCAATAAGATTGTATTTGTCATCCGTCCGGATATCGAATCTGATTTTAAAGAACGCATCGGTGACCGGGTGGAAGAGATATGCGGAAAGCTAAATATTGAGGTGGCTTACGCTTCCCAGACGCTTCAAGACATACCAGGGGAACTCCCGGCAGACAGAACCAAGCCCTGGGGAACCGGACAAGCCGTTCTTTCTGCGAAGTCTCTGATCCACGAGTCGTTCGCCGTTATCAATGCAGACGACTATTACGGAAAAGCCGCATTCAAAGTCATGCATGACTGGCTGATACTTGACCACGCAGAGAACGCAATCGCTATGGCTGGCTTCATTTTGAAGAACACATTGTCCGATCACGGTGGCGTCACAAGAGGTGTTTGCAAAGTGGCTGAAGGGCATACACATGTGATTGATGTGGTGGAGACCAGTAATATTGTGAAAACTGTGGAAGAGAATACTGGGGCAGTCGGTGCAGAAGCTGATGGAGTGGAACTTGACCCAGAAAGTTATGTGTCTATGAACTTCTGGGGCTTCCCGGCGAAAGAAGGTTCTGATCCTTGGTATATGGGAGTGCTGGAAGAGGGCTTCACGGATTTCTTCAAGACCACAGTTCCGGCCAATCCTCTAAAAGCAGAGTATTTACTGCCGACACACATTGGTGGCTTGCTCCGGGATGGAAAGGTTACTGTGAAAGTCCTGGAGACGAATGACAAGTGGTTCGGAGTTACCTACCAGGAGGATAAGGTTGCTGTGGTTGAGAGCATAAGAAATCTGATTGAGACTGGCGTGTACGCGGAGGATCTGTATAACGATTTGTAAAGCGGATCAACCCCAAAATGGCTGATAGCAACAGAGGAGAATACGAACCATGAATAAGCAGACGCTTTTCATCTCGTATTGCTGGAAAGACGGCAATACTTACGCAGATGAGTTGGAAACACAATTAAAAGATGAATTTGATGTTAAGCGAGATAAGTCACAGCTGATTGCCAATGATGATATGTATGATTTCATGGCAGGGATAGCAAACTGTGATAATGTGATTATCGTGTTGACATCAGAATATGTAAAATCCCTTAATTGTATGCTTGAGATGGCTTATCTTGTCTCGCAGGAGGATTGGGCATCGAAATCAATGGTTCTTGTAATCGATGATTCACTTTATTCACTGGATAGAAAGATAGAGGTAATCAATTATTGGTTGTTGCGCCAGAAGAGAATCTTAAACGAATCAGATGAGGTGGGAAAATCTCTTTATGAGGAAGAGCAGGAATATCTCGATCTTATCTGTGACAAAGTTGAACAGTTTTTTAAAGGTGTTTCCAGAAGAAAGAATCCGAGTCAGATCGCCATTGTAAATGAGGTTATTAAGAAATCAAAGAGGAACAAGCAGCCAGAACAGGAGCTGATTGGAAACGGTCAAACTGCTGTCTTAAATCTTATTAAAGAAAATGAAGGGATAACAATGGCTGAGTTAGCAGAAAAATCTGGTCGAAGTCGGGCAACAATTCAGCGGTATGTTTCTAATATGATAGAAAATGGCACGATTGAACGTGATGGAACACGTAAATCTGGGTATTTTGTTTTTAAGAAATGATTTTTACCCGACAACCTCCCAACCCAATCCTGATGAGAACTACGAGATTACCACAAATACCTACACACCTCATGACAGCACAAGGTATATGAATGTGGTGATAGGAAGTAACGGGAAAGCACAAAGTAAAGGGAAGAAATGTGAGAAGGACCTGCCGGAACTTTATAACCACAGAGCCGATTGCTGTGGCTGTACCGCTTGTTACGCAGCTTGCCCAGTGTCACCGCTCGACAAAAGTGACAAATGCCACAGCCAACTAAAGCAAGCACTGCTGCGTTTAACTATAAAATAAAAAATACTATATGCGATAGAAATAACAATTATGCTATATGAAAGATGGCAAAATTTCTAAGGGAAAGTGATAACGTCGTATATATTGATGGCGATAGGAGTCCTAAGAGTCCTTGGAGGAGTTCTTTTGGGAGCAATATGTCTTGGTGGCGCATTTACTTTATACTGTTGTTGCTACGTTTCTGCGAATAACGCAGGCGATAGGAGCAATAAGAAACGCAATGTAAAAGATTCAAAGTGTGATATGTGTGATAAACCGCGATACAAATGATGCGAACGACGGTAGAGAGCAGATTGTATAACTTGATGAGTATCCAACAGAAAAAGCAAAAGTGCCGTTGATTATAGAATAAAAACCATGAAAATAAAGCCAGAATGAGAGAAAAAGAAGATAATGAAAGAAAGTTTTACTTACAAAATCACAGGAAAGAGAGACCATGATACAGCACTAGCTCTTCTTGCTCATGAAGCCGCAAAGTATGAGTGCTCTATCTCTGTAGCTAAACCCGGTTCGTCACCAAAAAGTGCGAAGAGCCTTATGCTGTTAATAACAGGTTGCTTCAAACAAGGGGACACAGTTGAGTTTACATTTGATGGTTCAGATGCGAACGTAGCTGCACAGAATATAAAATCAGCGTTAGAAGATCCCATTGGACTCTAAAATAAGTTCTAGTAAGGAAGAACAATAAGAAAAAGATAAAGAGAAACTGAAAAACATGAAGCTTATTGTATTCAACTATAAAGTGAGAAATATAGACTGTCAAAATCGACCGCCACTTTTTAGATAAAGGGATAATATTACTTAATTACAAAATAATGATAATCGGCGGTTTGTTTTGACGATTATAGACATCTATAGGCGGCTTATTTTGACAATATACAAGAGCCATGACAGACATCGAGCAGGTCAT
The DNA here is from genome assembly GCA_021203465.1 of Lachnospiraceae bacterium. Lineage (GTDB taxonomy): Bacteria > Bacillota > Clostridia > Lachnospirales > Lachnospiraceae > Hominiventricola. Next base: position 4,114 of record JAJQBC010000110.1, on the reverse strand, counting down.
CGAATTTGACCGTTTTCACGATTTCACCTTTATCGTTGCTCTCGCCTGTGTTTATCTTAATTGTTCTATACACGGCATCAATCTCGGCCACGGTACCGGTCAAGGAGATGTCATAGCCGACGCTGCTGTTCTCTGAATCCGGATCGAAGTAAAGCACAGTTACTTCCATACCCTTTTTCACTTGGAGCAATTTATCCGACAAAACCGCCGCTTCTTCCTCGGACAGCTCCGTTCGATTGCAGCGGAGCAGTTTTCCTGTCTCTTCGGAGAGCCGGTCTGAATGCCCACGGAGAGCAGCGAAGGGAGCGAATATTTTAGCACGGTTCTCTAAAGTCATCTGTGGGTGCTTGATGAAGAAGGACGGTGTGGACTTCAGGACTTCCTCGCGCCAGGACAGATTGATGATATCTTTATAGGTTTCTTCTGCTGTGGTCATCGCAACCAGTCCTCCTTACTTCCTGCACTGTGGCTATCTCGTACACACCCTATTCTCCACTCCGATGCCCGCCGATGCTCTTATTCCGCTCACGCCCGGTTGCACCTTCCTCGAAGTTGGTGCCCTTTAAAACAGCGTTCTTTCCAAACCGCCGCTTGATCTCCACCATTGCCGCCTGCAGCCGTTTCTCTTTTTCCTGCTTCTCCACGTCAGTGAACAGGTCAACCTGAAACTCACCTGTGTCCTCGGTCACGTTCGTCGCGGCGATCGTGATGCGCCGCACGGTGAGGTTTGGATCGGCAATACGTTCAAAGACGGACACAGCGGCATCGATGATGGAACTGCCGAGGTTGGTGGGAGAGGAGAAGCGGTAACTGCCGTGCGCAGGTTTCGGAACTAGTCGGCCGTAGTGGTCGGACTTTACATCTCCTCTGTAGTTGCCCTTATCACAGTTTTCCCTGTCGTAGCCGATGTCCAGTGTTATCCCTTCCGCGACCAGTTCTTTCTCAATCAGCTGCATGGTTACGTTATCCGCCATCTCTCGGACGATGACTTTTGCCTTGGTGTAGTCATACGGTTCGGAAAGCACCTGTCCCTCGGAGATGCTGTGGGAGTCGTTCTTGTAGTTCTTGATGTGGCTCATAGTGACCGGCTCAAGTCCCCACGCATGGTCGATGAGGATTTCGGCATCGATGCCGAAGGTCTTATAAAACCACTCCGGATTATATAGGCTCCTCCTTGCCACATCCCCCATCGTGTACATATAGTTCTTTTCGAGCTTCCTGGCCGTGGCTGATCCGCAGCGCCAGAAGTCCGTGAGGGGCTTGTGGTTCCACAGCTTGGCGCGGTAACTGTACTCGTCCAGTTCAGCAATACGAACACCGTCCTTGTCGGCAGGGACGTGCTTCGCCACAATATCCATGGCGACCTTGGCGAGGTATAGGTTGCTCCCGATGCCGCCTGTGGCCGTGATGCCGGTGGTGTAGAGGACTTCTCGGATCATCGTCATGCATAGCTCGTGGGCGGTCATTTTATATGTGTTCAGGTAAGCTGTGGCGTCGATGAACACCTCGTCAATACTATATGCGAATATGTCCTCCGGTGCAACGTATTTCAAGTAGATGGAATAAATGGTCGCGGAGGTTTCCACATACCTTTTCATGCGGGGCGGGGCTGTGATATATGACAGCTTCGCAAACGGGTCTGCTGCAAGTGTCTCCGCGTCAAATGAGGAGGAAGTAAATGTGGCATCCGGGTTGTGCGTGGTACGGCGCAGAGTAGTGAGCCGTTGCGCATTGACCTTTTCCACAGCCTGGATTACTTCAAACAGCCGCGCTCTGCCGGGGAGATCGTATGCTTTCAGGGAAGGGGAGACGGCAAGGCAGATGGTTTTCTCGGTGCGTGTCTCGTCTGCCACAACAAGGTTCGTTGTGAGCGGGTCCAAGTGGCGATCTGCGGCTTCACAGCTGGCGAAATACGACTTTAAATCGATTGCTAAGTAAGTTTTGGTGCTGCGATTGTTTTGACCTGTGGACATCTTGTCACTGGTTGGCATCTTGTCACTGGTTGGCATCTGCTCGGTTCCTCCTTCCTCTTAGAATTCTCATTTTTCTGAATTTCTCTATTCCTGTACTTCCACGAACCACCTGCCGTAGCGTCCGTTGAACCGGCGGTCCATCTGTTCGTAGAACAGGTGCTTCATCTGGCCTTTGATGACCACAGTGTAACAGTCGCCGGAAAGTCCGGAGCCAACAGTGTCGGCCGGCCGGAAGTCTTTCACAGCGTCAATCGTATATTTTTTGCCATCTGTCCATGTGATTGATTTTGGTACGACATATCCGGTGTTATCTGTTTCGGAAGCGACCTTCACATATATTTTTGTCGTGCGCGGATGTAATGCTTGAGCCTTCGGATGCATTGTGTGGTCACCTCCCTCGATAATAGCAGTGTGTATGTAAGGGCGAATAATTATGCGCCGGTTATGCGCCCCTGTGTTCAAACCTGTAACCAGGCATCTGGGTCAACTTCTCCAACGATGCCGAAGAAGAGTGTGTCTATATATTCTTTCCTCGGCCGCCAGACTGTGGCTATCATTTCATATTCAAATAAATGCACGCCAAGCAAGTCCTCCAATAGCGAAGCCTTACCAATTTTCGAATACTCCACATCGGAACAGTCTCGAAATGGGCTGTCCGGCTGTCTATTGAGATATTTCAAATGGTCCGCGATAAGGCTCATCATAATAAAGTCGCTATCAAATACATGCTTCTGATTGACGGCGCACCCTGCGAATTCTGGCAGCAACTCCTCTTCACCACGGAAAAGTTGGTGGCTCATTGGAAACTTACGGTCTATAATCAACTCGTGTGGAGGTTTTTCTTCATTTGAGCATTCGAGGTGTTCATCAATGACCTTTGGCTCATCCTTTATAGTAATGCCCTGTTTGGGGCATATGAATCTGCCTTTCTTACCTGGCTGTGTTCTTGCTTCAAGAACATCTGGGAAAAGATAGAGAAGGTAGCGTTTTCTTAGATTTTCGTCTTTCTTCTTTTCAAACGCATCGTCTAAGCGTATTGATGTTATTCTGTCCATTATATCTCTCCGTAGATTCATCGTCAGCCGTGACAAGCTGACCACTTATTTCTTCCATAATCTCTTTTTGTATTTTCCAATAATCTGCAATTTCTTCCTCAGTAGCCGTCCTCACTGCCGGCACATGTTTCCCGACAGTTTTCTTTCCGCAGTCGGGGCATCTGGTCGGCACTTCGTATTTGGTGCGGAGGACAGAGGACTCAAACGTATAGTTGCAGGCGTCACAGTGGCAGATCATTATAAATCACCTCGCTAACTTGACACAACCATTTTACTGACAGGCTTCGAGAGTAGCTCCACTTCGGTATCCTGTGGTGTGAACTGCGTTATTTTATAGGAGCACTCCGACCATACAATCCCCGCCGCCTCGTAGATTTCATTCCTCTCGGTATCATCCAGATGACAGGCTTCAATTTTCTGATCGAGCAGTTCCTTTGTCCACTTGCCGCGGTCGCTTGCCCGTGTGTTCTTTATCTGGTTCAGGATGGCATCCCTGCAGTATAACTCCAGGAGCGAATCCATGACGCCGATCCAGTCAACCCCAATCTGGCGCATGGCGAGCGGGCCTGTGTTGAACTGGTTCAGATATTTTCTCAGCCGCCTTGCAGCAGTCCGGCAGTCGGCGGCTATCAACATTTCCTTCGTCTTTTTATATGCCTTCTGGCAGTAATCAGTAAATTCTATGTATTCAGCATCATAGCTGTATGTATTCTCACGTCCGGCATCTGGAGGTTTGTACTCCGCCACGGCCGGACTTTTCTTTTTGTTCATCATCTATATAACACCCCGTGCGTCAGTTAAGGACGCGGCCGACGATCTGGAATCCGAATTCTGGGTTGACCTCGATAGGCTTGTAATCCGCATTGTGGGAAATCAGGAGAACCTTTGGATGCACCACGCCGTTGACCAGATAGTTATCAAGCTCATCCTTGTCGGGCATGACTTCCTTGTATTCCTTGATATAGCCGTTACCGTCGTATACGAAGATGCCGACTTCTCCAGGATTAAGCTCCTCGCATTGCTCTACCCACACAATCTGGTTGTCTGTGTAAGTAGGCATCATGCTGTCGCCGCTGATGCGCAGGC
>JAJQBC010000062.1 GCA_021203465.1 Lachnospiraceae bacterium | reverse complement strand
CCTTATAATAAATCCTTTTCAGCATGTTCTGATCAGAATGCATTGTCTACAACGTCCTTTCCCTCATATACGCGATGACCTCCGGATCTGACAGGTACTGCAGCGGCTTGCTGTGCGCTTCTTTCTTCTGAAAACGCCGCCTGCAAGCGAGATGCGTTCCCTGTTCCACCCGGTACACCTGCGCTTTGCCGATCATGCCGATCCCCCGCAGATCCCGGTAATCCTCACTCAGCTCACGAAGGATCTCATCCAGCAATCCGCCGTAACCGGACACGTTCCTGCGTCCATATGCGGAATCTTCACCGGCCGTCTCAATAAAGCACTGATATCTTCCCGGCAGCAGCGTCTTGTCGTCACAGACGCTGTATTCGCTGATACGGAGTCCTGATCGTGCCCTGAACTCCTCCATTGCCCGCGAGAGCAGCCGCATGTCCGTCTTTTCACCGGCTACATTGATCGCCTGATTTTTCCTGCCGCAGACCCTTATGACCGGCGACTGCCCGCAGAATCCGCTCACCTCTACGACGTCGCCGAGACGGTAGCGGTACAGTCCCGAAAAATTTGTCACAATGAGTTCATATTTCTCCCCGATATCAAGCTCCGAAAGTGTCCTCGGCTGCGCGTTCTCATCATCGGCAGGTAAAAACTCGAAATATCCGGACTGGGGAATCATCACATACTCCCGACGATCCGGCTCCATGGCGATCCCGATGAAGCACTCCGATGAGGTGTAGGAAAAATAATGGATCGGAGTCTCGCCCAGATAATCCCTCAGCAGCTTCTCCTGAACAGCGAATGCGCTGTCGCCGATCCCGCTGATCCACTGAAAGTCCGGCCAGATGCGTTTCATGATCCCTGAAAATCCGGCTCTACACTCCCTGCGGACATGAGAAAACCACGCATCATCGGGGGACGGCAGCGCAAGAAGCGTGTGGCGTTCTTTTGCCCCGATGTGAAGATTCTCCGGAATACAACGATTCTGTACTTCAAAAAGCACGTTCTCCCAGTGTTCCTCAAAATAGCGGAAGAAAAGAAGGGCGTCATACAGGAAAATTGCCTGGATACCCGTCATATCCGGAGAGGAGAGTGCGATCCAGAGCTTTACATACGGAATGTCGCTAATCTCTCTTGAGAAAAGAAGCTCCTCCCCTCCCAGAATACGCCGATGAAAGTCTTTTGTCCACTGTTTATGCAGTGCGCGGTACAGCGCGCAGGAGAGGAGCGTCTCCGGCTCCGGCTTCGCAGGGTCGATCCTGAAAACACTCAGAACCAGATGCCGTCCCGCGTCGATCCCCGGCGTCTTGCCGTGGCAGGCATACCACAGGGGAATGAGCGCGCGCGACAAAGCCTCGTCCGTGAGCGGTATCCACTTCTGATAGCCGGTGCTGCCGGAGGTCATGACAAAATGCTGAATCGGACAGGCAGTTAGGACATTGCCCTCACCTGCTCTCATCCGCTCCACAGATACCGCATAATCGGAATAATCTGTGAGCGGCACCAGACGCCGGTAATCTTCTGCCGTCTCTACCTCGGCGAAATGATGCGCCCTTCCGTACTCCGTATCCTGATTGTCCCGCATCAGCTTTTGCAGGTTTTCCTGGCTCAGCTCCCCGGCCCGCTCGCAGTCCTTCCGGAACTGCTCCGCCTCCTGCTCCCATCGGTTTTTGCCCATCTTCCGGTCCATCTCCTCTTTCGTCGCCTATGCGCCCGCGTTCTCTCCCGGGACATTCACGCCCTGTCCCCAGTCAGTCCCATGCTGAAACGCCTTGTCGTTTGCCAGGAGCCAGCTTTCCGACTCCCTGACAAAGGACTGCTGCTGCCCGGTTGCCATATACATCTTCAGCGCTTCCCGCACCTCTTCCTCGCTCCTGAAAGCCGGGTTCACGGAAAAGTTGACGGCTCCGTCCAGCATCGCACCCATAAAGGTATAATACTGGAGCCGGTGAAAAAGGAGCTGATCCTCGGGATCGTCGGAATTGAGAAAATCCGGATATTTGCTGAGCATATTCAGCGCCACCTGGTTCTCCATAAAATCCCTGTGAATCTGCACCTGGTTCTGCACGATCACCTCCAGGGGCATACTCTCGATCGCGTTCCCGTACTTGCGGGTAAGCATATCATACTGCACCCGGATCACCTCGCGAAAAGCCGCCACACCGCGCGCATTCTGCTCGGCAGCGGGCTTCAGCTCTTCCTCCGGGGTCCCTTCCCTCTCCCTGCTCAGCATCTTCCTGTTCTCTATGTAGTCCTCCGTCCATTTCCCCTTGTGCATCCCGGCTCCGGCTCCCAGATCCTTCAGCATGGCGACCGCCTTTTCCGGAGTCAGCAGCTTTTCAGCGGCCTCCAGTCCAAAGAAAGCAGTAAGCTCACGGAACAGCGGTTCCCCAATTTCCTTATGCTCGATTCCCCGTGCCTTGAGCTCCGCCTCGCTGCACTGCAGAGAATAATAATTTCTACGCTGCACTCTCTCTCTGATCTGCTTCGCCTCGTCTGTATCTGCCTTCCACACTTCATCCAGCGCGCGCAGCAGCGGACTGCCCGCATATCTGATCTGATTGCTGGTCCCGATTTTGGTCGTTCTTTCCTGAATTGTATCCCGATAGGCCTGCGTTCCCGGCGTCAGCTTCGCCGCCCTCTGTCGGCGGGCATTCTGTATTGCCCTTTCAGAAATGTCCAGACGCTTCCCTGCCCATTCATCCACATCACTTACAAGACCTCTCTCATGCTCTCCCCGGGAGAACATCTTCTCCGGCTCCTTCACTCCATCCTTCAAAGCCTGGCGGGCCGCGGCCACCCGGGCGCGTTCGTGAAGTCCCCGCAGCATCATCTGCTTATAGGAATACTCCTCGTTTCTGTATTCGATCAGCTCATCCTTCAGCGTGGGATTCTGAAGCGTCTGTCCTCCCCCCAGATTCACGTTGTCCATGTCAGGGTTCCGCAGCTTCAGCAGGTCGGAGAGGAACATATTATCGAGAAAGAGTTCATCAATCTCCGCCGTTCGCACCAGGAGCTCCTCGTCGGTGAGCTCCGCCAGCTCGTCCACATCACAGTTCATGATGCGTTCCAGACGGGGCGCGGCGAGGTCGCGCACACGATTGTAGAGTTCCTCGGATGGTTTATTATTTCCCAGCCGATAGACATCCATAAACATTTTCATCTTCTCCAGATTCTGTTCGTAAAACTCATCGCCCATCTGGAGAAACACATGGCTGCGGGAGAAGAACTGACTGGCCTCCTCCCCCTTCTGTAGTCCCAGCCTGGGGTCCTCTTTCAGGCGGTCAAGGAGCGCTCTGCCCGCGTCCATCCGCTGCGCATAGCTCTTCGCGGAATTTTCCACCCGCGTCTTCTGCTCCTCTTTAAGGCGGCTCATCGTCTGCTCGTGCTCGCTGATTCCAGCGTCAAATTCCTGCTTGTTGGTTTCCGCCAGCATCTCCCCCATCTCGATGGCAGGCGCTTTGTCCGCATCATAGTACCTGTTCTGATTGAGATCCACCCCATACTTCGCCGTGATCTGGATCATAGCCCCATGATATTTGACGAAGAGCTTGAAGCTTTCGTCCAGCGCCTGCGCCCGATACGGGTCCAGCGTGCGGAAAAAGGGCGCGTTGATCGGGTCCTTCATCACATTATTCATGCAGAGCATCCGGTCCCCAAGCTCTCCCATCTCACGCATATGTTCGCGCATATACTGCTCCGTGAACATTTCCGGCGAATATTCATGGCTGAGCAGCTCATTGACCATCTCTTCCAGATGCGGTCTTCTGCGCTTGATATCGTTGGAGCAGTAGTCCTCGTAAAACTTGTCGTCACGCAGCTTATTTTCGGCGTCCTGCGGCGTGGCAGGGCGTTTATCCTTGCCCTTCACCTTGTAACCTTTGGTAAATGCAAACAGGATGCGCCAGTCCGCCTTGCTGTCGGCGACCTGCTTCTTACGCGGCTCATAGGAATTCATCCTGTCGTCGTGGCTGCTCTTCAGCGCGGTAAGCATGTCGTAGGAGGCCGCGCTTCCCACGGGGCAGCCCGCCTCTCTGGCGGCTTTCGCCTTCTTCCTGTCCCGTCGGCGCTCCTTAAAGCTCTTTTTCGCGGGCTCCTGCGCCTGGATGGGAATACCCGGGGCTGTCCGCACTGCCTGCGCGGGGGGAAGCTCCTGCCGGATCTCCTGGGTGAGCGTCACGTTTTCCTCGAGCTGGCGCTGCTCCTCGATATTCTCCGCTGGCGGTGCGCCCGCCCCCGGCGCTGCCGAAGCGTTCGTCTTCTGCGTCTGCCGCTGCATCTGTATGCTGATCGGGTCCGCGTTTTTCGTCTTCTCTATCTGCTCATTGTAGCACATCGTCACTCCTCCTTCTGCTCTCTTACGGGCAGGCTTTCTCTGACCCAGGTATACGAGATGGGAACCGCCGCCGGCAGGACCGCCCGGATCAGCGCCGCCGCGGACGGGTTGACCGCCTGCACGGTAAAGGAAGCCTCCGGCGGATATTTCTCGCAGATGCGGGCGAAGGCCGCGCGAAACATCAGCGGCAGATCCTTCGGCTCCCCTCCCTTCACCCAGGCGAGGGAGAGACTGTCCGCTCCCGCTGAGGTGAAGGCCATGAAGGAACGAACCTCTCTGCCAGCCAGTACCGCCACGCTTGTCTGCGCGTCCACCTCCGGTCCGGTCAGGCCATGTTCGAGATAATCCTCGTCCAGCACGGCTTCCTCCCTGTAGGCCCGCTCCAGCGCACGCACCGGAACCTCCTCAAAGGGTAGCGCGGCAGAGCCCTCCTGCGTCGTCTCCTTAAAAAAGGGGCTCTCCCTCAGCTCTCCTACCGTCAGCGCGTAGAGCGTCTCTGCCGTATCGATCCGCGCGAATCCCAGCTCCTCAAGGAAGGGCGGGATCGTATCATGCTCCGACGTGGTCCTGGTGTAGCTGAACTCCAGCGTGGCGCCATGTCCTGCCGCAAAGTGGAGAAGGGTCTCCATCAGCAGCCTGCCTCCGCCGCGCCGGCGATAATCCGGCGCAATATAGAAGGATCGTATCTCCATCGTCTCCCCTGCAAGCCAGGCCGCCGCCGCGCCGCAGGCCGTACCCTCGCACGTCAGTCCCAGTGCGCTCAGCGGTTCTCCCTTTTCCAGCGCCGCAGCAGCCTCCGGCAGCAGAAGACTGCAAAAACTGTCTAAATTATCCTGTCCGATCTAACCCGTCTCCATATGGTACTCCTTTTCATTTATCTATTCGTAACTATTCAGAACAGCAGGCCACAGGTTTCTGCTTCACTCCAATCCGCGTAAAGCAGATATTCCCTGACATCTTTCGCCTCCTTCTTAGAAGGCTATATGCCCTTCTGACCCTGCGTATCACTTCATCCACGTATGAGAAATCATCCTTGCCTGCGGCGCCATGGCCCGGATCAGCGCCGCCGTGAGCCGGTCCACGGACTGGATCACGATCTTCTCCTCCGGTGGGAAGAGCCGACTCGCCCTGCCGAATGCGGAGCGCACCATGCTGAACACTGCCGCGGGACCGACGCTGCCGGACCAGGTGGAGGAGAGGGTCAGGCTGCCAAGGCAGGAGCGGTCGAAGATCGCGTAGGCCGCGATCCGGTTCTCCCTCACAATCGCCATGCTGATCCTGCGCTCCACGTACGGGCCATCAACACCGCCCTCCGGCCGCGGCGATCCGCCTGCTCTCGCTACCAGCTCCGCCTGCCGCAGCAGCCCCTCGTCGAGCTCGGCAAAGGAGACGCCCGACTCCTTCGCGCCGGAAAGGTGCGCGGCCTTTCCCAGCTCTCCGAGCGTCGTCACATAGATATTTTCCGTTTCATTGGTCTCATCCCGGAAGCCCAGCGCCCCGAGGAAGGGAAAGAGCGTCTCATGCTCCTGACGCGTCACGGTAAAGTGAATCATCATGCCCGTGCGCGTCTCCGCAAGCAGCTTCTCAAGCGTCCCGACCAGGAGCCTGCCGCCTCCACGCCGCCGGTAGTCCGGCGCGACATAGAGGGAGCGGATCTGGAAAAAACCGTCTTCCAGATCTCCCGCCAGCGCCCCGACCGCCACATCGCCCTCCGTAAGGCCCAGGGCCGTCACAGCCTGCCCTTCCTCCAGCGCCCGCGCCGCCTCGGGAAGCAGGAGACTCCGGAACACGCCGGGATCACCCGGCGGCAGTACGCCAATCTGCATCATGTCCTGTATCCCAGCCCTCTCATCACGGTCTCCAGGCCCGCGCGGTACTCGTCCAGAATCGCCTTAATCGTGGCCGGCAGCTGAGCTTCATTTTCCTGCGAGATCACCCCCGGCATGCCGCTGATGCACGCCAGCGTACGGCAGGCCTCCATGGCGACCTTAAACACGGCGTCGTTTTCGTTGTAAGCTTTTTTCTGCGTTTCATCAAATATGGGCGCGTGGTTTCCGCCGAATTTGTTCACCAGTATCTGTGCGAGGAAGGCGACCGCGCCGTCGATATTGCCGCCGAATACGGCGGCGTCCTTCACATTGGGCAGCATCTCCCGGAAATACTGGATACTCTCCGGGCTTGTCAGATACTCCAGGAACATTTCCATCATATGAGCGGTGATCGCATCCACGCCTTCCCCGGTTACGTAGCTGGCCGCACTGGTTTTGCTGTACGTTCGTTTTTCCATCCCCGCCTGCACGTCCGACATCTTCACGCCGTTTCTTTCCAGCTCGTGAAAATATTCTACATACTGTCCGGAAAGTCCGGAGAAGCGATCCCCAATAATGAGAGAATTCAGTTTCGCTCCCTCTTCCTTGCTCTGGCGGAGCTGCAGCTTGACCAGCGCCGCAGCACGCGTTTCACCAATGGTTTTTCCGTCCCTGATCGCATTGCGATATGCGACGTCGGACTCCTCTACAATTCCGCCCTGCCCGGTAAATCGCTTTTTCGCGAGTTCCCTGACGTAGCCGCTGTCGGTGAGTATTGCCCTGCCAGCCTCGGACAGAGGCGTGTCCTTCAGGAAGAAGTCCATCGCATTGGTGCAGGCCGCCAGCTCGCCAGCCAGCCGCCCGGCTTCCGCCTCATAGGCCTCGCCCTTCTCGATCGCCTTTTCTCTCCTCCGGATTTCCTGCGGACTGGAAGCGTCCTCATACATCGCGCACAGCGTCTGCGCCGCAGCGGCTTTCTGTCGCATGGACTTCCAGGAAGCTCCGATCTGCGATCTCTTCGCGGCGAGATTATCCAGCATCGTTTTATACTCCTCATATACCGCCGGTTTCTCATCAACGGCTTTCCGAAACTCCACGGTATACTCATCGGTCTGTGCCGCGGCAGGAGCGCCCGCAGCGGCGCCCTCCGCCTCAGCCTGCTCCTGCGGGGCTTCCTCTGCGGCGCCCGGCTCCGTCTCGGAGATCAGCCTGCCGATCTCCCGCTCCGCATCCCTGTCGTAAATCTCCTCCTCCGCCTGCTGGAACTGCGCGAGGCTCTGTGTAAAAGCCGCGGAAGTGAAGCTCTCCTGCTCCCTGGCCATCTCAGCATTGGTTTTTGCATAATAGGTACGCTTGTCCATAGCAAAGCCTTTCATGAAGGCTTTCGAATTCAACGAAAGGGAAAATGACGCCATCAGATTGTTAAGCTTTTCTCTGACCAGCTCCAGCTGGTACTGGGGCATGGCGTCAAAAAAGGGCTTATTGATGGGATCCTTCATGACGTTCTCATAGTATGTCATCTTGTCCCCGATTGCCCAGGCCTCTCCCATGTGCTTCTCCAGATAGGCCTCCGACACCATACCCTGCGTGATATCCGCATTCAGGATTTCCCGGGTCATACGCTCCAGGTGCGGCCATCTCCGCTCGACATCCCCGGAAATGTAATCCTCGAGGAATGCGTCGTCCGCATCCTTCCTGCCCTGATCTTCCGCGAGCACTTCGCCCTTTTTGTCCGTGCGGTACCCCTGCGTGAACGCATGCAGTACGCGGGTGTCCACACGCGCAGCTACCGCCCTGTTTGTACGGTCTGCGGTCATGGAATTTTTTCTCTCAGCATCCAGATTGGTGAGCTGCTCCATCATATTGTAGGAGACATGATCGGCATCCGGATTGAACTGCTGCGCAAGCTTATCCCGTTTCCGATCCTCCCTGCGCTGCTTATAGGTTTTCTGCGTCGTCTCCTGATCCTGGACAGGGCTGCCGGCGGCGGCGCTCCCGGCCTGCGCCTGAGGGAGACGGGCGGCCGCTGTCTGCAGCAGCGCCCCGTTGGCTTCCGTCTGCGTATTCTGCTCCTGTGCAGGCGTCGGTTCCGGGTCCACAGCCAGCCCCTGGGACACGGCTGTCCCCCGCATCGTCCGGAAGCCCTGTTCAACGCTTTGCTGTCGATTCGACCGTTTTCTTATTCGTTCAAATAGTCCCATGTCTTTCCTCTCCTTTCCTGTATGCCCGGGAGACGATCTTCGCCTCCGGCACAAACTCCCGGATCAGTTTTAAAACATTATCATCTATCGCCTGAAACACGATCTCCTCCTCCGGTGGATACAGCTCTCTCGCCCGCACAAAGGATTCCCGCAATAAAAGAGGAATGTCCCCGGAGCCTTCCTCCTCGAAGAGAGCCGCCAGCGTGAGCCGGTGAAGGCAGGAGCGGTCGAAGACCGCGTAGGCCAGGAGCGTCCCGTTCCGCACAAGGGCGGTGCTGATATCCCGCTCCACACCGGGAGAGGCCAGTCCTCCCTCCGGCAGCGGCGCGCCGTCCAGCATGGCTCTGCGGCTGACGATGCGGAGGGTAAGGGCGTCCAGCGTCGCAAAGCTCCGGAGCCTTGCGTCGGACCTCCCCTTCCCGAAGAAGGGAAGCTCCGCCAGCCGGGATAACGTGGTCATATAAAGATTCTGTTCGCCCTCCGTCTCGTCCGCGAAACCCATGGCGGTAAGGAACGCGCAGAGCTCCTCATGCTCCTCCTGAGTGACGGTAAAGCGGACCACAAGTCCCGCGCAGCGATCCGGCAGGACCGTCTCCAGCGCCGTGAGGAGCTGGCGCCCGGCGCCTCCGCGCCGGTACTGCGGGGCGACGTAGAGAGACTGAATACGGAACCAGTCGTCCTCCAGATATCCCGCCAGCGCCCCGACCGCCACATCGCCCTCCGTCGCCGCGAGCGCCGTGAGCGGTACTCCCGCTGTAAGGGCACGTGCCGCCTCCTCCAAAAGCAGCGACCGGAAAACTCCCGGATCGCCGGGCGGCAGCACTCCGATCTTCATGTCGCGCCTCCCGTCTGCTCCTGGGAAACGCGGCTCATCTGCGCCCCTGCGTTCCGCGCGTAGAGCGCGCCGTAGAGTTCATTGCCGATCCCCGTCCTTCCGGTCCGCCGGTACTCCATCTCCACAGCCCGGACGAGATCGTCGTTCGTAATGCTGCGCTGCTCCGCCGCGGCCCGGTAGGCCGCCGTGAGCGCGGCGGATTTTATGGAGCTGCCGGTGAGATCCGCCACCTTCGCGTAGATCCGGAAATCCACGTCCTCTTCCAGCGGCGTCTCTTTGGGGAAAGCCTTTTCCCAGAGCGAGAGCCTCGCCGCCTCGTCCGGCTTCTCGATTGGTATCATATAGGTCATCCTTCGTTTGAAGGCCGCGTCAAAATTCTGCATCACATTCGTCGCCAGGATCGACATGCCGGAATACTCCTCGATTTTCTGCAGAAGATAGGCCGTCTGGGAGTTGGCGAAGCGGTCGTTGGAATTAGTCACGTCTGTCCTTTTGGTAAAGAGCGCGTCCGCCTCGTCAAAAAACAGGATGGAATTGGAAAACCTTGCCGCCGCGAAGATCGCGCCCAGATTTTTCTCCGTCTCCCCGATGTACTTGCTCCCGACCTGGGACAGATCGATGCGGTAGAGATCAAGACCCAGCTCGTTCGCCATCACCTGCGCCGCCATGGTCTTGCCCGTGCCGGGAGGACCGTAGAGCACGATGGAAGTACCCTTGCCATAGGGAAGCTTCTTCCCAAAGCCGAAATCCACATGCACCTTACTCCGGTAGCGGATGCGGTCGCAGGCCTCCTGCAGGAGCCGCCTGCTCTCGTCGGAGAGCTGCAGATCCTCCCAGGTGAAAGGACTCTCAAGCCGGGTCGCCAGCTCCCCGAAGCTCGCGGCGCAGCTGTAGCGGATCTGTTCCTCCAGGAGCGCCCGGGGGACAACCGTCCCATCCTCCCCCGCTCCCGCGCGCAGGGCGCTACCCGTGACCACAGAGCGGATGCGACCCGGGGTCATGTCATACTTGGACACCAGCTCGTCAAGATCGACGTCCTTCCCGAAGGAGAGCTCCTGCTGCGCAGCGAATGCCTGCCAGAACTGCTTCTGCTCCTGGTAGGAGGGATAGCTGACCGGCAGCACGCTGTGCGCGCCCCGTATCCGCAGCTCGTCCGGCCAGGGCGTCTCCGTTCCCGCGAGCAGAATCTTCACTCTTGCCTGCAGGAAGGAGAGCATCCTCTGGAAGGCCGCCTCCCCTCCTTCCGGAAGATCGGCGTCCGCAAGATAAATCAGCGCCCCTTCATAGATCTGTTTCCGGGCGGCGCGGTTCAGAATTTTCTCCACTTCCCTCAGCGGGAGCGACAGAAGCTCGCGCGTGCGCAGACAGACGACGTCCAGACCGCCCAGGCTTCCCAGTCTGCGCGCCAGGAAGCGGCGTCCCGTCCCGCGAGTCCCCACCAGCTCGATGACGCCCTGCTCTCCCGGCATGGAAAGTCCCACATAGAGATCCGTCAGCACCTGGAACTCGGCCTCATGGCAGAGATACTCCGGCAGAGGCTCTCCCGTTTCCACGATTTCCAGGAAGGGCTCCGCCTCCCCCGCCGGGATCGACGCCCCTGACATGGCCAGCAGGGCTTCTTTGCAGAGCGTAATCGGCTGTGAGAGACAGAAAACGCCCCTTCCTGCTCCCGCGCGCTCCGCCACATAGCGGGAAAAGAAGGACTCCTCCCGCAGCAGGATCGCCGGATCGTTCTCCTCCTCCCCGAGGAAGAAATCACACAGCCTGTGAACCAGACCGGCCGTGGGGCGGACCTCCCCCTCTTTTTGCAGGGAGGCGAACAGGCTCTCATACTTCCTGTCCCGCTCCGCGCCTGCCGCTGCGAGGAAGGCGATCATCTCCACCGGCGTCATCCGCTCCGGATGCAGGAAATGGCGCAGCGGCAGCTTCCGCCCCGCCTCCTCCGCGCGCTGCTCCTTCTGAAACAGTGTGTCAAAGATCTCCCGCACTTCGCCGCGCGGCGGAGCCTGCTCCATGGCGGGAAACACGCAGAGCATGTCAAAGAAGCGGTTCCACTGCCGCCACTCGTCCTTCGCGTCCCCGAAGGCTTCCCCGCTAAGTCCCGGGAAATATGCTTCTCTCCACTCCTGCGCGTCCATATCTTACGCCTTCCCTTTCGTATCCTTTACAGTCCGATCAGCGAGGCATAGGGCTCAAAATCGGACCTGGTGAAAACCTTGCCTGTCTTCACGAACTCATAGCGGATCGCCTGCAGATAATGCTTCATACAGACTTCCTTCCCATCCCCGTCCGCGGCTGCCAGAAAGGCCGCGTTGAGGATACAGTTCTTGATGTTGCCGCCGACGAACTCGAACTTCTCCGCCAGAAAGCGGATATCCACGTCCTCGCCGAGCGGCGTGTCCTTCGGGATCGTGGTCCTCCAGAGCATCTCGCGCGTGTCCGCGTCCGGGAACTGGAACTCCACGATGTATTTCATACGCCGGAAGAAGGCCGGGTCAATGTTGTGCTTGTAGTTCGTCGCCAGCACGGAGACGCCGTCGTAGGCCTCCACCTCCTGCAGCAGAAGAGCCGTCTTATTGTTGTTCGAGGCCTGGTTGCTGCCGCCGTCGTCGGAGCGCTTGGCGAAGAGGGTGTCGCACTCGTCGAAGAAAAGGACGACGTTGCACTTCTTTGCCTCGCGGAAGATCATTGAGATCGACTTCTCGGTCTCGCCGACGTACTTATCGATGACCTTGGACAGATCCACGCGGTAGAGTTCCAGGTTCAGCTCGTGGGCGATGACCTGGGCGCACATGGATTTTCCGGTGCCGGGTGCGCCGAAGAGCAGGATCGAAAGACCGCGCCCGTAGGGGTATTTCTTCGTATAATGCCAGTTGTCGTAGACCTGCTTGCGAAAGGTCATCTGGTCGATGGCGTGCTCGAGCGTCTCCCGCTGGTCGTGGTTCATGACGATATCCTCGAAGCCGAAATTTGCCTTGACCTTCGTCGCCTTCTGCGTCAGCTCCGAGCTCATCTGGTTGTTGCAGCCGCGGAAGAGCGTTGCCCGGGGAATCTGGATGTCCTTGTCCATGGTGGCGAAGCTTCTCGCCTGGTGGAGCGCGGAGCGGATCTTCCCCGGCGTGAAGAGGAACTTGGTCGCCATCTCGGAGAGCTCCACATCGTCGGCGAGCGCGTAGCCCTTCGCGTAATAGTTCCAGCAGTCCTCGCGCTCCTGGTTAGAGGGCGTCGGAAGCTCGAGCTCCGTGTACTCCTCCTTCGTCATGTCCTTCATGGAGAGCTTCTCCTTACTCAGGGCGAAGACCAGAAGGCCATGCCGCGTGAGCTTCAAGAAGGCCAGGTCCATGTAGCCGAAGAATTTCTCCTTCTCGTCCTCGCGGTAGCTCAGGTCGTCGAGGCAGCAGCAGGCACCGATCAGGACGCACTCGCGCGTGACCGCCCAGAGCGCCTTGTCCACAAAGGAGAAATCATAGTCGAAGAGCTTCTTGCAGTTGATCGAGACCGCCCGCAGGCCGTGCCGCGCGCAGAAGTGCTTGATGAAAAATTTTCTGCCGCTGCCCTCATCCCCGTAGTAAGAGAAGATGCGCACGCCCTCGCCATAGGAGATCTCCATGGCCTCGAGCACGCCCTCGTTCGCCATGATAGGGTCAAGCTCCTCATCCCCGGTGAGCATCTGGAAAAAGCGGACATAATTCTCATCCAGGCGCAGGGGATGCTTTCCAAAGAGGAAGTCGATCACCCGCTTGTCCGGCGAGACGACGGTCGAGAAAGGCATGCTGTCCTGCACGTGCAGGTCCAGAAGAGGCAGCAACTGCTCCAGACAGACCGACATGTCGCCGTAGGCCCCGGTGATCGAGAAGTGTTCCCCGTAGTAGAGCTTCGCCGCGGACTCGATCGTCGGCACGGAGAGGCTGCCGTTCTCATTGATCACCTGGAAGACACCCGCATAGTCGGTCTGCGTCGAGGAGAGAATACTCGCCGCCAGACAGAAGATTGTGAAATTTTCAAACTCCAGGCGGCTGCAGATATCGTGGAAGGGCAGGGAAATCCCCGCCTCGAGCGAAAGCTTTGCCCGCGCGTTTATGTAGGAGATCATCTCTTCGATCGGCTCCTCTTCCTCCTGAAGCGCCGCGGCGCTGCCGCTGCTCTCCGCAAAGTCTGAAAAAAGGTCAAGCAGATCCGGATCGTCCGCCTCCCATTCCTGCTCATCGGATTCCTCCGTATTTTCCGGCTGCGCCTCCGTCTGCCGGTGCATGAACTGGTTCAGCTTGTCGCGGCAGGTATCGTGTGCGATTTCGAGATCCGGGTAGAGGACGTTTTTATAGCCGCCCTGCCCTGTCGCGTAAACCTGCTTGAGCCGCGTCAGGTAGCGGTCCATTGCCTCGTTGACACAGCCAAACAGATACTCCATGTATTCTTCATAGCTTTCAAACGGCTGCGCCTGATCTGCTTCACTGTACATCGTTCCTGTAGCCATCCTATCTCACCTCTTTGCCCTTCGTGTGAAAGACCGCCGTCCGGTCAAATACACTCCTCGCCGTGTCGATGCCCCCGGGACCGCCCCGGTCGAATACGCTGCACGTCTCATTGAGATACGGCCTGTAGGCACGCTCCATGTACTCGTCCATCTCCTCATCCTCCGGCTCAGGCTGCCTCGCACGCTTTTTCGCGTCCTCAATCAACCGGTCCGTTACTCTCATATCTCTTCCTCCGATTCGATGTTCTTCTCGATCGTCAGGATATTGCAGCCGTTCTCATAGCGGTACTCGACACTGTCCATCGTCTGCTTTACCATGTAGATACCAAGGCCGCCGATGCCCCGCTCCTCCGCGGAGAGCGTGATGTCAGGATCGTCCTTCTCCAGAGGATTATAGGGCATACCGTGGTCCACCAGCGTTACCCTGCAGCGCCCCGGATCGCCAATAACATCCATCTGCACGGCCGCCTCGCCTTTTTTATCTCCATAGGCATAGCTGGCGATGTTGATATAGAGTTCCTCCACCGCTATCAGAATCTCTGTCTGCACGGATGCCGGGCAGCCACACTTCGTCAGATGCGCCTCTATGGCATCCAGCACCGTATACAGGTTGTCGTTCGTGGCCTGAAGCTTCAGGTCTACCATCCTTTCCATATCATTCTCCCTTCTTCTACTGATCCGGCATGCCCGTATCTATTATGGGAAACTCCTCCCCTCTGCTCAGCCTTGATCCGGAGCCTCCAGATGAATCTCCCGGTATTTCAGCCCCGCCGCGTTCTCCCGGTCATGGGTGGCCGCCAGCACCGTGATCCCCTGCCGGTGGATCAGCTTGAAGAGCCCCATGATCTCCCGCGACTCTGCAGGTGAGAGATTTCCCGTGGGCTCGTCGGCCAGCAGAAGCGACGGATAATTCGCCAGCGCCCTCGCAAGGCAGACCCTCTGCCGCTCCCCGCCGGAGAGCTGCGCGGGGTAGCTCCGGTGCAGATGGCTGATGCCGAGCAGCCGGAACAGCGAGGCGAGCGCCACGCGATTGTCCTTCTTCCTGCCTCCCGCGATCAGTCTGGCCAGTTCTACATTTTCATAGACCGTCTTCTCTGCGATCAGCGGCGTCTCCTGAAAGACCGCCCCGATCTTTCTGCGGTAGAGCGGAAGCTCCCTCGCGCCGATTTTGTCGATGTCCTGCCCGGCTACGAAGATCCGTCCCCCCGTCAGGGGCGTCTCCTTCAGGATGAGGCGCAACAGCGTACTTTTTCCCACGCCGCTCTCCCCGGTCAGCAGAACGAACTCGCCGGGACGGACCGCCTCGTTAAAATCCGCAAACACCGCCGAGGGGCTGTCATCATAACGCTTTCCCACATGCTCAAAGCGAATCATGACATCAGTTCTATGGTCAGCATCTTGGAAAATCCTGTCATTTCAAACACCTTCATGACGCCGCTGCACACGTTGATCAGCTTCATGCTGCCGCCCTTGGAATTCGCCGTCTTCTGTCCGATCAACAGCGCACGCAGACCCGAGCTGGATACATAGTCCACCTTCTGAAGGTCGATCACCACCTGATTTCCTTTCTGAAACGCCTGCAGAATACTCTTTTGCAGCTGTGGGCTGGTGTTGGTGTCCACCCTGCCCTCCACGCTCAACTGTACCACATCTGCCTGTCTTGTCTCTGTAATCGTCATCTGTTTTGTTCCTCCTGCTCCTCTTCTGTCTATTCTTCCAGCCGGACGGCGCCGTCCAGCACCTGCTTTTCATCCAGCGTTCCTTTCTTCTGCCCGGCAATCTGCACGTCCATATCAAGATAGGCGTAATCGTCGAGGACTCCCTCCCGCTGCACGCTGATGACGTGCAGTCTCGCGCGCGCCGGCTTAAACTGATTCAGAAGAAACAGAAGCCGGGTCTTCGTGAGTTCGGGCAGAGCCTCGTTCACCAGAATCGTCACGTCGTGGACGCTGTTTCCGTAGAGCCGCTCAAATTCCGCCATCTGCTCCGGCTCGATATAGTCCGCCATCACATTGCGCTCCAACACGCGCACCTTCTCGCCGAGTACGATCTCCGACACGCGTTCGATCGCCGCCTTCGTCCCCTTCATGCGGTTCAGCGCGTAGGCCTCCTTCACCAGCGGACGCAGGATCTCCTCGCCCAGGAAATCATTTCCCACATCCACGCCCAGCCAGAAAGCATAGACGCTCAAGTACTCCACGGGACAGGTGTCGAGATCCAGCCGTTCGGCAAGCCGGTCGATCTCTTCGTCAAAGTCGTTATACAGGCTCGAGAAGATCGAGAGCCAGCGGTGGAAGAAGCTGTCCCGCTCCTGGTAGACCGCCGGGAAGGTATTCATAAAATTGTCGCCCTGCATGTCGATGCGCAGGCCGCCGATCTCACAGCTGCCCTCCCCGACAAACTCCAACATCAGATAGAGGTACCTGCCCTTCAGGCTGTAGAGCAGCATATCCGTCCGGTTCACGAAGCGCAGCGCCTCGATTCTCCCGAAAAATTCCTTCTTGATGCTGTTCGTCTCCCGCGGATTGCAGAGGAAATCCTCGATCCTAGTCGGACGCCCCTCCCGGTAAAAGGAGTCCTGGTTCAGTGCCGCCACATACACGTAGCAGATCATGTCCTCAGGGCGCCGGATATCCAGGGTAAGCCTTCCCCACTCGGAGTCTCCTTTCCCGCTGTCGACCGCCTTCAGGCAGAGGCAATGGGAAGCCGCATTCCCGCAACCACGTAAGGTACCGTCACTCTCTAAGACAAATCCGGGATGAAAGCCGCTCTCAAAGCGGTTTTTCCGTATGCTGTATATTGTTCTGTCAGGCATCGTCTTTTCTCCTCTATCCTATGCTGGTAAGCGTCTCGATCCGGATTTCCCCGGCGCTGCACAGACAGTTCTGCGCTGGAACCACATCCGCATCCTGAAGTCTCGCGAGCGCCGGATTCCGCGGATGCAGGGACAGATCACTGACATAAGCCACGCAGTCCAGCTCCTCGATTCGGTGGAAAATCTCATCAAAGCGCAGCGCCTCGCCGAAGCCGCGCTCCGAGCTGACGCAGTCCACCGCCTCACGCACCGCGTCCTCGATTTCCTGCAGGCTGTTCTCAAAGTGGCGCTTCACGCAAACCGTCCCCTGCACGTCCACCTGCGTATAGACCGGCCCGACGATCTCAATGCGCGTCGTCAGGAGCCTGCGCTCTTCGAGCTGCCGCTCGATCGCCGCACGGTAATTCTCCGAAAGATCGGGGAACTCCTCGTCGGTATCCGGTTTCACCGCGATGCGGACCAGGTTCCTGCCCTCGTCCAGAAAGGCCTTTACCTTGTGGATGCACAGCTGCGGCGTCTCCTTCACGAGTCGCTCATAGTCGGCGGCGGTCACCGCCGTATAGGGTCTTTGCAGATCCACAAGGAAACGCTGCTTCACCTGCTCGAGCGTTTCCCGGAAGCAACCGCGCGTCCCCGCCCCCGGATTGTAGAAGCGCGACGCGCCCGGCAGCTCCTCCGCGAGCAGCGTGTTGCCCTCGCGGATATTACCCTCCTCGCCGCGCGTGACCGCAAAGGCGCCCATATAAAGGCTCGCGCCGACGAAAGGCCCCGCGTCCTCGATGACGATCTGTCCGGAATCCTCATAGAGGTAATAGCTTAAATCGTCCTCCTCAAAACGGCTCGGACGCACAAAATCGTAGAGTTCCTCCCCGTTCTCGTCCGTCCGCTTCGCGATGATGCAGAAGGACTCGGCTACCACGTGGCCGGCCGGAAGCCGGATCACCTGGCGGTCCATCCCCAGGACCTCCCCCAGGGAATAGCGGCGCATGATCTCCTCGCTGTAGGCCACGATCTTCACGGCGTTTTTCAGCTTCTCCGGCGCATAGCCAAAACGCTCCTTATCGAAAATGAACGTAAGCGTCCCGTCTGGCGCCTCCTCATAGTCGAAGTATCTGCCCTGGGGCGTGCGCAGGCCGGCGCGCGTGTACCTCCGGTAGGAGCTGCCCTTCTTCTCCTTGCAGAAGACCGTGATATAGCCCTCCTTCAGGAGCCCGCTTTTCAGGCTGACGCGGGAGGTGCGGTTCGAGGTGTAGCAGATCGCCCGCGTGTCCTTCTGCCAGACTTCAAAGAGGAAGCCGCTGACGGACAAAAGGCGCGGCGCCACGTCGTACTGCGCGCGCGTGAGCACGGCGCGCAGCGCAAAGCGCTTCCCGGGCGCCTCCGGGCAGGGCAAGGCGTTCTGCGCGGGGAGCCGCAGCCGCAGCTCGCCGCTCGTCAGAAGACAGCCGGTGTCGTCGCGCACATGCAGCGGGACGAAGCCCTCCTCCGTATAGCACTCCCAGCGAAGGTCCGCGAACATACTGCCGCCCTTCTCGGGGAAGGGATTGCGCTTATGGCTGTCCTGGGCCTTGATGTGAAAGATCAGCTCCTCGCCCGCCTCCGGCAGGGCGTCCGCAAGGAACCACAGGCTGTCGCCCGCCTCCGGCCGCGCGCCGAATACGGCGGAGGGCACCCGCACCTCGCGGTCCAGCAGATGCGAATAGTCGTACCACTGCCCCTCCCGCTTTCCGTACACCGCCGTGAGATGGCAGGGCTTTCGCTGCAGGGCGCGGTTCGTCTCGAAACACAGATCCCCAAGGTAAAACTTCTGGTTTGCCGGAAGGGAGAGCTCCTGACGCTGATTTTCCGCGGCCAGCAACACGCGGGCGCAGCGCCCCTTCTGCGCGCGGAAGCCGACCAGCTCGAGCAGCTTCTGCCGCACGGCGGGCGTGATCTCATTGATATGGTTCTGCTGGAGAATCTGGAAAGCCGTCAGATTTTCCAGAATCGTCAGCCCCGGGTCGGAGGCGTTGAAATTCGTCCACTCCCCCGAGTAGGTGGGAATCTTTGTGAGAGCTTCCACCAGCAGCTCTTCGTATGTCCGATCGTCCAGATTCCGGCTGTTCAGCATACCGCTTCCTCCTTCCTACTGTTCATCCTGAAGCATGACATGGATCTGATGCTCCCCGCTCCTGCAGACGAAAAACGGATGCTCCGGAGCATTCTCCAGGTCGACCTCATGGCTGCCGCGGCGGTCCTGCCAGGACACGGTCGCCGCCATGCGGCGGACAATCGCCTTGCTGCGCAGCAT
Organism: Lachnospiraceae bacterium; assembly: GCA_021203465.1. Classification (GTDB taxonomy): domain Bacteria; phylum Bacillota; class Clostridia; order Lachnospirales; family Lachnospiraceae; genus Hominiventricola. Next base: position 40,664 of record JAJQBC010000062.1, on the reverse strand, counting down.
ATTCAGCCGCATGAGCAGCTGCGCGCGCTTCGGCAGCGCGCCGATGCGCCAGCCGTCGCCGGAATCCCCGCTCACCGGATTGAGATACTGCTCCAGCGTCTCCCGCAAGAGGTTCTGCGTCTCAAAGCTGTCGTCCATCTGCGGGACCCTCACCCAGAGACTCACGCTGATCTTCGCGTAGATAGGCTCCGCAAGGTATAGGTCCTCCGGCGCGATTGTCAGCTCGCAGGCCTCCTGCAGATGCTTTTTCAGCGGACCGGAGAGATTGTGGAACGAATAGGAGCCTATATAGAAATCCTTCATCAGAAGCAGGAAGCAGAGCGCCTGCTCATCCGCTTTCCCGTCCGCGTTCAGGCCGCTGATGCCCCTCACCTGCGCGATCAGGTCGGAGTAGTTCTGGATTTCCTGGATATAGTCGTCCATGGAGACCAGCCTGCGCCTGGATTTCAGGATGCCGGCCCCGCGCCGCAGCGCGCGCGCGAGCGTCTCCATACTACTCCCACCGTAGGCTTTCGCGGGATTGCGGATCTCTCCCACATACATCAGGTTCCCCATGGAATCGTTGATATCTCCCGCCTCCACGTTCCCCGCATAGCCCGCGCAGCGGCGGATGACGGCGCGGAAGGCCACGTCGTTCGTCACCCGCGGGAAATCCGCGTGGACGCCGTCGCCGAAGCTCAGAGAGCTGTTCATGCGGTCGAGCAGGAAGCATCTTCTGGACTCCGGGTAATCGAGCCGGTCTGCCTCCCTCCATTTCACATAGAAGGAGCTGAACTCGCCCAGCATATCGTACTCCGCGCGCACCTCGTCCGGCTGCTCCCGTAGCATCTTCAGCATCATGGGGCGGGAGAGCGTATCTTTTTCATTGACCCAGAGTTCCACGTCCAGGATATGGCTGACGCCCAGGTTCACGGTCATGCCCGGCGCGGGCTCCTCGACGTAGAAATCCTCCTCGTCCATCGTCTCCACATTGGCCGTCTCGACCGCGTTCAGGCTGATGTCCTGGATGAACGGCGGCTCCCCGGTGAGGCGATCCGCCTCGCTGTCGGCAGGGCTTAACCTGATCCAGTACGCCTGTCTGCCCTCCAGCGTCGTCCGGCACAGATCGGAGGGCGGCAGGAAGCGCACAATTCCCGGACGGGACATGCCCATCGTCTGGTCGATGACCTTCATCTGCCGGAAACCCTGCGGGCTGTAATAGGAAAACTTACAGCGGACCCCCTGGAAACGCGCGTGGTCGTCGATCTGGAACAATAGGCCCACCGGACCCTTCTCCATCTTTTTCTCAAAGCCCAGGTACAGGGCGTCGTCGTCATACTCCCCGCCGGAAAAGGCCGTAAACGCCTCGCCCGCGCGGACTTTATCCGTGAGGTCGGTCCGCCTGGTGCCGCTGATGGAGACGAGCCGCTCCGCCTTCATCCAGTGGTTCTCATAGGAGAAGGAAATCCGCAGCTTCTCGATCCTCGGATAGTGGTGGACGCAGGGCACCATGTAGCAGTTGTCGGCCTTCAGAAGCCGGATGCGGATGCAGCGCCCCGCGAAGGCGCCCGTCCCGGAGCCCTCCCAGTCCGAAGGGCAGAGGAAGGAAAATTCACAGTGCGTGTTCGTCTCCCCGGCAAAGAGGTTCCGGTTCTCCGTGTCGCAGTTCAGTTTTTTCCAGCCGAGCCCGTTGAAGTACTCAAGGGAAATCTCCTCGGCTCTCGCATCCGCGGCCGAATCCGTCCAGTAGACCTTCGGCTTTCTCTTGATGATCTTGAGCGAAGTGTCCTCCTCGCGGGGCACGCCCAGGATGCGGTGCTCGAGGAAGGAGAGGTCAAAGCTGAGAGTGACCCTGGCTCCTGCTCTGGAGAAATAGGGATCATGGCCGATGTAGCACTCCTGGAAGAGCGAGAGCGTCTCGCCGAAGGGAAGAAAGTCCTCCACGTCAAGATCCTCGATCCCGTTGTTCGCGAACTGCGCCGGCAGCGCCCTGCCCGCCGAGGAGACGCTGATGTCCGGGAGCGTGTAAGCCTCGCGCACCGGCTCCTTCGCAAGAAGCGCGAGCAGGGCGTACTCCTGTCCGTCCAGCTCCACCTTCTTATTTTCCTTTTCCTTCCGCAGGCACACCGTCCCGCTCTCCCCGAGGACCTCCACGGACTCCACAGGGACCAGCCCCTCCGCCGTGTAATAGAAGAACGCGAACGCGCCGCTCTGTATGCCGTCCAACAGAGCCTGGTTCCCGCCGAGCCGCACATAAAGCTGGTCCTGCGTGATATCGAGCGCGGAGCTGTGGTAAAAGACAAGCGCATGCTGCCCGATCCCCTCCTCGTCGGAGTCAAAAAGATAGAAGGGCGTGAGCTTCGGCTCCGGGTTCTCCGCCTCTTCATCCGCCTCCTCCACAACACGCGGCGGGGTGAAGCTTCCCTTCAGCGGGATGATCCTGCCGTCCTTCTTCTGTGTCATAAATGCGTAGTCAAGGGAGGCGTTCGTGACATAGAGGTCGTGGAGCGTCTCAAAAATAAGCTGTCCGTCCTCATCCTCCGTCTCCGATAAAAGCTTCGTCCCTCTGGGCAGATCCACGCCCGGGATCGTATCCTGCGAGAGACTCACCAGCACCGTCGCCTTCGCGGGACGGGCAGGCAGAAGCGAGATGCCGAGGAGATTTACGAACTCCGTGTGGTATTTCTCGAGGACCTCCCCGCTGCGCACGATGTTCCCCGCCATCTGATCGGCGAACAGCTTCGCCAGGACGGAACCGATATCCGGGTCCTCGCTGTCAAAACGCCATTCCGGCGCGTAGCTGGCCGCAAGCTCCCCGATCTGCCGCTCCAGATCCTCCTTCGAGCGCCCGTCGATCTCACACTTATTCCACTTCTTCTTCGTACTGTTCCGGCTCATAGGCTTCTTCTTCCTCGGCTGACGCCTCTAAATAAAAGGGGAATACCAGGTTGTCTCTGGTATTGGTGTCTATTATCTCGTAATCGATGTCCACCATCAGGCAGCCGTCCCGCACCTGAGAATCCGTCGTGATCTTCACATTCCGCACGCGCGGCTCCTGGAGGGAAATCTGTTCCCGGAGCGAGCGGATCATCAGATTCACATTCGTGACATTGATATCCATGAAGGTGTAGGACATCAGGCTGCTCCCAAAGTCCGGCCTGATAAAGCGCTCCGACCTCTGCGTCATGAGGATCAGGTAAATGGACTCCTTCACGCTCTCCTCCTCGGACGATACGACAAACCTGCCCGTGGCTTTGTTGACCTGCGGCGGGAACTTCATGCCCGTCCCCAGAAAACTGTCCTTCGGCACTGGAACTCACCCTCCTTTCATCTCTTATCCGATCTTGATCGGCGTCCCGGACACGGTCACGGCTCCGCTGCTGGAAAGCTTGAGCGAACCCTTCGCGCTCACGTCCACCGTGGAGCCCGACAGCTTCAGCGAGCTGTTCGCGCTCGCGGAGAACTCGCTCTGCAGCATCTCCTCGTGCTTCGTGGCCTTCACCGTGATATTCCCGGAGCTGCCGTCGAGCTGGATCTCGACCTTGCTCCCCACCTTGATGACCAGGCTTTTCTCCACGGTCAGCTCTGTCTTCCCGTTCTTCGTGTCCATCTTGATCTGGTTCTTTTTATCCTTGTCGGTCACGAGGATGACGCTGTTCTCATTGTCGAGCTCGATGCTGTGGAGCTCCTTCGCCGTGACCAGCCGGATCTTGTCCTTATCCCCGCTCCCCGCCTTATTGTCTTCAAAATACAGGAGGTTCCCGTTCTTCGTCGTAATCTTTTTGTACTGATTGTCGGCGTCCACGGAAGCCGTCAGGATCTTGTCGCTGTCCTTCGGAATGCAGCCGATCACGTAGGGCTTCTCGATATTGCCCTGCTCGAAGACCAACAGCACCTGGTCCCCGACCTCCGGCAGAAAATACTGGCCCCAGCCGGAACCGCCGAAGGGCATGGCGACCCGCGCCCATTTCAGCTCGTTCGCGTCCTTGTCGCGCGTCGGCACCGTGACGCAGACGCGCCCCGGCATATTTTTGTCATAATTCTTCGCCACCTGGCCGAGCACCACGCCAAAGATGCGGTTGTCTCCGGTGTCGGTCTTCATGACCTGTTTTTCCGCCATATCGTCGATGATATCAAACAGTCCCATCGAAATCTCCTTTACTGAATGCTTGCCGCCTTGCCCGTAATCCGGGTAAGGTAGCCGCGCTCGCTGTCCATGATATGCCGTACATTCACCACATAAAAGGTGTTGGACGCCGCCGTCCCCAGGTTCCGGATCTTCACAAAGCGGCCCGGCGTGAGCTCCGGGATGCCCACGGTCTCCGCCTCGAGCGTCCCCAGGCGGTACGAGATGTCCTCCGCCAGATAAGCGGCCCGGTAGCCCACCTCAGTCGCGGAGGCGATGGTCGGGTCGATATAGACCTTCTCCGTCTTGCTCAGCAGCGATTTCGCCTTGCTGCCCTTGGAAATGGTATTCTGCAGCTTCTGGGTCTTCGTGATCGCCGAGGACTTCCCCGCGTCCATCCCGCGGACCTCCACGGACTCCACCAGCCCGGTGATGTCGTAGCCGACCTCAAAGCTCCGAAGACCGTCCCCCGGTCCTAACTCGATCAGCACCTCCGTGTTGCTCTTGGCCTTGCGGAAGTAGACGACGCCGCCCACGGTGAAGAACTCATAGTTAAATTTTTTGGCGGCCTTCACGACGAACTCATAGTCGCTCTCGCAGACCATCTCGATGGTCCGCTCGTCCTTCGAGGAGCTTCCCAGCGAGCTCGCGTCCGGCGTGTCCGCGATATCGAGGCTCGTGATGATGTCGCTGGATTTCATCTTCGTGTAGGCGGTCTTCTGCAGGATCTCCTTCACCGCGCCGGAATAGCTGGTGGCGGTCAGCTGTTTGGAGTAGCTCCCGCTCATCATGATACCCTTCACATCCATCGCGGTCACCTCCACGCCCGGCACGCCGGTCCGCGGATAGACAAAGCGCACGCCGGAGATAAAGCCGCGGAAGACCTCGCGCGCGGTGGAGCCGTAGCCCAGACCGATCGCAACGCTTGAGCCCATGTAAATGTAGCTCTTGATATCGTCAAACTGAAACTGACACGCCACCTGATCGTAGCAGTTGTAGATCCAGAAGGTGGCGATAGAAGCCTCAAAGCCGCTGCTCAGCTCCACCTCGACATCCGAGATGGCCAGATCGGCCTTATTGTCGGCAAAATCCTTTCCGCCGATCTTAACCACGGATACCGGGTAGGTGAAATGCCCGTATTTTGTTTTCAGGTCGTCATAGACAAACGATGCCATCCGCTCTGCCCTTCTTACAAATTGATATTCAGAAGGCTGCCCACCTTCTGCGTCACGCTGGTGAGGCTCGTGTTACTCTTAAATACCTCTTCGATCGCGTCCGACCACATGAGCATATTGTTCCACTCTCTGATATTTGCCTCTTCCTCCGGCTCGATCGACAGCCGTACGCTGGAATACAGGACCATGGAAAGCCCCACCTCCGCCCGGGTAGGCTTCCCGAGCGGATCGAACATCGTATAGTTCGCGCTGACGTTTTCCAGATATCCCTCATATTTCATGTCCCCCCAGCAGAAGATCATTTCTCTCGTCTCCGGATTGTGCAGCGCCGCCGTGAAGGCTTCCACGTCCTCCTTGACGGAATAGGTGGTCGCTCCCGTGCCCGACAGGATGGCGCTCCCCACATTGGTGGCGATCGCCGTGGTCGATGTGTTCAGCTTGTCGGATAAGAAAGACTGCGAGGGACTGGTCCGGTCGAAGATCAGCTGTACGCTCAGCGTGATGCGGACATTGCCCTCCTCCATCTCGACCTGCGAGCCGCTGCCCGAGAAATTCGTCTTCGCCTCGCGCCCGCCTCCGCGCCCGCCGATGCGCAGGCTGCTGGGATTGAACATCACATAGTAGGTGGCCGCCCCGGTGGAGGTCCCGCTCGTCGTCGAAAATAAAGCCGAGGTCACCTTGGAGACCGCGCTGAGTATCGAAGAGAAGGTGGAGCTGCCCCCCGGCGACACCGGGTCCTCCATGCTGACGCTCTCCGAGCCGGCGTCCCACTTGTTCACAAGCACAATGCAGGCTTTTTCAATATTGCCGGTCATGCCGGCCGCCGTGCTGAGCAGCTTTGTTGCAACGCTCATATTCCTTCTCCTTTCTGACTGCCCCTACAGGCTCAGGTTCAGAAAACTGTTGTTTGTGATCTTGCTGGCCAGGCTCGTCTTTCCCAGGACGGAGGTCTTCTCAAATTTATTGACATAGGCGTCCTCCCAGTAGTCCATATCGCCCTGCGAAGCCTTCTCCTGACGGATGGTGATATCCATCGTCCCGCGGATCGGATTGCCGCTTTTATTGAACATGGTGTAGGTGTTGTCCACCGAGGTCAGCTCGCCCCGGAAGCACATCGAGCCCCACACAAACATCACCTGCCTGGTCGCGTCGCCCAGCAGCAGGGACATGACCGCGTCCATCTGCGGCTGTATGGTATAGGAATTTTCCCTCAGCGCGTTGATAAGCCGGCTTCCCGTCGAGATAATGTTTCCCGGAGTCAGCGAAAAGTTTCCCTGCACGAAGGCGTTCCCTATATTGGTATCGTCAAAGAGCAGCTGGCAGTGCAGCATCGAGAGCGCCTGCTCGAAGTTCTGGGTCGTACGGGCCAGCCTCACGTTGTCGCGCGCGCCGTAATCGACCATCTCACCGGCGCCCTGCGTGCTGATCGAGAGGGACGAGGGATTGTACTGCACCTCGAGCGCCCAGTATTTCGTCCCCGCCGTCAGGTTTTTCGCCGTGATGGACGAGAAGGTCTGGCTCCCCAGGCTCAACGCGCTGGACGTATTTTTCAGAATCATTTTCCGCAGGGTGTCCGCGCTCTCCTGCGCCCTCTCGACGGACGTGACAGACTCGTCGCATACAAAGAGGATCGCTTTTGTAATGTTGCCGGTCAGGCTGCTGACCGCGTTTGACAAAAGACTGTTCATCCGGCACCTCCTTTAATCAATAACCGCGCCGTTTCTTCTCATTCTCCAGACGGCGCTCCAGCTTCGTGTAGACCTGGTCGGAGAGCTGGCTCATCTGTCTTTGGAGTCCCCGCTCAATCAGCTCCTCCAAATCCTGCTGCCGTGTCACGCTGCTCTGCCCGGAGCGGTTCACGACCTGCGTGTTCTCCACCCGGTGGTCTTCCTCGGTCTGCCTTACGACCTCCGTACGGCGGTTCCGGGTCCTCTCCTGCGCCAAAATCTCTTGCAGCGTCTCCTCATCCAGCGTGTTCTCAGTCGATTTGTGGACTAAGGAGAGCTCCTGATGGCTCTCTTCCGTGCGGCTTCCCGCACGGGCTACCTCTCCTGTGTACTCCCGGCTCTGCTCGAGCAGCGTCCTCGAAGTCTCGCTGACCTCGCGCAAACTCTCCTGGCGCTCCCGCGTCGCCGTCTCGCTCTCCCGCTCGATGAGCTGAATGTCGCGGGTAAGCCGACTGACGTCCCGGCTCTGCTCCATCTCGCCCCGCTGCCCGGCGCTTCTGCGGGACTGCTGCATCTCCTCGAGCCTCCGGTAGAGCTGCCTTGTCTCTTCCGGCAGCATATCAAGAAAGACCTGATCGGCCCGCGAGACGGCCTCCTCGCTCTCCTGCACCCGTTTCTGATGCTCCTCGAGCGCCTCCTGCGGATGTTCCAGCGCGCGTAAGCTCTCCTGCCGCATTCTCTGCGGGGAAGGACGCTCTTCGGGCTTTTTCTCTGCTTTCTGCTCCTGGATACTCTTCAAAAGCTGCTGGTAGCGCTCGTAATTCTCCACATTCCTGCGGTCGATCTCCAGAAGATCGCGCTCCAGGCGCTCCTCCTCAGACTCCGGCGGCATCCCTGGCTCTTCCTCCGCCGCCGTCCCCGCAGCGGGCGGATGCGTGAGCTCCGCCGCCTCCTGATAGATCTGATGGTAGACGTCCCCCTCCTCCGCCGCTTTCAGAAGGCGTTCCCGGATGAGTTCCCGCTCCGCCTCGCTCTCCGGAAAAGTCTCTCCCTCGGGGTAGACGAGCATCTCCCGCCCCGGAATCACCCGTCCGGGCTGCGCTGCCTGCTCCGCGGACGTCTTCTCCTCCGGCGTCTGCCAGCGCTCCAGGACGCTCCTATCACCGCTCCTGCCGCCGCCTTCCGGAAGGCGCTCCGTCCTTAAGCGGCTCTGCGGCTCTTCTGCAGCCGCCTCCTCCCTGTCCGGGTAAGCGATCTCTGCCGGGGGAAGGCTCTCTTGCGTCTGTTCGGACTGCGCATAGAGAAGGGAAAAATACTGGTTCAGGGTCTCCGTGATCCGCGCTCCCGGCGGCTCCTCCTCCCGGCTCTCCTCCGCTTTCGAGGAGGGGCTCTCCTCCTCGCTCCCGTTATCCGCTCCGCTTTCCGAAAGAAGCTTTAGTTCCAGCGGCGCAGGCGCTTCCCCGCTCTCCTGCGGCGGCGCCTCCGAAGAGCGTCGTCTTCCGCGGCGGCGCGGGCGCTCCGGCGCCGCTTCGCGGCCTTCGCTCTGTGCTCCCGCCTGCGCCCCGGTCCCTGCCTCGGTCTGCTCCGTCAGGCGTTCGATCGTCGTCTCGCGCGAACGCTCCTCGCGCTCCAGGCGCTCCGTCCGGCTGATGATCTGTTCGATCGTCCGCTCGGTCTGCACACCGGAGGACATCCCGTCTTCGCCCTCCTCCGCGGCTGCTTCTGCATGGCGGATGTCGACGGGCCGCATGCCTTCCTCCGGAAGCGCCTGCCCCTCCTGCGGGAGAGCTGCCCCCGCGCCCGGGATCTCCTCCGCGCGCTCCGCAAAACCAAGCAGCTCCTGCAGCGCCGTGATCTTAAGCTCCTGCGTCCGCAGGACCTCGCTTCCCGCGCCGCGCCGCTTGCGGAAATGGACGCGCTCCGTCTGGGCTCGGTAAATCATGCGCTGCAGCGTGTTTTCCGCCGTCTTATAAAGACTGTTCGTAAGGTCGAGCCAGATATCCGCTCCCTGCTCCCGGCGCACGGACAGGTTCTCGATGAGACTGTCCGCCAGGTTCAGGAGAACCGCCGAGGTGAGCTGCGCGTTCACCGTCTCCTCGGTCGCCTGCTCCCCTTCCTGGTAGTTTTCCTCGTAGTAATTCTCGTGCCGGTACACAAAGGGAACCGGCGTCCCCGTCGCCTCCGTCTCCAGCCGGTTCAGCAGAATCCGCGATACCGTCCGCTGCTGCTCCGCAAAGTTCAGTTCCTGCGCGCTGACATACTGCGCGCCCGTCCGGCTGGTGTAAAAATTGCTTAAAATCTGGTAGACCGCGCCGGTCTTAAGGCGGCTGAGGATCTCCTCGTGGAGATGAAGCGTATTCTCGCGGCCCGCGTACTCCGTTACGCTCCGGTTCACGCCCGGCTGCCCAACATACTGCTCCACCGTGCTTTGCAGCTCCTCCATATGGTTCCAGTAGAGCTCCGTCAGCTCCTCCGTGTTCCAGCTCTCCTGCTTCAGCTCAAATACCTGCTGCATAAACTCGCTGACATCCGTCACGCCCAGCCGCTGCAGCACGTCCGTAATGTACACCCGGTCCTGGTAGCTGAGCTTCACGTCCTCTGTCACGGCGATGCGGTTCAGCAGATTGTTGATCACCGTGAGCTTCGTCTCGCGGACATTCTGGATGCGCGTATCCTCCACAAGACTGGTCATCTCTCCGCCGCCGATATAGACCTCGGGCGGCGCCATGACCACATGGAGCAGGTCCTCGCGCTCGATCCTAGCCGCAAGGAGCTCATAATTTCCCCGAATCCGCTCCCCGAAGGCTTCCTGGGAGGAGGCCGTAATTCTGCCGCATTTCAGCTCGATCGGCGCTTTGATTGTCAGCATGGCTCTCCTCCTTTCCTGTCATCGGCTCACTGCGGGGCTGTAGACTTCAGATACGCGTCCGTCCCTACTGCACTCTTCGTCGGCGGCCATTTGCGGCCAGAGGGCTTCGCTGTGGAACTCAGATACGAGGCGATGTCCGCCGCGCTCTTCTTCGGCGGCCACTTTCTCCCGAGCTTCTCCATCTCCGCTTTGCTAAGCTCCCCCTTCGGATTCGGAGCGGCGGACTGTGCGCCGTTTCCTTTTTTCTCCATCCCTTTAAATTTCCACAGTACGGCATTCTCCTCAAAGTCCGCCTTACTTGCCTCGCCCGCGACGTGTTTGGCGGACTGCTTCCCCTTGCCCGCCTTCGTCGTGTCGTCAAATTCCCAGGTGCCGGCCGAGCCGCCTACGGTCGGGAAATCCAGGCAGAACAGCTCCCGGTAGGAGATCGTCGTCGTCTCCGTCAGAAGGCCGCTGCGCTCCGAGTCCAGCTCCCCGTAGTCCTTGGCAATCACGGTGCAGCCGGTGAACAGATAATAGCGCACCGTCTGCGAGTCCCCGTACATCCGGTTCACCATCAGGACGACCGGCAGCACCAGCTCCGTGCCCAGCGTCAGCGGGTCCAGCAGCTGCACGCCCACGTAGCGCTCTACCTGGAAGGTGAAGGGCTGCGAGATAGGCTTACGCAGCATATGTACATAGTCGTTCAGGCCGCCCTCCTGCACGTACTCAAACTCGTTCGCCCGGCTGAATGCCTTGACCGATTTGCAAGGCAAATCGTATAGAGCCTCCACACGGAGCACAAAATTAAAATTTACAAGCGGATTTCTCGCGTAGTCTGCCATATCGCTCCCGCCTTTCTAACGCGTCGGTTTCATGTCGAGAATACTCTTCTCCTTGTTCTTTTTGGAGGGATTCAGGCTCTCGTTGATGCGGGAGATCTCGCCGCACCATTTTCGCCTGGTCACATGGTCGAGTCCCATCACGTCCGAGCTGCCCCAGTGGAAGTAGTAGGAAATGAAGGCCATCTCCTTATACAGTTCCTCTTCCGGGTACAGCCTTATCCCTCCACGGTAAAATTTAAAGGGACCCGGAAAATCTTTCCGCAGTCCGGACACACGGCCTCCATCGTGGGCGGCTCGATGTCGTTGATCCGCTGGTACATATCCTGCAGGAAGGCCAGATCCGCGGTGAACAGCTTCTCGATCACGTTCGCGCTCACCATCTCCAGGCCCTCCAGCTCCGTCACGACCCTTCCGAGGATCACGATCGTCAGATAGGACGGATTGCTGAGCACGCGCGGGTCCCGCGTCGCCCCGATCTCGTCGGCGGCGGTCGCCAGGCGCATCTTCCCCTTCCGGTGCAGCTGTCCGCTGCCGTCCAGGTAGCCCTTCGGCAGTGTAAAATCAAATACAGTCTCCATAACTTCTCTCCTTTGTCGCCTTGCTGATCAATATCCGGATACGGACCAGAAGCGGGGCTGTGCCCGCGGCTCGTCCCTGTCGGGATAGCTGCCAGCTATTCACAGCCCTTCCGGATAATGCATGTACTGCCGCTTACAAGCAAGCCTGACACAGCATTCCATGCATTACCCAGGACTGTAAATTGTTACCTGTTATCGCTTAGTTGGGTATTACGAGCTCCTCGTACGCGATCTCGACGCTCTCAATCGCCACGTCGCTGGTCTTCGCGTCCAGGTCGGGCGCGTTGTACTTCGTCACCCAGGCGTTTGTCAGAATCCAGACTCTGGTGCCGCTGACCGCCGTCGCGATGGTCTGCGGCGCCGCGCCGGTGATATCGATCATCTCGATCTGCACGTTGTTTCGCGGAATCTCGCCCCTGACCTCGCTGACGCACTCCTGTACCCAGGTCTTGAACGCGCTGTCCAGGGTGTAGCCGAATTTCAGCGTCACATTGCCGTGCTTCACAAGGCCCGGGATCTTAACCGGCGCCAGGCTGTTCGCGTTGCCCTGGCGGAACTCAATCACGTCCACGCTCGCCTCGATACCGGTCACTTCGCTGAAGGCCGCCGTTCCCGACACGCCGTCCACCGTGACCAGAAAATTCATCTTTGTCAAAGAATAGGAAAGTCCTTTACTATTTTCATATGTCGCCATCTTTTATATCTCCTTTCTGTTCACTGACGCGTCCGCCTTTTATCATTCTCCTCCGCCGGACTCAGCCGTATGCTGCGTCACGCGGAAGATCACGAACTCGGCCGGACGGGACGGCGCGATACCGATGTTGCAGATCAGCCTGCCGTTCATGATGTCGTCCTTGCTCATCGTGGACGAGCCGATCTCTACGAAATAACCCTCCGCCGGCGTGGAGCCTGCCAACATGCCCTGTCTCCACATACTGTCGAGGAAGGACGAGATCGTCATATTGACTCTCTGCCACAGCGTCGCGTCGTTCGGCTCGAAGACGACCCAGTTGGTATTCGCCTTGATGCTCTCCTCCACATAGATGAACAGACGCCGCACGTTGATGTACTTGAAGGCCGAATTGCTGCTGGCCGTTCTCGCGCCCCACACGCGGATACCCTGTCCGGGAATCGCACGGATCAGATTGATGCCCTCCGGATTCAAAATATCCTGCTCCGCCTTGGTGTAATTCACTTTCAAACCGGTGCAGAAGACGATCTCGTTCGCCGGAGCCTTGTGCACGCCGCGGTTGATGTCGGTACGGGAGTAGACGCCCATGACCGCGCCCGAAGGCGGAATGAAATCGCTGCGGTTCGAGGAGCGGTCGAAGACCTGAATCCACGGATGATACATCGCGGCGTAGGTCGAATCGATGATGCCGCGGTACTCGATCAGATCCTTCGTCTTATATGCGTCCTTCGGCATATCAAAGACCGCCACGCGGCTCTTTAAGTTCTCGCAGTGCGCCACGAGCGCGACGATCACCTCCGGGTCCGTCACGCCTGGGATCGCCAGCATGCTGACCGTGCTGTTCTCGACGAAGGACTGGATACCCGTGCGCTTGCCGGGGCCGCCGTCCACGCCGATGAAGGTCGCCGCCGTCACCGAATCGATGCTGCCGTCGGAGCCGCCCTCCAGACTCAGCATGCCGCTGGTGTTGCCCTCTCCGAAGATCGCCTCGATGGGATTGCCGATCTTCTCCGGCTGGTCGATGGAGACCTTTACCAGCTCGCTCAGGGCCAGGCGGGAGCCGATGTAGTTCGACGCCTTTACGTTGAAGCTCAGCTCGCCGTAGCTCTCGACCTCGTCATTGTAGCGGACGTTCACGTCCACGCTCACAAGGTAGAGGACGGTCTGCGGGATGATGCTGGTGTCCACCACCTCCGCGGTGAAGGGCTGCTCAAAGGTTACGGTATTGTCATAAATGGCCGCGATGCGGTTGTACTCGCCGTTCGCGTCGACCAGATCGCCCTCGCGGAAGCCGTCCACGGACTTCGCGATATAGCCGGTGCCGGACTGCGCGATGAGCTGCATTTTCTTCTTCTCAACGGTGTTGAAGGAAATCTGGATGCGGTTACCCCATTTTCCCTCATTCGCCGCCTCCACGCGAAGAATGCCCTGCTCCTTCGAGGCCGCCTTCGCGCCGTCCGGAATCACGCGGGACACATAGCATCTGGTTCCGCCGTTGACGAAAAACTGCTCGACGCTGTTCGCCAGATAACGATAATCGCCGTGGGTGAATTCACTTAAGAATCCGCCGAACTGCGCGGTAAAACTCTTGAAGTTGGTGACCAGGGAAGGCGCGCCGATCGTCGGTCCCTTCTCCGCAAAGCCGATAAAGCCGGCCGTACTGGTCCCTACACCTTCGATGCTCCGCGGAGAATTGTCATATTCTTCCACATAGACTCCTGGTGTAAAATATTCTGCCATAATAGTAGTTCTCCTTTCGTATTGTTGATCATGTGACAGTTACCATCGTCTGTCCCGGCGATACGATGCTGATGGAACCGCCGTAGGCGCACATCAGCTTACAGTCACTGGTCAGACAGGGCTTGCTGTTAATCAGCACTGTCGGTTTGGTCGGTATCCAGGTTCCCGCGGCTACCAGTGTGCAGGGCATCGGCGTCAGCACGCCCATGGCCGCCGCTGTGGCCGAAGCCACCGCTGGATTTGCCATAGAAGAACACATGCCAAAGGGAGTGATGTTCGCGATTTGGCAGTCCTGAATCGTCGCCGCCGGCATTCCTCCGGCCATACACATCGCCTGGGAGGTCACGTTGATCGTCCCCGGCGCCATGCCGAAGGTACACGTGGCGCTGCCGCCTGTTACTACGAGTTGTCCCATACACTGTCCTCCTGTTCCAGTCTGACTTCCCCGGCGCGGCGGAAATCCACCGTCCGGAACGCTGCTTTGCCCTCCGCCACATAGCGGACCAGATAGACGAGACTCTCCGCGTCGTCCCGGACACGCAAAAGGTAACTGCCGTCCGGATCCACGCTCCCGAATACGATCCGGGAGACGGGCGCGTTCACCGTGAATGGTTCCTCCAGAGGCCGGCTGATTTTCACCGAACCGTCCTGCAGCTCCTTCACCACCTCGAAAGGCTCGTAGGTCTGCCGCTGGGGATGAACCAGACCGTAGAAAATGTCGTCCATGCCCATCCTGTGGGTTTTGAAGAGCTTCATGATCCGCTTGCGCTCGTCAAAGCCGCTGATACAGCACCCGGCGCTGCCGGTGCTTACCGCCTGGATCTCCGTGATACCCGGAAGTTTCCCTGAGAAGCTGATAACCGGCTCTCCCCCCGACACGTTCTCCGACGGTATCAGGAACGCTTCCTTTGTCGGCATCCGGCTGTCCAGCTCCTCGTAACGGATCGCCACCCTGCACGGCTCATAGCCGTACACGCTGACCCTCAGATCGCCGTCCTCCCTTCCGCAGTTCAGGAATACGTAATTTCCGCTTCCCCTGGGAATGGGGCGCACCGGCCGATCGTCTCTCCAGAACCGGACGTTCCGCTCCTCGACCTCGAGACCTGTGGTCGTATCGATCAGTCTGACCAGCAGATCCAGACTGTGACGAATTTCAGATGCATCCACCTGTTATCCTTCTCCTCCTTCCTCCCCGGTAATATACAGTCCGAATGTCGCGTCCGTGACACGGGGGGTGTCGATGACCACTTCGCTGGATAAAAATACGGGCGCCGCCTTGTAGAACAGGCTGATCTGATAGGGCTTGTTGATCGCCTGCCACACCCTCACCTTCTCCTCCAGACTTATCTTCGCCTGAGACAGTACAATCGGAGGTTCCTGGGTATCCAGCCAGGACTGCAGCTCATTCGGACGGACGGAGCTGTTGTCGTTGACAATCTGCGCCACCCTTCCGATGATTTTCTGTATATCCGGCGCCTTGAGTCCCATCTGGGAGGAGCCGTTGATAAAGACCATATAGTAGAGACCATAGGGCCTTGGCGGTTTTTTTAACTGGACCCGCCCCTTCTGGATGTAGGGCTGCTGGGTCACGTCGCTCTCCTCGCGGATATCATAGAGATACAGTCCGAGGATGTAGTCCACATCCTGGTCCGCGGGCGAGGAAACCTCGATATTATTCGGGGAAGGTATTGGCTCCGGGCACATCTTACTGCGGAGCGTCCGCACGATATACGCGCTTACATCGGAAATAATCGGATAATCTGCCATGTCATTCTCCTGTGTTCTCTGTCGTATTCGTCTGCAACGCGTAGGGCACTGTCGTGACGACACCGATCGGCTCAGTCGGATCAAAGGCGCAGGTTCCAAGAAGCGTGCCATCCGCGTCGTAGAAGCGGACCTTCACGTCGGACATTCTCCAGGCGAGCAGCCGCGCGTGGCGAATCTCCTGCGAGGTCGCCGTCCGTGCTCCGACCTGGAGCTCCCCACACCAGAGCTTGTAGTACGCGATCTCCTCCTCGTACGCCCCTGGGACAGACACGCCGAAGGAAAATTCCTCCGTGGCCGACCAGGATTTTATGTAGTAAACGACCTCTGCCTCCTCATCAGCAGAGGAAGCTGTCGCGGAAGCGGTACCGGACGCGCTTTCCGAATCGGCATCCACGGAACCTCCGGAGCTGACATAGCTGCTCTCGGATTCCTTACCCGCAAGCCGGGCCGGATCATTCTCGACCTCCTCCACCAGTTCCTGGAGATATCCTCCGGTTGCACTGTCGAGAGCATAATATGCTTTGAAATATTCGCTCTTCGCGTCGAGCAGCTCCATCTCGAGTTCCTCATACTCGTCGGTCAGCGCGTCGTACTCGTCCTGAGAAAGCTCGCCGATGCGGTAACGCACTCGGTAGGTCTTCTGCTTCTTCTCGAGGGCTGCGATCTCGTCCTCGAGATCCGTGATCTGTTCCTTCAGATCCAGCAGATTCTCATAGCTCTCCTCCACGCTCTCAGAGATCGACTCCTCCTGGCCGCTAAGGTCGAGCGCCAGGTTCTGGTACTGCAACACGTCATCGTACAGCGAATACGCGCCGTCGTCATCCTCGATCGCCTGCGCGAGCGCCGCGGCCCTCGCCTCCGCATAGGCGTCATATTCCGTCTGAAATTCATCCGTGTCGATCGCCCATCCGGCGGCCGCCTGCAGCATATACTGGAATATATTGTCCGGCACCTCGTAGTTCTCCGAGCGCGCCGTGTACTCCTTCCAGAAAGCCCAGAGCATATTCTGCGCGCTCGCGTAAGCGGAAAGATACGCGCTGCTGCTTTCAAGGGTACCTGCGGTCAGTTCATCGAGCCTGCCCTCCCAGAGCTCGCTCTCTATTTCCAGCTCCGCAAAGCTGACATTCTCTGAGAGTTCCACTCCCATGGCTTCAGAGAGTTCCTCCTTCGCCTCCTCAAGCTCCTCCTTCTTTTCGGCAATGCTCTCCTCGCGCGCGTCGACCGTCTCCTCCTGCGCGTCCACATCGTCCTGCGTGGCCTCTCCGGTCCTCAGCATCGCCTTGATCTTCGTCAGGGAGCTTTTCTCCTCCTCAAGCCACGTTTCCTCAAGTTCGATCTTCTGCTGCAGCGTGACGATATCCGCGTACAGCCCCGCGATCTCCTCCTGGACGGAAAGCCTCGCTTCCGCAAGGGTCGCCTCGGCGATCTCGACTTCCGTCTGCGCCAGCAGCGGCGCGATCAGAATACTGTAGAGCTCCGAGAGGCTCTGCCCCTCCGAGGGAAGCGCCTCCATAAAGGGCGACCAGAGATACTCCGTCTCCTCTTCGGAGTCTTCCTGCTCCACATAGCGGCTGGCGATCAGGGTGGCCTGCGCCAGGTCCACCTTCTTCATGGAGAGCTCGTTATTCAGCTCCGTGTAGTCGTCGCTGTTCACAAAGGCCTGCTCCACCACATTCGCAAGATTCAGCGTACTGCTCCCCGCGGCCAGCGCCGGAAAGCCTGTCCCCTCAAGGAGCAGGACCGCCGCAAGAAGAGCTGCCGTTCGCTTTCTTTTTTTCATCTCTTTCGCCCCTCCCTTACTCCTCATACTGAATGATATAGAAAGAAAACGTACCGTCTGTCCCAGAGGATACAAAGGTGTAGCTCAACCCGTCCCGGCTTCCCGTAAACATCCTGGCGCTGCCGCCGTATTCCTCCACGGTATAGTAGTCGTCATATTCCTGCGAGAGCGTAAGCTGCGCGCTCTCCGAGTCGACATAGGAGAGCGCCACCGCCTCTGCGAGACTGAGCTCCTCCGTCCGCGTCATGAGCTCCGTCCCGAAATAGCTTTCCAGCTCCTCCTTCGTACTGAGTGAGGAACTGCCCGACGGAAATTCACTGTTCAGGACGATCAGCTGCCCGATCGTGATCTCCTCGTCCAGCGCCGCGCTCTCCCCGGTATCAGCGTAGATCACGCCGATATCCTCCAGCGCCACCGCATAGCTGTCGTCCTGCTCATAGACCGTGCGGACGCCGCTGTAAATCTCCGCTACCTCGGAGGCCTTCATCCCCAGCAGCTCGCTGTAGACGATGTTGTCCCTGCTGAAGCTGCCCTCGTATACCAGCGTTCCGCTCACGTCATAGAGCTTGCCGGAGCCGTCCTTCATGCCGAGCGAGAAATCCCCCTCGTACTCAAGGGTCCCGTTCTCGCGGTACAGCTTTCCCGTCCCGCTGAACGAATTGGACTCAAATTCGCCCGTATACATCATGGTCCCGTCGTCGTAGTAGCGCGTGCCGGTTCCCTGGTACTCGTTGTTCTCAAAATTTCCCTGGTAGACGACGACACCGTCCTCATTGTAGAGGGTACCGTAGCCGTTCACCGCGCCGGAGGACACCTCCCCCTCGTAGGCCAGGTAGCCGTCCTTCGCCGTGATCTGCACCGTGTCGCTCGTGAAGCGCAGCATCAGCGAATTGTAGGCGTAGGACTTGACCGTGTCCGTACTCGAGCTGGGCAGGACGCTACGCACGCAGAACAGATAGTAGATGCTGAGCACCCCCGCGACGACCACCAGCGCGATCGCCAGCCGGCGGCTCACAAGCCAGCCGAAGACCTCGTAATAATCCTTCTTGTGCCGGGGCTTGATATTCAGGATATTCGAGAAGAAGTCCCGGATAGCGGAGATCACCTTTGTGCGGATGAAGCTCCAGCTGGTCCAGTTCTTGAACTTCGTGACCAGCGGCGTAATCTTGGACTTAATCGTCGTAATCAGCGTACTGAACAGACTGCCCATATCCACGCTCCTCCTTTCTTATCGCACTTCCTTAGAGGCTTGCTCTTGTCAGCCTCAGCCCTCGCAACGCAGCCTGCAGATATCGCCCTCACCGCAGGACTGATTCAGATACTTTTCACAGGTAAACAGGTACCATCTGGCCATGTGGTCCATCGGATTCACTTTCAGCACATCCGAGAAGGCATTCCTTGCCAGATAGAAATCATTCTGATAAAACAGCTCCAGCGCCTTTTCAAAGCGCTCCAGCGTCTCGGTCTTCGGCTTCCGCTCCGCCTGCAGATACGCCTCCAGCATTTCATAGAGATCGAGCCGCCTTCCGGACTGCGTAAGGCAGAGATAACCGATGAAGCGGATCGCCCCCGGCGGCTTCTGTTGCGCCCCCGCCTCCGCAGTGACGACCAGGCGAAGCTCCATCCTGCGGAACCAGTCCGCGAAACGCTCGAGCTCTGCCTTTTCCTCCGCGAGAAGGAAGGGGAAACTCTGCCGCTCGTCTCCCGCCACCCCGTAGAGGAAAGAGGACGCATGCAGCAAAATCCCGGCCTTCAGGTCAGCGAGCGCGCCCTTCGCGTAGAGCTCCCGCAGGAAAGAAATCCCGAACTCTGCGCCATCCTGCTCCCCTTCCGTAAAGAGCAGCTTCAGACTCGTCAGGTCCGCGTTGCCGGACACAAAATAGCCGCCGCTCTCCTCCATATGATTCTCCATCAGCGTGACAAAGTCATTCAGCTGCTGCGCGCAGCTATCCGATGCACCCCGCGGCTCCGCCAGGGTAACGAAAGCCACCGTCCCGCGCAGGCAAACCGTGTCCCCGCCCGCGACCTCCGTGATGGAATCGCGCCCGAAAATCTTCTCAATATTCTTCGGCGCAAAGCGGTAACAAGACTCAAAGATCCGATAGCGCGTATAGTTGATGCGCCCGATCTTCTTCTGCAGTTCCATGAGGCTGTTCCACATGACGGCCACATCCCGGCTGCGGACAGCCTTCCCCATGGGAACTTCCTGCCCCGCCGATACCTGCAGCATGGCGGCCGAGAACTTTCTAAGCTCGCTTCCGCGAACCAGCAGCAGCGTCAGGCAGAGCGCACTCGCGGCCAGAAACATCAGAACTGCGAAGACCAGGTAGCCGCGGCTTTCTGCCTCCGCGAACAGACCCGGCGCGGAGTCGCCGCGCACCGCCGCCAGCGTGTATACGCTCGAGCCGTCGGTCGTGAAATCCGCCTCCAGAAGCTCCGCATCCTCTCCATAGAGCGTCGCAAGCAGCGCTCCGTTCTTTCCGCTGGCGCTCACTAAGATGCTGCTGTCCTCCTGCCTCAGAATACAGATATCGGTAAAGACCTCCCCCGTACCCTCATCGGAGAGGAAACCGGACAGCAGGCTGTAGATCTCCTCGTAGGTATCGCTCTGGTAGAAGCCCTCCGCCTCAAAATCTTCCAATGGCTGCAGCGCCTTCATCTCCACGAGCAGCGCGCTGATATAATAATTGCTGTAGCGGTCCGTCTCCGTCCGGGCCGTGTTCCGGCTGCTCATCGTGGCCAGCGCCACACCGCCCGCCGTGACGAGGAGCAGCAGCAGCTCGACAAGAACAATGGCATAGACCGTATAGCTACGGTTACTTAAGAAGCGCACGACCAGGAACAGCAAAAGCCAGCCCGCAAACAGGAGCACGAGGTAGCAGATCATATTGAACTGCCGGATATTCGCCTCCTGGCCCATATCCATGAGCAGCTGCTCGCAGTCCGCCTCATCGGCCATGGCCTGCTCATAATATTCGGCTCCCGTCCCGTCGTCCTTCCAGGTGAGCAATACGCCGCCCTCGTAGGCGGCCCAGTTGATCTGGCGCCCTTCTCCCGCCTCCATGCTGCTCATCAGCGCCAGGGACAGCGGCTCTGGCGTCTCCTCCGCCGTCAGATTCTCCGCGGACAGGTTCTCACTCTCCACAAAATAGACGCCGGCGCCCGCCCCATCGTCCAGGATGACCGTCAGGTAAAAGCCGTCTCTCGTCATGCGAAGCGTACTTACGGTCCCGCCGCTCTCCAGCTCCAGGACCGGGGTCACCGCGCTGGCCTCTCCGCTCTCGCTTAAAGAGACGATGCGCCGTCCCTCTCCGTCCTCAGACGAGGACGGCGTCAGCACCGCGTACAGCTCCTCCTCATAATACAGAGCTTCAAACTCGCTGCCCTTTTCCAGAGAATCGCTCAGATACACCGAGCGCGGCGGCTCCCCGGGCCAGTCTCCGCCCGTCGCGACAGCCATGACCGCCACGACGATCAACCAGAGAAAGCCGATCAGAACAGGTATTCTCCTCCTCATCATAAGTAACTTCCTCCCTCTATCCGACCAGCGATTCCGTGCCGATCGTCTTGAATCCGTTGAACAAAAGCCGCAGCCACGGCACATCCCCGAAGATCAGCTGGCACAGAAGAGACGCCAGCACGATCACCACCAGCACCGTGCAGACAATCAGCAGAATACGGAAGATCGTATCCTGCTGGCGCGCAAGCCAGGCCGTCAGTCGCTTCCGGATGCCGCGCCGCTTCTCCGGCGCCGCCGCGATCTGGATATCCTTGTACAGCTCGGTGAAGGAGTCATAGCTCTTTCTGCCGATCTTTTTTTCCAGCAGGCGGTAGCTGTAGGCCTTCTGCGCCGCCTTCGCGCTCAGAAGATCCCTTAAGATCTGTGCGCATTCCACTGCGCAGTCACGCTCCGTCCTGCTAAGATCCAACTCGCTCAAGTCGATCTGCCACCCCAGATAGACCGTGTGGTCCTTGGCCAAATTCAGCTGTCCCTGCCGCAGAGCCAGATAGAGCAGGGGGTAGGGCAGACCGGCTGTCATGCAGGCGATGATGACGCTGCCGCAGATCGCCTCGCACTCATTCAGCGAGTAGAATCCGCCTGTATAGAAGTCTTCCAGCGGCCTCTCCTGCTTGTACTCGAACACCATACAGAACAGCCCCTGGTCGGAAAAGCTGTCCACACAGGCCTTCTCCCCTGCGCTGCCGGCGCTGCGGAACGCCTCCAGGCAGAGCCGCACCACGGCGTGATCCTTGATAGCAAGCACGGTGTACAGCGCGCCCGCGGCGGAATTGAGGTCGCGGCAGATCAGGATATCGTTGACGCTATTCGATTTTACAGTCCGAACGCAGCCGAGTCTCATCCGCTGCGACTGATAAATCTTATCCAAAGGTTATTTTTCCTCCGTCTCAGCTCCCGCTTTCTTCACAATCGCGTAGGCATAAGTGCAGATCACCGGCATGTCCACGCAGTAGACGCGAATCTCGTACACGCCCTCCTTCGACGGCGAGGTGTAGACACCGTCCGAGGTGATCTCGCCGCTCCCCGGCTCGGTCAGCTCATAGGCGATACTGCACGGCTCCATATTGTTGTAGCGCACATGGAAATAGTAATTCTCCCGCGTACCCATGACCACGGTCGGCGTGTCCACGGAAATACTCTTGTCGCTATAATCCTCCGTCTGGTCCAGATCGTTCCCTGCCGGGAAGCGGATCGCAACCCAGCGGTAGGTGAGTACGAGATAATTCACATTTTCCAGCAGCTTCGCCGCCACGATAAAGCTTCCCTTATCGTTCATGACCTTCACCGCCGTCTCCACGTCCACCGCGGTCAGCTGCTCGTCGCGGAACAGCTTCGGATTGCCGTAGATCGTATTGCGGGAGGTGATCCCAAGCGCCGGGTCCTCCGCGATGTATTCGTAGCCGATCTCCACATGCACATTGCCTTTTCCGAGACCGTGCATGATCTCGCCCGAATAGCGGACGTCTCCTCTCCTGGCGTTCTCCCCGAGCGGGATCTCCAAGATGCCCGACGCGGCCTCGGTCGCCCTGCCCTGCCAGGGGGCCGCTCCGCCCCCCGCTGCCGCGGGCAGCTTCGGCCCGCCGCCGCGGAAAATATCCGGCTCCTTGGAGAAATACTCCATGTACTGGCTGCGCAATCTGCTCTGGGACGGCGCCATGATATAATTCTTGACGCCCTTCTCCATGACTTCCTCTATAATGTAAGCGTTCTCCGTGCGCACCAGCTTCAGATCCGCGAGGCAGACATAATCCTTCACGCCGCCCATGCTCTTCATCTCGAGACTGATGCGCCCAAGCTCCTGGCTGACCAGATCGCCGGGCTTCATGTCCGTGAGCGCGATATTCAGCGCGCTGCCGGTCGGGGCCTCCTTTCCCACATCTCCCACCTGCACGTGGGCGGAGCCGCTCTCCACCAGGATGCTGGTCTCGAGCACCGGCGTCTCCTGCGTGTGCAGCCAGTAATCCTTCTTCAGCGTCTCGCCCTCCGCGAGCGAGGCCTCCCGGATCTCCACCGGCAGCTCGTGCGTCCCGTCCGGCGCGAGGAATACGGGCGTCTGCAGGAGAGCCCGGTAGGAAAACTTGCGGTTCTGCGCGGAGAGCTTCTGCACCGAAAGCTCCAGCCGGACGTTCTTTCCGCGGCAGACCGTCGCCGGCATGGACAGCTTTACCGAGAAATCCTCGTCCTCATAAAGGCAAAGGCTCGTGAAGAACTCGCTCTCCATCTCATACTCCGCCGCCTCGTCCTCCCGGTCCATCAGGAAGAGCTGATAGGACTCGCTGATGCGGTTGTACTCGTACTCCTCGCTGCCGTCCCCGCGGCTCCCCTGGTTGACCGTGTAGACCGTGTGGATCGGCTCCTCCCGGTAGCGCAGGCAGAGGCAGGCCTCGTCCGTACGCAGGTTTTCAAAGCCCTCAATCGCCGAGAGCTTCTTCACGACAGAGGACTCCACGACGATCTCGCGCCCCAGCCCGTCGATCGCGACGCCGCTCTCCACCAGGAGCGACAGGTCGTCGAGGCTGAACACGCCGCAGCCGCAGACCACGCCCGCGCCGTACATCAGGTTGTTGACGAAGCGGCGCTTGTTGTTGAAATAAGTCTGCTCGGCCTGGAAGTCCGCGGAAGTGAGCATCTTCCCCGCATAGTAGCGGTTCCTCTCAAAAGGATACAGTTTCGTATTGTTCATGGTATGGTCTCCCCTCCTGTTCTTGCCTTCTCTATAGGATCTCCGGATGCAGATTCATCCGTATTCTGCTCGTAAAGGTCTTCGTCCCCTCGTCAAAGCGGAAGCCTGCGTCGCCGCCGTATTTCTGCGCCGCCAGGGTGATGCTGCGCAGTCCGTAGCCGCCGCCCTGTTTCCCGCTCACGAAAGCCTCCGCCGGGAGGAAGCCTTCTCCCATCCGGCAGCGCCCGGAAGGATACACCTTCTCGCAGGCATTTTCCACCAGAATCACCAGGGAACCGCCGACCTGCCCGATCTGTACGTGGATCCAGCCCTCCGTCTTCATACTGCGACAGGCGTGCAGCGCGTTCTCCAGCGCATTTCCCAGGAGAACCGTCAGATCCGTCGCCTGGATCGTCAGCTCCCCGCAGTCCGCCTGCGCCTCCCAGCGGATATCGCCGTCGCGGGCAAGTCCCGCGTAGTACTGCAAAAGTCCGTTGACCGTCTGGTTCTCACAGTAGATCTCGCTGTCCCGGTGCTCCACCTTTTCGATGATATCCGACAGGTACTCCTTCATCCCGTCCGTATCATTCTTCTCCAGCATCTCGTTCAGCCCCAGCAGATAATGCCGCGCGTCGTGACGCGTCCGGCGGGCGTTCTCCATCTCCCTCGTGATATTCTGGTACTGCAGCCGCTGGACTTCCAGCGTCCGCAGGTACTCGCTCTCCTTCTTCTTGTGCACGGACTCCTGAAATAGGAACCAGTAAAAGATTCCCAGCACCGCCAGGGTGAACAGGAAGGTCGGCATCAGGTGCCACCAGTAGAGCTGATAATCCAGCGGCGTCATGGACGAGTACACCATCAGCATCACAAAATACAGCAAAGAGAGCAGCAGCGTCGCCCCGAATTCCCTGCGGATGTTCTTGAAATCAATCTCGCCCAGATAATTCCGAATGAGCTTCCGCATGACGAAAGCCATCATCGGAAACAGGACCAGCGTCGTCGCCACATAGAGGCCGAAATCCATCGGCGAATAGATCTCCGCACTGACTCTCCCTCCCAAAATCGCCTGAAACAGATTGACCAGCACATACTGCGTCATCGCGTAGAGCAGCACCAGGAACACCACAAACAGCTTTTTTTCCACGGAGTCCCTGACGATCCAGAAAAATGCCACCACACAGATCAACATCATCAGGAACATGTACAGGTTTGCCACCATGCTCATCGGCAGGATCCCCGAAACCGGCGGAGAGAACAGAAAGAACGGGAACAGCGCCGCGGCCACCGCGCAGAACAGCGCGCAGCCGGTCATCGCCAGACGCCTGGAACAGATAAGCGCCCCTTCCTCAAACGGAACCAGGCAGAGCTCGATGCAGGGCGCGAGCTGCAGGAAGAACCCGAAGCTGTGCCGCAGATAAAGACCCATCGCTACCTCCGTCCCGTCTCCCGCCTCCTCGCGAGACGGGAAAACACATAGTTGTCGTAAGCCGCCCGGATCGCGGCCTTTCCATTCCGGCTGAGCAGCAGTCTGCTGCCGTCCCGCAGAATGCAGGAGTCGACGCCCATCTGCTCAATATAATCCATATTTACGATCATCCCGCGCTGCACCTTCAGGAAATCCTCGTTCAGCTTCGGCTCCAGCTCTCCCATCGGCTGCCAGACGCGGTAGATGCGCCCGTCCGTCATCACGATCTCCGTCGCGTGGTTCGCGCTCCGGATATAGCGGATCTCATCCATATAGAGAGAATAATTGTCGCGACCCACGCAGATGTGCAGCACGGGACGTTCCCTGCGGCTCATCCGCTGAAGCGTCAGACGCCGGAAGGACTCGCGGATGCCGTCGGTCGTGACCGGCTTCACCAGATAATGGAGCGCCTGCACCGAGAAGGCTGCGATCGCGTGATCCTTGCTGTTCGTGACGAACACAATGCCCGTCTCCGGGGAGATCTCACGGAGACGCTTCGCAATGTCCACGCCGTTCTCCGTCGGCATATAGATGTCCAGAAAAGCGATGTCAAAGGGCGGCTGCACCTGCGCCGCCTCAAGAAGCGCGCTTCCCTCCGCAAAGGTCTCCGGCGTCCTGTCCGGGTCCCAGCCCCGCAGTGCCAGAAGGAAATCCTCCTGTTCCCGTCTGTCGTCGTCGCAGAGTGCTATGCGCATCTTATCCCCCTCCCGAAAATTCCGCTGATAAAAGCGCCTGTTTCCATGATATTAGTTTACCATAATTCTCCACGAAAAAGCCTTCCCGCTCACGCGGTCAGCGGCTACCTTTCGGGTAATGTTCCCATTAGTCCTTTATGCATATCTCCGCTCCCTTCTTCCTGCCGGCCCACAGCCGATTTTCATGGCGGCAGACACCCATCAACGTGTGCGGAGCTGCCGGCGTGTAGAACCTGCAGGAACCGCAGTCTATACACTGCTCCGGTTCATCCCATTCGCAGTAAGGACAGGCGTCTTCCACGCTGGCCATAACGGGATGCCCGTCCCGTGTCCACACAGGATTCTCAATAAAATCCGGATATTCCTCTATATACATATCAGCCAGGCTGTCGTAATGCAGGGGGATATCCAGAACAACTCCCTCAAACTCGTAACGCCTTGATTTCCTCTCCATTTTCACCTCTCCCGCGACATCATACCGAACGTAATTCCGCCTGTATCATTGTAACAATTATTCCAAAATTCGACACCTTCCATTTCTCGACAAAAAAGTATGGGAACAAAAAAACAGCGCCACATCCGTGAGAAATCACAGATATGACGCTGCTTTCGCAGTCTCTTATTTACCGAAGCATATATTTTCTCAGATCGCTCCGCTTCGTAATGCCGAGCTTGCTCAGGACAACCGAAACGTACCATTTTACTGTATTCACACTGATCCCCAGGTGGTCGCTGATTTCCTGATTGGTCCAGCTCCGCGCCGCAAGCATGGCGATGGCAAACTCTGTCGTCGTCAGGTTATCCGCCACATCATGCCCCGTATCCGGGTTGTGAACCTTTCTCCATCCGCTGGAAAAGTTGTAGGTGATGCCGATGATCCTCTTGAAATCCTCCGGCCAGTCTTTCTTCAGTGTAGCCTCCAGAATACCGCCGAGAAGACCGTGATGCTCGCCGAAAGCTTCGATCAGCCCATCCGGCCTCGCGAGTTCCCACGCCAGCAGCATCTGCTCCTTCGCCTTTTCCGTATCCTTCAGCCCCATGTAGTCCATAACGGCGACCAGACGAAGATAGATACTCGGTATCGGATAGACCTGCGGCTGAAACGCCAGAGCCGTCTCCACAATCCCGAGACTCTTTCCATAATCGCCCTGCAGATACACGTAATGCGCCTGCACGTAACAAAAGAAAAAGCGCAAACCCGGCTCCAGCATCATCAGATTCACAGATTCAAAGCGCATGTCGTCCGAAAGCGGGAGGTGAAGCAGAACCGAAGCAGTAATAGAGATAAACGTAGACATGGTTTTCAGCCGGGGCGACGCATCCTCACTCACATTGTTATCGGCAAAGAACTTCTGCATCTCCGTCAAAGCCCGGCGGGCAAGCCGGATATGATCCGTGGCAAGATTTGCATAGGCATAAACAAGGCAGGCAGACAGGCGCAGCGACGTGTCCTCGCTGAGCAGATACGGCTCCGCAGCCTTCGCAGCCTCCTCCGGCTGCCCGCTGAAATAATAATACTCCGCCATGGCGATGCCGCGCTGTCCGGCATCCTCCATCGTCTGCACGGTCTCCAGACAATGCCCGGGAGCGAAGGGACTGCCCAGCAACGGCATGAGGATATGGCTCTTTTTCTCTTCTATCTGCCCGGCTCCTTCCGAAACATCCGTTTCTCCTCTGTTTATATACGGATCCTGATTTTTCATAATGTAACTCCCATTTCTGCCAAATAAAGGCGGGACAACCCAGCCCCGCATATTATTTTACGCTCTTCAGCTCCTGCATGCAAGCAAAAACCGGAAAATGCTGATTTTTCAACACTTTCCGGTCACCTCTCGAGGGAGTCGATGCGACAGGATTTGAACCTGCGGCCTCTGCGTCCCGAACGCAGCGCTCTACCAAACTGAGCCACGCATCGAACTTAACTGTACTGCTCTCGTCTGCGAACTTGTATATTATACAATGATTGATTTGATTTGTAAAGTGTTTTTTTTGGTTCTTCTATTCCTCCTCTCTTACTCCTCTTCAGAGGAGGATTCTCCAGAACCGTCTTCCGTTTCATCCGCGCTTTCTCCGGTATCCGTGTCCTCGACAGAATCATCATCCTCACTGTCGGAATCATCGCTTTCAGAGTCATCACTTTCAGTATCGTCCTCCTCCGAGTCACTGTCGCTGCTGCTCGATTCGGTACTGTAACTCGTCCAGTAATAATAGAAGACATGATCCTTGATAATCCAGTACGGCACATTATTGTTCTGCAGATTTGTAATCAGGGACGGCACCGGCGCCCAGGTGCGGAAAAACAGGGAATCGCCCACATTGCTTGTCCCGTTTATGACCGTTCTGGCCGCGCTCCAGCACGACTCCGTCACGATATTCGTAATCGTATCATCCTGTTCTGCCTGCAATACCAGATCGAAACGCCCCGAACTGACCGGCTCAAACTGCTTCGACTGACGCAGTACTCCTTCCAGCGTGCTCGGGTAGAGAGAACTGCGCAGACGGTTCATGATCACATAGCCCACCGCAAGCTGCCCCTCTGTGCCCTGATTGCCCGCCTCGCAGTAGATCATGACTGCCAGGAGCATGATCTCATAATCGCTTAGCGTAATCGTCTCCCTCGAAATATTCGCGTCGCCGACAATAACCGTACCGCTCATCGAGGAGGCTGCACTCTGGGCAGCCGCAATCCTGGCCGCCGCTTCCTCTGCCTCCGCCTGCGCAATCAATTCGTTCAAAAGAGCCGTCTTCTGCTCGATCAGCTCATCGATATCCGTGATTTCTTCCTCCAGAGCCGCCAGCTGGCTGTTATAGGAGCTGATCTTTGATCCCGTTGAGACCTGCTGCGTCGCGACCTGCTGCTGCTTTTCCTCCGTCTCCGTCTTCAGCAGTTCCAGCGCTTCCTGCTCGTCCTGAAGCTCGGCATACTGTTGATCCAGAGCTTCTTTGGAAGCTTTGTAGTTTTCCAGCATATCGCGGTCATATTCATTGATGCTGGCCGCGTATTCCACCTTATTCAGCAAATCGGTAATCCCGCCGGTCAGCAGCGCTAACATATAGGAAAGCACCGTATTCTGATCGCTTTCATACATATACTGTATGCGGGTCTTCATGTCCGCATACTGCTGTTCCAGCTCCGCCTCGGCCTCAGCGATCTCCTCTTCCTTCGCAGCCACCTCAGCTTCCTTCGTCTCCAGCTCCTCTTCAAGCAGCGCAACCTGCTCGTTCAGACTGTTCGCCTGGGAGGAGAGCTGCTCAAGATACTGCTCCATCTCTTCTTTTGCGCTGCTCAGATTACTCTGTTCCTCTTCCGCCGCCGCTTTTTCATTCTCCGCCGCTGCCTTCTCTTCTTCGGTCTGATCGATCTTACTCTGCGTCTCATCGCTCACTGCAAACGCGACGCACGAAGAAAAGCCCACGCAGAGCGCGAGCGCAAGGCAGAGCATTCTTTTGTACCATTTTCGCAGCGTATTTCTCAACGGCCTTCCTCCAGCACGTCGGCTATTTCCACTCGTAGCGGGTCAGTTTTCCGGCAAGCTGCATCCCCCGGAAATCCTGCTGCCGCAGTGCCTCGTACAGCACGATCGCAACCGAATTGGACAGATTCAGCGAACGGATATCCGGATTCATCGGGATACGGATCGCACGCTCCTGATTATCACGAAGCAGCTCCTCCGGAAGTCCGGCGCTCTCCTTGCCAAACATGAGATAGCAATCCTGCTCAAAATGAGTATCCGTGTATAAATTCGGGCCCTTCGTCGTAGCCATATAGATCTTCGCACCGGGATTGCGCGCCAGAAAATCCTCATAATCCAGATAGGTCGTCACATCCAGATCTTTCCAGTAGTCCATCCCGGCTCTTCTTAAGTCCTTCTCCCCGATCCGGAAGCCGAGCGGCTCGATCAGGTGGAGCCTGCTGCCCGTGGCCACGCAGGTTCTTCCGATATTTCCCGTATTTGCCGGAATCTCCGGTTCATACAGCACAATATTCAGCGCCATGGCTCATCTCCTACGCCTTCTGGGCCCGCAGCCGCCCAATGAAGTCTTCCAGCCTGCCCAGAGCAACCTTCAGATTATCAAGCGAATAGGCGTAGGAAATACGCAGGAAGCCTTCTCCACAATCGCCGAAGGCGGTGCCCGGCACGACCGCCACCTTTTCCTCCTGCAGGAAACGGGACGCGAATTCCTCCGAGGTCATACCGAATTCTTTGATACACGGGAAGATGTAAAAGGCTCCGTAGGGCTCGAAGCAGTCAA
Organism: Lachnospiraceae bacterium; assembly: GCA_021203465.1. Taxonomy (GTDB): domain Bacteria; phylum Bacillota; class Clostridia; order Lachnospirales; family Lachnospiraceae; genus Hominiventricola. The sequence goes on along the minus strand of JAJQBC010000062.1, from coordinate 10,872 downwards.
GCCCCATCTCCTTGAAGGCATGCACCAGATAGCGCCGTCTCTGGTCATAGGCCTCACGCATCATCGCCACGTCCTCGTCCCCGTTCTGCAGGGCCTCCACCGCCGCGTACTGGCTCGTAGTCGGCGCGCACATGATCGCAAACTGGTGAATCTTTGTCATCTGGCTGATGATCTCCGCCGGGCTGCAGGCATAGCCGAGCCGCCAGCCGGTCATCGCGTAAGATTTGGAAAAGCCGTTGATCAGGATCGTCCGCTCCCGCATACCCGGAATCGATGTAATCGACACATGCTCTCCCTTGTAGCTCAATTCACTGTAAATCTCATCCGAGAGGACGAAAATATCTTTTTCAATGATAACCTTCGCGATCGCCTCCAGGTCCTTCCGCTCCATGATCGCGCCTGTCGGATTGTTCGGGAAGGGCAGGACGAGCAGCTTCGTGCGATCCGTAATCTTCTCCAACAGCTCCTCCGGAGTCAGCCGAAATTCATTTTCTGCCTTGAGTTCGATGATCACAGGCTTTCCGCCTGCGAGCACTGCACAGGGCTCATAGGAGACATAGCTCGGCTGTGGAATCAGGACCTCATCCCCGGGGTCAAGCATCGCACGCATCGCGATATCGATACCCTCACTGCCTCCCACCGTCACCAGTACCTCATCCCGATAGTCGTAGGACACATGGATCCGACGGGCCAGGTAGTTCGCGATCTCCTCTTTCAGCTCCTTCAGGCCGGCATTGGAAGTGTAAAAGGTGCGGCCTCGCTCGAGAGAATAGATACCCTCATCGCGGATGTGCCACGGCGTATCGAAGTCCGGCTCGCCCACGCCAAGCGAGATGGCATCCTCCATCTCACTGACCAGATCGAAAAATTTGCGGATGCCGGATGGTTTGATCTCTCTGATTGTACTGGAAAGCGGGTCTCTCATGGCGTCACCAGAATCCTTTCGTCTTTTGCGGTGGGTACCATGATCGAGCCATGGTCCTTATATTTTTTCAGTATAAAATGCGTGGCCGTGCTCAGCACGGAATCCTGTGTCGACAGCTTCTCGGAGACAAACTGCGCCACGCCGCGCATCGTCTTACCCTCGATCATGACCATGAAATCAAAACCTCCGGAGATCAGATATACACAGTCCACCTCCGGGTAGTTGTAAATGCGCTCGGCTATCTTATCAAAGCCAAGGCCGCGCTGCGGCGTCACCTTCACCTCGATCAGCGCCGTTACCTTCTCGGAGCTAGTCTTATCCCAGTCGATCAGCGTATGATAGCCGCAGATCACGCCCTCCTTTTCCATGTCAGCGATCTCATTGGCGATCGTCACCTCGTCCGTCCCGAGCATGACCGCAAGATCCTTCAGATCCACGCGGCTGTTGCGCTCCATGTAGGTTAAAATCTTCTCTCTCATCCCATTATCCTCTATTCATAGATTTTATATAATTCATCCGTCTCCGGCCTGCCAAGAGAAATCGTGTCCGCGCCGTTCCGAATCGTCCTCGCTTCTCCCGCAATGCAACGTCCGATAACCGTCGCTGCAATCCCTGCCTTTTCAAGTGCTTCCACCAACCGGTGTCCGTCCGGCGCTGTCATCAGCATGGAACCGCTCGAAATCAGGCGATATGGATTCAGATGAAAATAATTGCAAAACTCCTCCGTCTCACGCCTAATTGGAATTTTTCTTCGGTCAATCTCGAGCCCGATGCCCGACGCCTCCGCGAGCTCCCAGAGCGCGCCGTCAATACCGCCTTCGGTCACGTCGTGCATGGCGGTCACGCCATGCTCCACAGCAATCATCGCCTCGGGCACCACCGACAGGAAACGGTCCAATTTTCCGGCCTCCTCCACAAGTGCCGCCGGAAAATGCTGCAGGAGCTCCTCCTTCTTTTCCTTCGCGATGATCGAAGTGCCTTCAATCCCAATCCATTTTGTGACAATCACGTCGTCACCAACATGTGCTCCTCCTGTCGTCACCTGACGATCCTTCTTCGCCTTTCCGACTCCGGTAACAGAGAGCACCGGCTGATTCACCACCGCTGTCACCTCTGTATGACCACCCATCACCTGTATATGCAGCTTTTCACAGGCACATTCCACCTCACCCATCAGGCAGCGGATCAGCTCCTCATCCGCCGACGGGGGCAGCAGCACAGTCAGAAGCATGCCCACCGGTTCCGCTCCGGCGCTTGCCAGATCATTGGCTGTAATCTGAACCGCCAGCGTCCCCATATCCTTATCTGTTCCGGTGATCGGATCCGTGGACAGGACAAACACCTCATCCGGCGCAAGCTGCATGATTGCGCAGTCCTCGCCGACGCCGGGGCCTGTCAGGATTTCATCCCGCTTCGTCCAGATCTGCTGAAAAACTGCCCTTTTCAAAACTGTCTCCGGTACTTTTCCTATTTCCATAACCTTTTGCCGCCCCATCATTGTGCAGCGGCAGCAGCGGCCGCTGCTGCATTTGCCGCCACAATATCCGCGATATTGGCATCCGCGAGCGCCTCATCCTGCAGTGCGATCGCTGCACGCAGATTCTCCGAAATTGTCGCGTCACCCGCCGTGCCATAGGTTACCGTGCGGTTCGTCGCCTGATAAGTGCTCTTATTGACCCGGATACGCTCAGTCTCTACCCCGTCCACATAGACAATCTTGTACAGCTCCGCCACATAGCCGGTTGATCCGGACGAGATCGATTTGTACCCAAGAGCCTGACTTGCATCATCAACCAGCACCGTCGTCGGCTCCGTCGTGCTGACCGTCACACTCTCAAACTCGATCGCCCGGTTGCTGTCACGCGTTTCCTTTCCATATATATTAAAGGTAATCTTTTTATCTGAGGTCGTGTAAGCCTCTATGTAGATCGGATAATCCGTATCGTTCACAAATTTAAAATCCTTATATGTCCCCGCAATCGCTGCGTCCTCAGAGAGATCGACATAGTGTACCGTCATGGAGTGCGGCGAACGCTCCGTCACTTCCAGCTCCGCGCGCAGCACCGCATTATACAATGTCGAGGACACCTGACAGATGCCGCCGCCCATGCTGTCAACCACCTCGCCGTTCAGGTAAGAACCCGCCATCGCGTAGCCATTCTCCTCCGTAAACGGAGCTACCGTCTCATATGTGGAAAATTCCTCGCCCGGATAAAGCACCGTCCCATCGATATGCGCCGCGCCACTCTCCAGATTCTTGCAGCGATCCGAGCTCGAGGTCGAAAAGCTGGTTGTATAAGTGCCAAGGAGATCCTGCACATAGGCCAGATCCTCCGCGCTCCCCTCCGGCTCCGTCACCTCCACGGAAAGCTCCAGTACATTTTCATCGGAAGTCCAGCTATTTTCCAGATAGTCAATGATATCGCTGACCGCTGCGTCCACATCGAGTTCCAGCCCCTCTGTTCCGGCCACAAACGTGAAACTTCCGTTTTCGCGGATCAGGGAAGCATTCTGCGCCTCCTGGTCATACTGCGTGCAATATTCCCCGACGTAGGCACGCACCATGTTCTCGTCTGCCGTGCGGCTGAGCGTGTAGTCCTTGCCGCTGTACTGCAGATCCTTCTGATCCTTATAACGTTTCACAATATTTCCGGTGCGCCCGAGCCCCAGTGCCTCATCCACAACGTCTTCGTTAGAATAGGTGACACCAAAAGACGACAGCTCCGCCTCCAGCTCATTTTCTCCTATCTGAAGCGTAAGGCTCTCCCCGTCCAGCTCCACCTCGTAACTCTCCAGCGCGCTCAGCGCCTCGTCCCTCGTCATGCCGGACACGTCCACACCCTCTATCGTAACGCCGCTGAGGATCGTGGTTTCCGCCGCGCTGACCGTCATGCCGGACAAAAGCACCAGCAGGCCAACGCCCAGAAACATGCCGCTTCTATATTTTTTCATAGCCATCTCCTCTTTTCTCCCGCATCTACAATGCGTAGCTCAAAAGCGGCACCACCATGGCAAGCACGAGAATCACCACGATCACCGCCGCAAGTCTTTTTCTGTTTTTATTGCTATAGAAATTCATGCTTCCATCCATCCCTTCTATGAAATACCCTGTAACTATTCAGAGCCAGCCGGCAAATACTGCGCATTTGCCGGCTGTGGCGTTCTCGCCAGATATCTTTGCCTTACAGTTTAACATATTCCGTCCGGATTGCAATGATTTTTAGAAATCCTTTATTTTCTTACCACACTTTGGTCACTTTCCCGCCACACTTTGGTCACAATTCCCTGTTATGATAATACACGTAACAGGAACACATCAGTATTTCATTCATAACACTTTAGGGGACTCGCAAGAGTCCCCACTCCCTCGAAAATTCAGGCCACAGGGCCTTTTTTTATTGCCTCTCACAACTTCCCGGCAGGACACAAAAAAGCCAGGCATCTAATTGCCTAACTTTTCAAGAGCGACAGACGGGGCTCGAACCCGCGACCTCCACCTTGGCAAGGTGGCGTACTACCAACTGTACTACTGTCGCAAACTATGTCGCCGCACCAGCGACAATAGTTATAATAGCGGAATCGATCGTTTTTGTCAACAGGTTTTTTACACAAATTGATTTAAATTTTTATCGTATTCATAATTGATGCTCCGAAGCTTCTCACATAACTCTTCTCCGCCCACTCCCCTGTCCTCGCAAAAGCTGCGCAGATCCGGATAAAAATCGCGAAGTTCGGTGTTCACATAGCTCAAGAGCAACACTGGATCGTCCGGCATAATCCTCTCCCCTCTTCAGGTATCCTGTATCAACAGGCTGCCGACATAGATATAGTTCTGGAAATCCTTTTCCAGAATGTGGTCAAGTTTTTGATAGCTGAGATCAAACCACTGCTCCTCCGCCGTGATCAACATATGAGAAAAGGCGATCCCCGCGTCAAAGAGATTATAGTTTTCCTGTGCCCGCTTTCCAACCCGTCCCGGCTTCTTGACAAAGAGATGAATACGGTCATCCGCAGATACAAAACGCCACGGCTGCAGGTTCATGGCAGAGGGCGCAAGCCGCGCGGCCTCGAGCAGTTTCTTCTGTACCGATCCGAATTTTCCGTGGACAGTCACCATTTTTTTCATCTCGATGCGCCGGAAATCTTCGCGCCGCCGCTCGAGCGGCTCCGCGGGATAACCAAAAGCCATGACCATGACAAGCTCCATCCCCGGCTCGCCTTCCCCGCGGATCCGCGCGCCGCCCTGATAACAGCTGCCGATTCCCTTCGTCAACATCCAGAGGGCAAGCTGTTCCATCAGGCAGCCCGCATTCCTGCGGTAATCCTCCTGTGCCTCCGAATAAATCGCAATATAATAAGGAGCCTTTACCAGAAAGTTTCCTTTTACGTGCCGTTCTTCGGATTGAAAAATTTTCCATTTCACAGGGATGTCCGGCCTGATGCCGAGTGCGTCCTCTCCGAAGTGTTCCATCTCCTCGAGTATCCCGCTGTCGATCTCATCCTGTCTGTACTTTCGAATCGATTTCCTCCGAAAAATCGCCTCATACAATGTCATTGCCCAGTCAGCTCCTCCATCTCGTCCAGATAATGCTTGAATACCTCCAGTGCTTCCTCCACCGGCTCTTTCCGCTCCATATCCACTCCCGCCATACGCAGCAAGTCAAGCGGATACTGTGAGCTGCCGCCCTTCAGGAAACGCTTATAATCTGCCACCGCAGGTTCCCCTTCCCGTAGGATGCGTGCGGACAGTGCCATCGCCGCGGAGAAACCGGTCGCGTACTGGTACACGTAGAACGGAGTATAGAAATGCGGAATTCTAGCCCACTCCATCTCAATCTCACGGTCGACAATCGTCTGCACCCCAAAATACTGAAGATTCAAGTCATAGTAAACCTCACAGAGCCGATCGGCCGTCAGGGTCTCGCCCTGCTCCTCCAGACCATGTGTGATCTTCTCAAACTCCGCGAACATCGTCTGACGATACAGCGTCGTGCGGAACTGTTCCAGCAGATAATTGATCAAATATGCCTTGCGGGACAGATCTTCCGCCCGGTCGATCAGATGCCGGATCAGCAGAGCCTCATTGCAAGTTGAAGCTACCTCCGCCACAAAAATCTTATAACCCGCGTAAATATAGGGCTGGTTTTTATCCGAATACCAGGAGTGCAGTGCATGTCCCATCTCATGGGCGAGCGTGAACACGTCGTTCAGGCTTTCCTGATAATTCATCAGTACATAAGGGTGCGTCCCATAGGCTCCCCAGGAATACGCGCCGCTGCGCTTCCCCTGATTTTCGCAGACATCAATCCAGCCATGTGTGAAGCCCTCGCGAAGCAGTCCCAGATACTCCTCTCCCAGAGGAGCGAGTCCCTCGAGCACAATCTGCTTCGCCTCCTCGAAAGGAATCTCCTCACCCGGATCCTCCGCCATCGGCACATAGATGTCGTAGAGATGCAGTTCCTCTACGCCAAGCAGTTTCTTCCGCAACTCCATGTAGCGGTGCAAAAGCGGTAACGCCCCGTGAACCGCGTCGATTAGGTTATCATACATCGCCACTGGGATATGGCTCCCGTCAAGCGCGGCTTCCATATCTGAGCCATATTTCCGCGCCTTCGCGAAGAAGACCTCCTGCTTCACATTCGCGCGGTAAGTCGCCGCCAACGTATTGCGCCAGCCGGCATAGGTACTGTAAAGCGACTGGAACGCGCTGCGGCGCAGCGCACGGTCCTGACTCTGCATAAGTGTGATGAAGTTGCCGTGCGTCACCTCGATCTGATCTCCGTCCGAGCTATGAGCCGACGGAAAACGTAGATCCGCGTTATTGAACATAGAGAAAATATCCTTCGGGCTCTCCGCCACGCCGCCGAGCGAGGCGAGCAGCGCCTCCTGCTCCTTTGGAAGGACATGTTCCTTCTGCCTGATTATATTCTCAAAATACTGCCGGTATACCGACAGCTCCGTGTTTTCCCGCAGATATGCCTCGATCGTCCCGTCCGGGAGCGTCAGAAGCTCCGGTTCCACCCAGGCGCAGGCCTGCGAGAGTTCTACCAGCAGTCCTTGCGAGAGACTCGCGAGATTCTGATATGTGCCATTGTCCGTGTTCTCATGCAGCCGCTGGTTCGCGTAGACATAGACCTTTTCCGCGAGCATATTCAGCTCATCATATGCGCGCTGCATTTCGAGCAGTACATCCGCGCCCTCGCCGAGCCGTCCCTGATACCGCGCGAAGCCCGGGATCGCGGCCTTCAGCCGCTCATAATCCTCGCGCCAGCGCTCGTCATTCTCGTATAAATCCCCGATCGCCCACTTATATTCAGAAGGAATTTCCTCTCTTGTCCTCATGCTCCGCACCGCCGTTTTTGATTATCATAATAACATATTTATCCCAAAAGTAAATGCGAAGTATGCAAAGTTTTTCGACAATCATTCATTCCGTATCGCGGCCAGCGGACTCAGGCGCATCGCGCGCAGCGCCGGGAAGAATCCGGCCAGCATGCCCACCAGCACGGTGAAGACAAGCGCGACGCCGATAAGCCAGATCGGGATATAGGAGATGCCTGAATAATAGCCGCCCGACGCGCCCCCGGCCACCTGATTGATGATGAAGGAGATAATCTCACTTAAAATCAGCCCGATGAGCCCGCCGAAAAAGCCGATAAAACCGGCCTCCAGCAGGAACATCGTGCGGATATTTTTCAGATCGCAGCCCAAAACCTTGATAATCCCGATCTCCTTCGTGCGCTCGTAGATCGACATCATCATCGTGTTCGCGATGCCGATCGCGGCAACGAAGAGCGATACCGCGCCGATGCCACCCAGCACGAGCTGAATCATCGACATCTGCTGCTGCGTCTGCTCCATCCACTCCGCGTTGCTCGAGGCGGTGTAGCCCATGTTCTGGATCTCCTCCATGACCTCGGACACATTGTTCATATCGTCCACGCGCACGTAGACCTCTTCATAATAAATATCCTTGTAAGCCTTTCCCGACTTCGTGCTCGGCTGCCCGGGGATAACGCTGTTTTTAAATACCTTTTTCAGCTGCGCAGTCAACGCGTCGATGTCCGCGAGCACATAATAGCAGTTGTCCTGATACTCGTCGACGCCTCCCGCCATAAGGCCACTGGCAGGAACGAGATATTTCTTTGGCGACGAGACGCTCGAATCATACTGAGAGTTGTAGTAAGCGTCCGTGTCAAAGATGAAGAAAATGGAGTCGTTCATGAGATCAATGTCCGGCAGCTCGCCCGTCTCCCAGTAGTACTCGTAGGTCTTCGCCTTGTAAAAATCCGTGATGACCTGATTACCATAGAAAAATTCGAGCGTGTCGCTGTCCGAGGGCAGACTGCCCTCGCCGACCTCAATGTCCATGCTCTGCAGCGCCTCCTGCGACATGCCGCGCACCGTCAGCCAAGCCTCGTAGCCGCCGTATTTCGCCATCACGCTGACGCTCAGGATCGGCGAAGCGACCTCCACATGTGGGATCGCCGCAATCTCCGCCACGACCTCGTCGTCGATCAATGTGTCTGTATCCACCTCCGACGAGGAATAGCTCGACCAGTTGTACACATCGATCATGGTCAGGCCGCCGTACTGCTCGATCTGTTCGAGCGAGCTCTTCTGCAGGCCGAGACCCAGCGAAATCATCACCACGATGGACGCCGTACCGATCAACACGCCGAGCACGGTCAGTACCGTCCGCAGCTTTCGCCGCAGCAGATTGGAAGCGCTCATCCGCAGCAAATCCGAAAATTTCATGCGTCTTCCTCCCGCCTACAGCTCCGTGTCGTCATCATCCAAGTCGAGCAGGTCCTCCTCGAGCTTCTGCTGTTTTTTCTTCTTTTTCATTTTCAGGATGACGATGACCACAGCAGCAGCGACCAGCAGCAGCGCGATTACAACGATGACCACTACCGGGCTGCTCCCGCCGCTCTCTGTCTCCATCTCTTCCATATCAAAATCGTCCATATAGTAATCTTCATAGGCTTCGCTCACGTAGAGCTCGATCTCCTTCTCGATCACCGTGGCCTCGCCGGACTCATCCTCGTAAGAAATCTCGAGCGTCACGATCCCCTCGTCCATCGTAGCCTGTGCACCGGTCAGGTACATATCCACCGAGCCGGTCGCGCCGGAATCGAGGTTCCCGATGAAAGCCTCCCCGCCGCTAACGGAATCCGCCACCGCTTTGACCGTCACGTTGTAGAGCTTTGTCTTGCCGAGATTGTAGATCTCGAACATGACATTGGACTCGCTGCCCACCTCGATGCTGGTCGGCGTCACCTCCGGCTCGCTCATATCGACACGCGCCTCCTGCTTTACGGGAATCGAAACGCTCGCCGTATTCGTGTAGGAGTTGACCTTCTCGTCCTCATAGCTCATATTTACGTCGATCGCGTAGGGCTTCTGCGCGAGATCGGAGCGCGCCTCAAGCTCAATCTCAATATCCTTCGTGCCGTTCCGCTCCATTTTGTCCACAAAGATCGTGTTGGATCCGGCCGTCGGCAGGAAAGACTCATAGGTCGTGTCCGAATCCGAGCCGGTCACGACCGCGGAGAACTCAAAGAGCATGTTGCTGACGCTCGTGGAGGTCGAAGTATTCTTCAAATGCAGCGTTAGCACAAAGCTCTCGCCGGCGTGCACCTCCTCCGGGTCGGTCTCAAAACCGGTCACAATCACCCGCGGCGTGGAGTAGCTTCCGTCCGCGCTGACGCCCGCTGTGCCGTTCGTCTGTATGTAGGTGTCGAGCGTCGTGCTCTGACTCGTCCCGTCGGAGGCAAAATAGCGCACGTCGAAGGAAATTTTCAGATAGCCGCTGCCCACGTCATCCCGCGTGGTCAGGTTCCAGGTCAGCTCCCGGTGGCGATCCATATCTGACATGCCGGTATTCGTACCGGGCAGATCTTCAATCGTCTGCGAATAGCTCGACTGTGTGATCTCAAAGGGCCAGACCGTCGAGTCTGTGCTCAGCACCGGAGTCACGACCGCATTACTCACATCCGTCTTTCCCATATTGACGACCGGAAGAACGATGCTCACAGTCTGTCCGGCATTCGCGATCGGCGTCACCCAGTTTCCGCCAACCATCAGGAAATGGTCTGCAGTTACGGCGACTGTCTCTTCCTCCTCATCGTCATCTTCGTCATCCTCTTCCGCATCCTCCGTAGCGGACACGGAAAGCACCGCTCCTGGCAACGCGGCTACCGCCGCCAGCGTCAACACGCACGCACACAGCGCTGTCAGCATCCTCTTCACACACTGTTTCCTCATTTCTCGCCCTCCCTGTATTCCTGCTGTTCCTCTATCTTCACGATTTTTCCGTCGATAATATGGAAGATTCGGTCTGCGAAACCGGCCAGATGCCGGTCATGCGTGACCATGACCATCGTCTGATTATTCTCCTGCACGACCTTGCGCATGAGCCCCAGTACCTCCTCCGAGGTGCGCGAGTCCAGATTGCCGGTCGGCTCGTCGGCAAAGATGATCTCCGGATCGAGCACGAGAGCCCGCGCTACACCGACGCGCTGCTGCTGTCCACCCGACATCTCGGTGGGCCGATGCTTCACATGCGTCGAGAGTCCGACCAACTTCAGCATCTTCTGGGCCTTCGCCTCGCGCGTCTTTTTGTCCACACCGCGGAAGGTCAACGGCAGCGCCACGTTCTCGACCGCATTCATCGTCGGCAGCAGATTGAAGGACTGGAAGATGAAGCCCACCTTCTCCCGCCGGAAGCGGACCAGCTGATTTTCATTCATCCGCTCGAGATGCTCGCCTGCCACGATGACCTCTCCCTTCGTCGGCTTCTCAAGACCCGCCAGCATGTTCAGCATCGTCGATTTGCCGGAGCCCGAGGTGCCGACGATCGCGCAGAACTCGCCCCTGCGGATCGTCAGATCGACACCGTTCAGCGCGCGCACCTTCTCCTCGCCGACGCGGAATATTTTATAGAG
>JAJQBC010000049.1 GCA_021203465.1 Lachnospiraceae bacterium | reverse complement strand
GGAAGAAAACGTATCGATAAATTGCGCCTATCTTCTAATGCATTTTTTACATCACGAGGATGAGGACCCGTTTTATTTTCTGAAATAGGAGGCTGGCTATGCTGGCAAATTTTATCATCGCCGTAAACGCAGTGGTACCGCTGTTTCTGCTGATCCTTCTTGGGATGGCCGCGCGAAATTTGCACCTTCTGACGGATGCGGAGCTGAGTCATGTCAACGGGGCTATTTTTAAAGTCATGTTTCCGTTGATGATGTTCTACAATATTTATTCGTCGGATATTTCAGAATCCTTCGATCTGGGTTATATCTGCTTCAGCGTTGTGATGACGCTGGTCGTCTATTTTCTGGGGCTGGCCGTCACGCTGCTCGTAGAAAAGGACAAGCGCAGCCGTGGAGCGTTGACGCAGGCTATTTATCGGGGAAATGTTGTCCTGATGGGCTTGCCGATCATGATCAACCTGATGGGAGACGATGCGCGGGGACTGACCGCTGTTTTAATCGCAGTTATCGTTCCCTGCTATAATATTCTGACCGTGATTACATTGGAAATGTTCCGGGGAGACAAGGTTGATATAAAGGACATTGCGAGACGGATCCTGACCAACCCGCTCATCGACGGCGCATTTTTTGGAATTTTGGCAAATCTTGTCGGCCTACAGCTTCCGGAGCTGCTCGAAGAGCTGATCAGCGATGTCGCTTCAGCCGCTACAGTCGTCGCCCTCATTGTAATGGGAGCCTCATTCCATGTCAGCAGTGTGAAAGAAAATCTTAGAAATCTGATCATTGGAGTGCTTGGAAAGCTGATTATAAGCCCGGCGATTGTGGTCGTGGCCGGTTATGCCATTGGGCTCCGGGGAATTCCGCTGGCGCTTCTGCTCATTATCTTCGGCGCACCCTGCGCGGTATCCAGCTATACGATGGCGCAGCAGATGGACAGTAACGGTGAGCTTGCTGCCGGTTGTCTGATCTTCACTTCTCTGTTTTCCTGTGTGACAATCTGCGGTTGGATCTTCCTGCTCAAACAGCTCGGAGCGATATAACAGAAAGGATTATTGCAAATTATGCTGAAAATACTGATTGCGGAGGATGAAGAGCCGATCGCCAATCTAATCCGCATGAACCTGAAGAAGGCGGGCTATGATTGTGACTGCGCATTCGACGGGCAGGAGGCTGCAGACCGCATGGAGAATGGGCATTACGATCTGGTTCTTCTGGATATTATGCTACCGAAGATCAACGGCTACGAACTGATGGAGTACGCAAAGACCTTAAATCTCCCGGTTATTTTCATCACCGCAATAGACTCCACAGAAAATAAAGTGAAGGGCCTGAAAATGGGTGCGGAGGACTACATCGCGAAACCCTTCGAGATTGTCGAGCTGCTCGCACGCGTCGAGACGGTGCTGCGCCGCTATAACAAACTCGGCAAGACAATCCAGATTCTGGATGTGGAGATAGATCTGGACTCGCGCATTGTCATGCAGAACGGACAGCAGGTGCTTTTGACGCTGAAGGAATATGAACTTCTTCTGTTTTTTGCGAGAAATCCAAACATCGCCCTGTACCGTGAATCGATCTACGAGCAGGTCTGGGAAAAGGAATACACCGGGGACAGCCGCACGGTCGATTTGCATGTGCAACGTCTCAAGAAAAAACTTGGCTGGGACGGACATATTTGTGCCGTCTATAAGATCGGATATCGTCTGGAGACCTGATTTATGAAATTCTTCTGGAAAATCTATTTTTCATTTATCGCAGTGTTTCTGATCGCGTTTGGCCTGTTCGGCACCTGGATGATCCAGACAGCCTTCGAGAGTTCCTATCAGAGCGCGCTCGAAGACGGCGAGTGGGACAATCGGATGTATCAGCTTGCCTTTGAGATGAATCTGAGCAGCATGGACGAGGAGAACCGCACGGAGGAAATGATCCCGATCATGGCGGCTGCCGTTGTGCAAAACCTTTCTACAACGGAAAATATTTACCGCATCTATAACGAAGACCATAAACTTCTGTATGAAAGCCAGAGCAGCAGCGTGTGCGGGACGGACGTACTTCCCGTGCTCTCTGCAGCCCAGCCCTGCAGCTATTCGCTGTACCGTCTGGGCGGACAGACATGGCTTGTCTATGCCTGCCGTTCCAGTATGGGCGGACAGGTGTATCTTTTGGAGAGTCTAACCGATATTTCCAGTATTTATGAGGAGAGCGACGCTTACTACAGCATGTACCGGACGATGATGCTTGTGTTGATTTTGGTCATGACGGTCGTCGTGTTTGCTATCGCGGGAATGCTGACGCGCTCTGTCAACCGCCTTTCGCACACAACAAGGCGCTTTACCAACGGAGATCTGGACGCGCGGGCTTTGGAAAGCGGCGGAGATGAGATTGCTGAGCTCTCGAAAGATTTCAATCGAATGGCTGCCACACTGTCCGACAAGATGGAGGAGCTGACGCTTCAGGCACAACGGCAGGAAGATTTCACCGCCTCCTTTTCCCACGAACTGAAGACGCCATTGACCTCGATCATTGGCTATGCGGATATGCTGCGCACAATGGACTGCACAAAAGAAGAGGTCGTCGACGCTGCGGGCTATATCTACCATCAGGGAAAACGGCTGGAAAACCTGTCCCGCAAAATGCTCGACATGATCGTTGCCGGAAAGCAGGAGCTGCAATTTCACGCATTGGATGTGCGGGATCTGATAGAGGAAGCCGTTCGGATCACAGACGACAGCCGACAGCAGCAAAATGTGGCGCTTTCGATCGAGCTGGAGGACGGACGAATCATGGGGGATCGGACACTGCTGATTTCCGCAGTCACAAATATCCTTGAAAACGCGCGTCGCGCCATGCCATCCGGAGGGGAGATTCATATTCAGGGACGGAATTATTCGAATCATTATCTGCTCTGCGTCAGTGACAACGGCTGCGGAATCGAGGCAAAGGAAATCTCCCGGATCACGGAAGCCTTCTATATGATTGATAAATCCAGAGCCCGCCGGGAGGGCGGTGCGGGTCTGGGCCTGGCACTCTGCAGCAGAATCCTCTCATTGCACAACGCGCGCTGGCAGATTTTCAGCCGTCCGGGACTGGGAACCGATATCACGATCCGCTTCCACAGCGAGGAGGTACAGGATGAAGACCTTTAAAGGAAAAATTATATTCTGGCTCTGCCTGCTCGCTATTATTCTTCTGGCTGTAGGCGTCCTGTTTATGCCGCGGATGGTGAGTGGATGGCTTGATGAGGGAAGACTGAACGCCGTGGAGCTGGCGGAACGCGATCAGTTCCAGTATCTGGAGCAGAGCTCCGACGATGTTATCGACATCGTGCAGGCTTTTTCTTATCTGGACAATGGGGGTGAGCTGCTTCTGCTCTCGTCGCTGGAAGGGGAGAATGCTCTGGGAAATACAGACCTGATCAAATCGGTCTACAATCAGGCTTTGCTGGCGGCAAACTACGGAATGCTTGTCTGGATCAGCGAGACCGGTTATGATGCCGCCTATGCAGCCTCGGATGAGTTTGAACCGACAGAAGCTCTCTATGAAGACTGGTCAGAGCATGTCCACACAGCCAGATATTACAGTCTCACCTATGACACAAAAGAAGAGGACAATACCAGAGAGATGCTGAACTTCTGGTATCTGAATTTCTCGGACGGAACAAACTATGATTACAGCTTTCTGGTCAATGCGTCAAGCTATCAGATCTACTATGCAGAGATCTATAACTCCTGCACGAACTATGGAATGATGCTTGCGCAGGACTATCTTGCTGATGAAGACCGCAAAGCAATCTCCGTGCAGCGTACTCTTTATGATGAAAAAGATGAGATGACGCGGGAAGACGGTTATTATGGTTCCCTGGCATTCTATGAAAATCGCTTTTTCAACGGCTGTATCGACTACTATAGTGCATCTGACGGACGCTATGTACAGGGCGGTTCCGGAAACGACTATAATTCCATGACCGTACTCCATATGCAGGACGGTACGGTCTATGTAGAACAACAGCTGCTGCAGAGCAGCAGCTGGTATGGGATCGGCATCGGTTTCCGCGGCCTCGGAGACAGCGTGAGAAAACTCTTGCAGTGAACTGTCAGGGAAAATTGCAACTATTCAGAACAGCAGGCCACAAGCCGTCTTCTTCGAAGGCTATATGCCGATTGCGTGTCGTGTGTCTGAGTTTACAAAAACATGCGGAAAACGCCGAACACTTTCCCGAGAATCTGCACCTCATCCACGATGATCGGATCCATATAATCGTTCTCAGGCTGCAGCCGGAAGTGCCCGTTCTCCTTATAGAAGGTCTTGACCGTGGCGGAATCCTCAACCATCGCCACAACGGTGTCCCCGTTCCGCGCGGTATCCTGCTGACGAACCATGATATAATCGCCGTCAAAGATACCGATATTAATCATGCTGTCGCCTTTGACCTTCAGCATGAAACAGTCGGTATTCGGCATATATTCAGCCGGGATCGGAAAGTAATTCTCAATATGTTCCTGCGCGAGAATCGGCTGTCCTGCGGCCACTGTGCCGAGCATCGGCACATTCACGACCTCACGGCGCGTCAGATTGAAGGTATCGTCGATAATCTCGATCGCCCGGGGTTTCGTCGGATCCCGGCGGATGTAGCCATTCTTCTCGAGTGTCTCCAGATGGGAGTGCACCGAGGAAGTGGACTTCAGATGCACCGCCTCGCAGATATCGCGCACCGCCGGCGGATAGCCCCGATTCAGAATCTCAGACTTGATAAATTCCAGAATTTCCTGCTGCTTTGGCGTGATCTTGCCATATCCCATATCGCATTTCCTCCGAATCGAACATTTGTTTCTTTGATTATAGCATGAGGCGGAAAAAAAAGCAAACGGATGTTTCCCTGTTTTGTGTACTAATTCACAAAAAAATCAGAAATTTCAGTCAAAAATTCTTTCAAAAATGAGTTGGATTTTTTGATTCTATCTTATTATAATAGGTTACGGATTTGGAGGCCACCCGTGCGTGGGACACGCATGAAAAGGCTTCCAAAAAGATTTTAGAAAGGAAGTGCGGTTATGGGAAATTTGGGCGAATCGCTGATGGAAGAACTGACCTGCGAGACAGTATTCACGGTCGGCGGGATCGGGGTCTCTGAGTCGGTCGTCGTCACCTGGATCATCATGGCGGTATTTCTGATCGCGGCGCTTCTGCTGACCCGGAATCTGAAGGTGGAAAATCCCGGGCGCGGCCAGCTGATGCTGGAGTACGCGATCACCTGGCTGCAGGGAGTCGTTGAGGGCATTATCGGCGAAGAAGGAAGAGAATACGTACCGTATCTGGCCTCCATCCTGATCTATATCGGGACGGCTAATCTGATTGGTATTTTCGGCTTCAAGCCGCCGACCAAGGATCTGAACGTGACAGTTGGCTTGGCGCTCATGAGCATTGTGCTCATACAGGTTGCCGGAATTCGGAAAAGGGGCGTAAAGGGTTGGCTAAAGAGCTTTACCGAGCCGGTCGCGATCGTGACGCCGATCAATATTCTGGAGCTTGTGATCAAACCGTTGTCGCTGTGCATGCGTCTTTTCGGCAACGTACTCGGCGCCTTTGTCATCATGAAGCTGATCGAGTATGTTCTGCCGGTGGGCCTGCCTGTTGTGTGCAGCATGTACTTTGATCTCTTTGACGGGTTGATTCAGGCCTATGTATTTGTGTTTCTGACAGGATTGTTTATCAAGGAAAATATTGAATAAAATTTAAGAAGAAAAGGAGAATGAACATTATGATGATTGCAATCGGAGCGGCTCTCGCCGTATTGACAGGTATTGGAGCAGGTATTGGCATTGGTCTGGCGACCTCGAAGGCCGTGGACGCCGTTGCAAGACAGCCGGAGGCCAGCGGAAAGATCACGAGTCTTCTGCTGCTTGGTTCCGCGCTGGCTGAGGCGACCGCTATCTACGGCTTCGTTATCGGACTTCTGATCATCATCCTTCTGGGTTAAGAGAAAGGCGGAAGGCTGACATGTTAAGATTAGACATTAACCTGGTATTTACCATCATCAATCTGCTGATCTGGTATGTCCTGATCCGGAAATTTCTCTTTAAGCCGGTAAATAAGATCATCAGCCAGCGGGAGGCCGCGATCGGCGCGCGCTACGAGGAGGCGCAGAAGCTCTCTGACGAGGCGCAGGCCGCAAAACAGGAGTACGCAGACTTCCAGACCCGTATGGACGAGGAAAAGAGCCGCGTAATCGCAGAGGCGCAGGAGGAAGCCCGCGCCCAGTATAAGCAGATCGTGGCGGACGCACATATAAGGGCGGACGAGATCGTGGAGGAGTCACAGAAGGAAGCAAAGCTTCAGAAGGAGCGCATCATCGGAAAGGCGCAGCAGGAGATCCGCGGGCTGATCCTTGACGCGGCGGAACAGTCGCTCGGTTCTGCGCAGAACGACGGAGCCCTCTACGACCAATTTTTAGCAAAAGCAGGTGAGGCGTCTCATGCAGAATCGTAATACATATCTACCGTGCGTCCTCGAGTATGTGACGGAACCGACGGACGCGCAGTTTCAGGGGATCATCGATTTCCTGAAACAGAAATATCCGGACCGCGAGCCAGAAATCACGAAGAAGCAGAATCCGGAGCTCGGTAGCGGTTTTATTCTGCGCGTAGGAAGCGAAGCCTACGACCTGAGCGCCGCCGGACGACGCAAGCTTCTGCGGGAAAAGATTGACACCCTCGACCTGACAGACCCGGAAACAGCTTTTTCCCATAAAGAGGTTATCAGCATCCTGAAGGGTTCTCTTGACGATATTGAGATCGAGAGTCAGGAGATCGGTACGGTCAGCCGGGTGGGCGACGGAATCGCCTACATCGAGGGCGTCGACCACGCGATGTACGGGGAAGTGCTGGTCTTCGAGAGTGGTCTTCGAGGCATGGTGCAGGATATCCGTGAGGACGAGATCGGCTGTATCCTCTTTGGAAAAGACTCTGAAATCTCAGAGGGCAGCAGCGTTTCCCGAACGGGACGCATGGCCGGTGTTCCGGTCGGCGACGCCTATATCGGACGGGTGGTGAACGCGCTCGGCGCGCCGATCGACGGGAAGGGCGAGATTGAAGCCTCCGATTACCGTCCGGTGGAGCAGCCCGCTCCCGGCATTGTGGATCGGCAGTCCGTGGACACGCCGCTGGAGACCGGTATCCTCGCGATTGATTCGATGTTTCCGATTGGACGCGGACAGCGTGAGCTCATCATCGGCGACCGCCAGACCGGCAAGACTTCGATTGCGACCGATACCATCCTGAACCAGAAGGGCAAGAAGGTTGTCTGCATCTATGTGGCGATCGGCCAGAAGGCTTCGACCGTCTCCAAGCTCGTGCATACCTTTGAGAGCGCCGGAGCCATGGACTACACGATCGTCGTCTCCTCGACAGCCAGCGATCCGGCTCCTCTGCAGTATATCGCACCCTACGCCGGCACCGCGCTGGCGGAATACTTCATGCACCGCGGGCAGGACGTGCTGATCGTCTACGACGACCTCTCAAAACATGCGGTCGCCTACCGTTCTCTGTCGCTTTTGTTGGAGCGCTCGCCGGGACGGGAAGCCTATCCGGGCGACGTCTTTTACCTGCATTCGCGCCTTCTGGAACGCGCGAGCCGCTTGAGCGACCGGCTCGGCGGCGGTTCGATCACGGCGCTACCGATCATCGAGACGCAGGAGGGTGACGTTTCCGCCTACATCCCGACCAACGTGATCTCGATCACGGACGGACAGATTTTTCTCGAGAGCGACCTCTTCTTCGCCGGCATGCGTCCCGCGGTCAACGTCGGGCTCTCAGTATCCCGTGTCGGCGGAGCGGCACAGACGAAGGCCATGAAGAAAGCCGCAGGCAGTATTCGTATTGACCTTGCGCAGTATCGTGAGACGGAAGTCTTTACGCAGTTCAGCTCCGACCTCGACGCGGTCACAAAGGAACAGCTCGAGTACGGAAAACGGCTGATGGAACTCTTAAAGCAGCCGCTCGGGGCGCCAATGTCGATGGCGGATCAAGTGATCACGCTGGTTGCGGCGACGCGGAAGCTCTTTCTGGATGTGCCGGTAAAGGAGATTAAGTCCTTCCAGTCCGGCCTGCTGCAGTTTATGAACCAAAAGCATCCGCAGATCGCGCAGGAGCTTGAACAGACAAAAGCGCTGGATGACACGCTCTCGGAAAAGATTGTGGACGCGGTAAAGGAATATAAGAGTCAGGCGGTGAAGTGATATGGCTGGTTTACGGGAAATCCAGAGCCGGATCAAAAGTATTCAGGACACCAGAAAGATCACGAACGCCATGTACATGATCTCCTCCACCAAGCTGCGCAAAGCGCGGCAGGAGCTGGAGAAGACGGAGCCCTATTTTTACACGCTGCAGTCCGCAATTGACCGCATCTGGCGGCATGTGCCGGACATGGAACATATCTATTTCGAGCAGCCGGACGCGATGCATACAAAGATTGGCCTGCTCGTGATCACGGGCGATAAGGGGCTCGCCGGCGCCTACAATCACAACGTCCTGAAGCTCGCACAGCGCTTTCTCGACGAGGCGGAGAACGAAGTGCAGCTCTTTGTGGTCGGTGAGCTCGGGCGGCAGTATTTTACGCGGCAACATGTGTCGATCATCGAGAATTTCCAGCACACCGTGCAGAACCCGACTTTCAGCCGCGCGCGCTGGATCACGCACACCATGCTGGAGAAATTCTACGCGGATGAGATCGACGAGCTGCATGTGATCTATACCCGCATGGAGAACGGCATGTCCAGCGTCGCGGAGGATAAGCAGCTTCTGCCGCTGAAAAAGCCGGAGGCGCTGCCTGTGCCGATGGAAGTCTATCAGGAGGAATTTTTGCTGGAGCCCTCCGCGGAGGAGCTGGTGGACACCATCGTGCCGAACTATATCGCCGGTTTTGTCTACGGCGCGCTCGTCGAATCCTTCTGTAGCGAACAGAACGCCCGCATGAGCGCAATGCAGGCCGCCACGGACAATGCGGACGAACTACTGCATGACCTCGGCATCATGTACAACCGAGCCCGGCAGGCCGCGATCACGCAGGAGATCACGGAAGTGAGCAGCGGTGCGCGTGCATTGAAGAAATCTAACGTAAACGTAAAGGAGAGGAATGTCTGATGAATACAGGAAAAATCATACAGGTATCAGGTCCTGTCGTTGACGTCATGTTCGAGACAGGCAGTCTCCCTCATATAAAGGACGCGCTGCGCGTTTCTGTGAACGGACAGGAGCGCGTGATGGAAGTCGCAAAGCATATGGGAGGGCGTGTGGTCCGCTGTATCATGCTCTCGGCCAGCGAGGGTCTCTGCCGCGACATGGAAGTGAGCGCTGACGGCTGCGGTATCAAAGTACCGGTCGGCGAACGGACGCTGGGGCGTCTTTTCAACGTGCTGGGACAGACCGTGGACGACGGCGGGGCGCTGCCGGACGGAGAGTCCTGGGGGATCCACCGCGATCCGCCTTCTTTTGAAAATCAGAGCCCGGTCGTCGAGATTCTCGAGACGGGCATCAAGGTGATCGACCTTCTGGCTCCCTACGCCAAGGGCGGCAAGATCGGCCTCTTCGGCGGTGCCGGCGTCGGCAAGACCGTGCTAATTCAGGAGCTGATCCGCAATATTGCGACGGAGCACGGCGGCTACTCGATCTTCACCGGCGTGGGAGAGCGCTCCCGTGAGGGCAATGATCTCTGGAGTGAGATGAAGGCCTCCGGCGTGCTGGAGAAGACCGCGCTGGTCTTCGGGCAAATGAACGAGCCGCCCGGGGCGCGTATGCGCGTGGCGGAGACCGGCCTTACGATGGCCGAGTATTTCCGCGATGAGATGAACCAGAACGTGCTGCTCTTTATTGACAATATTTTCCGCTTCGTGCAGGCCGGTTCCGAGGTCTCTGCGCTGCTCGGGCGCATGCCCTCGGCGGTGGGCTACCAGCCGACGCTGGCCACCGAGATGGGAGAGCTGCAGGAGCGCATCACCTCCACGAAAAACGGTTCCATCACCTCCGTGCAGGCAGTTTACGTGCCGGCCGACGACTTGACCGATCCGGCTCCGGCGACGACCTTCGCGCATCTGGACGCGACGACCGTGCTCTCGCGTAAAATCGTCGAGCAGGGCATCTACCCGGCTGTCGACCCGCTGGAATCCACCTCCCGCATCCTCGAGCCGGATGTCGTGGGAGAGGAGCACTACGAGACTGCCAGAAAAGTACAGGAAATGCTCCAGAAATATAAGGAGCTGCAGGATATTATCGCGATCCTCGGCATAGAAGAATTGTCGGAAGAGGATAAGCTGACCGTCAGCCGCGCCAGAAAGATACAGCGCTTCCTTTCACAGCCCTTCCACGTGGCGGAGAATTTCACCGGCGTCAAGGGAACCTACGTCCCGCTGAAGGACACGATCAAAGGCTTCCGCGCGATCATCGACGGCGAGATGGACGATTATCCGGAGGCGGCCTTCTTCAATGTGGGCACGATCGAGGAAGTCAAGGCAAAGGCGGAGCTTCTCACGAAGAACACGGCTGTCCAGACGGGGTGATGAATGATGGCTACTTTTCATCTGAAAATTGTGAGCATCAACGGCGTCTTCTACAACGCACAGTGTAACTGTCTCGTTATCCCCGCTATTGACGGGGAACGCGCGGTCATGGCGCACCACGAGGAGATGGTCATCGCTGTCAAATACGGAAGCATGCGCCTGCAGAGTGAGAAAGGCGGCGAGTGGCACGAGGCGGTCGTCGGGCAGGGCTTCTGCCAGATTGCCAACAACCGTGTGACGCTGCTCGTCGATACGGTCGAACGCCCCGAGGATGTGGACGCGAACCGCGCCCGCGAAGCGCTTGAGCGCGCGCAGGAGCGCCTGCGGCAGCAGCAGAGCATCAAGGAATACTATATGACGCAGTCGGCCATGGCCAGGGCGCTGGTGCGGCTGAAGGAGACTGAGAAGTTTACACACTGAAGAAGAACCAGGACTGGCAGCTACGGCAAGTCCTGATTCTTCATTGATAGAAAAAACGATTTTATATAAGATTCAGAGCGTATGCGTTTCGATATTTTCTGATTTTCCGTTCGCTTCCTGCCTGGTACGAAATATACATCGACCAGGCAGTTTTCTTTTCTATCCGTGGATCCGTCAGGCGCACGATTTCGATCACGCCGCCGGGAAGCTCATGGGTATGCAGGTAACGCTCGAGGGCAGAGCAGTAAGCCTCCGCATATTTTCTCCGTTCCCGCACTTCCTTCTCCGCGCTCTGCACCTGCGCCGCGACGGCGGCGTTATGCGCGTCCGTCGCTCCCATAAGTACAATGTCACGGACGCTTCCCATGGTCTGGTAATTGATTTCTCTGGCGTAACCCAGTTTTACGGAAAATAATACGCCGTCCCGCTCGACAAAGGCGGTCGACTTTGACAGATTGCACATCTCATTCCGGTAAACCGCGAGCGCGATACAGACGACCCAGATTCCGATCAGGTAGATTGCCAGAATCGGCGCCGGACAGTCCGCGTAAATGAGTCCAAACATTCCGCCAAAGAAGAGCAGCAGCGTCACCGCCATATAAATGGCGAAAGCCAGATGCGGACTGCGCTCCCATAGCTGGTCGCTTTTTTTGTATTCCTTTAAATATACGCGATAGGGTACTTCGTTCATTATGATACCATCCTCTCCTCAACAGCTATCGTAAGAAAATCAGAATCCCAAACAAAATGAAAATTATGCCCAGAATCCGATACCGGATCGCCGCATTTTTTTCTTTCCGGTCCCGCAGCTCATAAAAACTCTCATCGCTGAAGTGAAAATAATATTCTACTGGCTTTCCATTGATTTCATAATGTCCGGAGCGAAGCTCCTGATCGGTACGCTTCCAGTAATAGATGCTTTCCTGCATTCCACATTTCGGTATATGATATTTCTCCGGTTTAAAAGTGGAGGCGGCAAAGCGGTCATCCATTCCCAGCACCTCTTCCCCATCAATACAGAAGGACGCTGTCCATCGCTCCGCGACAAAATCCTCCGTATGCAGCACCGTTCCCTCCGTGACGGGATAGCCCGCGTAATCCGTGCTTTTTCTACGGATTCTGGAAGCCATAAAAAACCATACAATCCCTATGCCTGCAAACAGTACCACGCCAATGATATTCATATTGCCACCTCAGTCTGTATTCCACAATAGTATACGATGATTAAAACAAAAGTTCAAATTTTTGTTATATGCTTTCCCAACGGCCAATTTTGCGGAAGATAATCATTTAACTTAAAAATATTGACTTTTAACTTTTGAAAAGATATAATTCAATAAATTAAGTGAAAAGAGGGCAATTGCTATGGATTTACTTACTAAGGTTTTTGGAATACAAGTGCAGTCCGAGAATTGGAATAAACAAAATGGATTACCTTTATATATTGCCGGCAGTTATGATTTTGCAGCGGCAACACTTAATGGCTGCAGATGTATTGTATTAACCCCCAGGGAAGAACTTGTTACGCTGCCCGCATTAAAGAAAGAAATTAAGAAAATTCAGGAGATTGATAATGTACCAGTGGTATTAAAGCTTCCGACAATCTCTTATTACCGGAGAAACAAGATGATAGAGAACAACATCCCTTTCATCACGGACAGGCAGATATTCCTGCCTTTTATGGGTACATTCTTAGCAAATGAAACTGGGGAAGAAAAAGAACGAAAAAAGTTTATATTTTCCACACAGCAACTGGTTCTGCTTTATCTCTATCAAAATAAGAAAAAATTATATGGTCGATTGTAAAATGAAGTTGAACGGTCGATTGTAAAATGAAGTTGAACACC
>JAJQBC010000093.1 GCA_021203465.1 Lachnospiraceae bacterium | reverse complement strand
GGGCAAATATAAAAAAACAAGAAAAAATGGATGAAGAAAATATGAAATATGTTGTATAAAGTTTGTGCTGGACTTAAATTTTATTAATTGGTATAATACTTTTACAGATTTTTATCGGTAAAAACTAACAAGTGTGAAGGAGAGAAAAAGTTATGATGGCAAGATTTTTGGTCGTATTGATCGTGGCAGTCGTGCTTCTGATACTGCTGATTGTCAGGGCACACTTCCATCCGGTGCTGGCGTTGTTTATCTGCGGTATGCTCGCCGGTCTGGGATTTGGTTATGATCTGGAGACGACGGCTACCGTGTTCACGACAGGTTTCGGAAATACGATGACGAGCATCGCGTGTACGATTATCTTCGGCTCGATCATCGCTCAGGGCATCCGCGACACGGGCGGCGTGAAATCGATGGTAAACTTCTTTATCAATCTGTTCCACGGCAAATGCCTGGAGCTGTCGACCGCGCTGGCGGCATTCATCATGTCGATCCCGGTGTTCGGCGACATCACGCAGGTGCTGCTTTCCCCGATCGCTTCCATGCTGGCCAAGAGAAAACATATCTCGATGTCTACGATGGGCGGCTTCACCCTGCTGACTGCGTCCCTGACGCACGCGATTGTTCCGCCGACCCCCGGCATCCTGGCTGTGGCAGTTCTGCTGGAAGCGGATCTCGGGCTCGTCATCCTCTGGGGTATTGTCGTGTCCCTGATCGCGTTCCTGATCACCTGGGCGCTTGGCAAGGGCGTCGTCGCGAAGGAATGGATCGAACCACGTGCGGATTATATCGTTGGCGTGGAAGAGGTAGAGAGCGACGATTATCATGAGTTGCTCATCAAGGAAGAGGGTCTTCCGAACGTGCTGATGGCCATGGCTCCGATTCTGGTACCGGCGATCATCATCGCGGCTTCATCCTTCGTCGATATGTATGCAGCAGAGGACAGCATGCTGGCAATCGTCTTCAGCGGTATCGGCAACAGAAACGTGGCCCTGTTCATCGGCGTGCTGCTCACCTTCCTGAACGGCATTCTCGGCAAGGACAAGGTCATCGAGAATTACAAGTTCTACACCGGCAAGGAAGAGAAGAGCCTGGTGAAGATCATGTGCAACAACTGGATCGGCGAGGCCTGCGCGGTTGCTCTGATCCCGCTCCTTGTGACCGGCATGGGCGGCGGCTTCAGCCAGATCATCAAGAATTACGACAGTGTGCATGAAGGATTCAACACGGCGCTTGGTACCGCGGTTGCGAACTCCGGTATCCCGGTTATGCTTGTTCCATTCCTGATCGGTGCGGTTATGATGATCGCGGTTGGTTCCAGAACGACGGCCGGCATGACGGCGGCTGCGATCTGCCTCCCGATGATGGGACAGCTCGGACTTTCCGCTGTTGCGATCACGCTGCTGATCGGCTGTGGTACGATGATCGGCTCTCATGTGAGTGACTCCGGTTTCTGGGTAGGAACTTCGATGTACAACCTGAACACTTCGCAGGGCCTGAAGTACATCACGCTGCTGGGTTCTGTCTGCGGTGTTATCTGCTTTATCATCGCGGCGATCCTGCTGATGATCGGTATCCTTTGATTGGAACCTGAAACTACATAAAATATCTCGATAAAAATCATAAATGACGGCGCGCGGATAGGATAGGTTGTCTGGGCGCCGTTTTTTTAGAAAGAGCGGCTGTATCCTGACGGACGCACGAAAATTTAGAAGAAAAAGAAAAGGATGGTGGACGATATGAGTGTGGCGATTGATCTCAGCGGAAAAAACGCGCTGCTTACCGGCGGTGGGGACGGCATCGGAAAGGTGACGGCCAAAATGCTGGCGGAGGCCGGCGCGAATGTGTTTATCGGTGATTTGAATCTCGAAAACGCGCAGAAGACGGTAGAGGAGATCAAAGCGGAATTTGGCGTAAAGGCTTTCTGCTGCAAGTGCAATGTGGCTTCCGTAGAGGATGTGAACGCCATGGTGGACGAGGCGGTGAAAGCGCTCGGGACGATCGATATTTTAAACAATATCGCGGGTGTCTCGAAAAAAGTGGACTACATGGACATGACAGAGGATGTCTATGATATGGTCATGGACATTAACACAAAGGGCACGTTTTTCGTCGATCAGGCGGTGCTCCGCGTGATGATTCCGAACCGAAAGGGCAAGATCGTCAAC
Source organism: Lachnospiraceae bacterium (assembly GCA_021203465.1). GTDB lineage: Bacteria > Bacillota > Clostridia > Lachnospirales > Lachnospiraceae > Hominiventricola. Next base: position 10,727 of record JAJQBC010000093.1, on the reverse strand, counting down.
ATGTCCTCGATGTCCGGAAAAGAAGGATATGCGACAAACGTCGCTTACTCTGCGTCCAAATTTGCGGTGACCGGCATCACGCAGGCGGTCGCGAAGTATGCGGCTCCTTACAATATCAATGTGAACGCGGTCTGCCCGGGCATCGTCCGGACGCAGATCTGGGAGGGGCTGCTCCGCCAGACAAAGGAACAGGGCGGAGATCCAGACGCGTATTGGAAAGAGCGGATTTCCGCGATCCCGCTGCAGCGCCCGCAGACGCCGGAGGATGTTGCGAGGATGTTCGTCTATCTGTCATCCGATTTCGCGGACAATATGACCGGACAGGGGATCAACGTTACGGGTGGTCTGATTCTTCACTGATGGAAATGACATCGCCGGGATGGCGACAGAATAAGAGCAGAAAGGGTGAGCGAAAATGAAAGCGATCAAGTTTGAGAAACCGTGGGAAGTTGCATGTGTAGAGATGGACATGCCGAAGCCGAAGGAGGGCGAGGCGCTGCTGAAGATCAAGGCGGCCGGTATCTGCGGGAGCGATATTGGGGCATTCCGAGGCACAAACGGGCTGGTGTCCTATCCGAGAGTGATTGGACATGAGTTGGCCGGTGAGATCATCTCCATCCCGGAGGACAATCCGAAGGGACTCAAGGTCGGCGACAAGGTCGTCGTTGATCCGTATCTGTACTGCGGAAAATGCTATCCGTGCAGAATCGGCAGGACGAACTGCTGTAACGACCTGAAGGTGCTGGGCGTGCAGACCGAGGGCGGCATGGCGGAGTATTATTGCCATCCGGCGGATATGCTTGTAAAGATGCCGGAGGGTATGACCTGGGAGCAGGCCGCGCTGGCTGAACCGCTCACCATTTCGCTTCACGGCATCCACAGGGGTGGATTCAAGGTGGGCGAGTACTGTGCGGTTATCGGCGCGGGTACGATCGGCCTTGTGGCGGGTCTTGTAGCGCAGGCGTACGGCGGGCACGCGATCCTGATGGATCTGGTGCAGGAGCGTCTGGATTTCGCGAAGAGCCTCGGCATTGAGTATACGATCAATTCCGGGAAAGAGGATCCGGTTGAAAGAATCAAGGAGATCACCGGCGGAGAGATGGCGCAGCAGGTTATGGAGTGCAGCGGCGCAAATCCGGCAATCCGCGGAGCGCTCGACTATGTGTGCCATGCGGGACGCATTACGCTGACCGGCTGGCCGAAGAAGGAGACGAGCCTTCCGACCGATATGATCACGAGAAAAGAGATTGATATCCGCGGAGCGCGTACCAGCGCAGGCGAGTTCGAGGAGGCGCTCGAGCTGATCATGACGAAAAAGGTCGACATGACAAAGATTGTGACGAAGGTGATCACGGTGGATGAGGCTCCGGAGACGATCATCGATATCGAGAAGAATCCGGGCAACTATCTGAAAGTGATTGTGAAATTCTAAACTCCGGGACGGACGGCGGCGAGGCGGGCGGTGATGGCCGCCCCGTCGTCGTGTGGGAAAGGAAAAGCCATGAAAGAAATTTATATGACAAACCGGGAGGGGATCTCCCGGGAAGAGCTGGAGAAGCTGGTGGATCAGGTGCTGGTTCAGTATTCGGATCTGAAAAAGGTGCTGATCGTTCCCCCGGATTACACCCGCTGCTATTCCTACGCGGGCGAGATCACCCAGATTATGTACCGAAAGCTCGACGCTGCGGGCGTGACCGTCCATGTGATTCCGGCTCTGGGAACGCATATGCCGATGGATGATGTGGAGATTCAGAAGTTTTTCGGGGATGTGGTTCCGAAGGAAAATATTCTCGTGCATCACTGGCAGACCGACACGGTGAAGCTGGGGACTATCCCGGGCGAAGTGGTCAGCAAGATCAGCGAGGGCCTTTACGATGAGGAGATAGAGATTGAGGTCAATCATCTGCTGGTCGACGGCGGCTATGACCGGATCTTTTCGGTAGGGCAGGTCGTCCCCCACGAGGTGGTCGGCATGGCGAACTACTCCAAGAACCTGTTCGTGGGGTTGGGAGGACGTTCCATGATCAACAAGTCCCACTTCGTGTCGGCTATCTGTGGCATGGAGCAGGCGCTCGGCGTGATGGACAGTCCGGCCCGTATGCTGTACGACTATGCGCAGCAGCACTGCATCGACGGAAAGCTCCCGGTGTCGTTCATCCTGACGGTGACGAGTGAGACGAAGGACGGCGTTATTCTTCAGGGACTGTTCGCCGACGATTCCAGAAAACCCTTCGAGCTGGCGTGCGAACTCAGTCAGGAGCTGAATATCGTCCATATGGAGCGCCGCGCGAAGAAGATGGTCACCTACCTCGACCCGGAGGAGCTGAAGACGACCTGGGTCGGCAACAAGGGAATTTACCGCACGCGTATGGCGGTGGCGGATGGCGGCGAACTCCTGATTCTGGCTCCGGGCGTGAAAGCCTTCGGGGAGAACGAGGAGATGGACAGCATGACCCGCAAGTACGGTTATAAGGGCAGGGACTATGTGCTCGAGCTGTACCGCAAGGGCGCGTTTGAGGGGAGGACGATGAGCGCGGCTCACCTGATCCAGGGATCCTCGGACGGCCGGTTCACGATCACCTATGCCACAATCCCGGAGAATCTCTCAAAGGAAGAGGTCGAGAGCGTAGGCTTCCAGTGGGCGGATTACAATGAAGTGTCCAAACGCTATGATCCGGCTGTGCTCAAGGATGGCTGGAATATGACGGAGGACGGAGAGGAATTTTACTATGTGGGGACTCCGGCGCTTGGACTGTGGAAATGTGATGACTGAGGTGAGAATATGAAGCTGACACTGGAATCAATAAAAGACAGGGCGTCGTGGCAGGGCTATCACCTTCCTGATTATGATCCGGCCAAGATTGCCGAAAACACGAGAAAAGCGCCTGCGTGGCTGCACTTTGGCCCGGGAAATATCTTTCGCGCTTTTCCGACAGTTCTCTGCCAGAGACTGATCGAGCAGGGGAAAATGGATACGGGGATCATCTGCTGTAGTGGCCGCAGCCCTGAGACGATAGTGGAATGCTTGCGGCCGCATGACAATCTGACAATCGCGGTGACGATGGGCGCGGATGGAAGCATGGATAAAGAGATCGTCGCTTCCGTGACGGATAGCCTGACGATGCAGTACGATCTTCCGCGGATACAGCAGATATTTGAGATGCCGTGCCTCCAGATGGTTTCTTTCACGATCACGGAAAAGGGCTATGCCCTTCGCGGCGCGGACGGTGAGCTTATGCCCGCGATTGCTGCGGATATGGATCGCGGCCCGGATGAATGCACAGAGTTTATGCCGCGGATGGCGGCCATGTGCCTGCAGCGGAAAAAGGCCTGCGGGAAGCCCTTGTCCATGGTTAGCATGGACAACTGTTCGCACAACGGTGAAAAATTCCGCTCGGCAATTCTGGAAATCGCGGGAGCGTGGCTGCAGCGCGGGAAAATCACGGCCGAGGAATACGGTTATCTGGAAAATGAGATTGCGTTTCCGTGGAGTATGATTGACAAGATCACACCGAGGCCGAACGCTGCGGTGGAGGCGGAGCTTCAGAAGGACGGCGTGGAGGATGCCAGTCTGTTTGTGACTTCGAAACAGAGCTATGTGGCTCCCTTTGTGAACGCGGAGAAGCCACAGTATCTGGTGATCGAAGATCAGTTTCCGAATGGGCGGCCGCCCCTCGAGGAGGCGGGAGTGATTTTTACGACCCGCGAGACGGTTGATAAGGTGGAAAAGATGAAGGTTTCTACCTGCCTGAATCCGCTGCACACGGCCTTGAGTGTTTTCGGATGCCTGCTTGGCTACACGCTGATCTGTGAGGAGATGAAGGATGCCGATCTGGTCAATCTGGTGCGTTTGCTTGGCTATAAGGAAGGCCTCCCGGTTGTGACGAATCCGGGAATTCTGAATCCGAGAGAGTTTCTTGACGAGGTAGTGGAGCAGCGTCTCCCGAATCCGTTTATGCCGGACGCACCGCAGCGCATCGCGATGGACACCAGCCAGAAGGTTGGCGTGCGCTTTGGGGTGACGGTCAGAAGCTATCTTGAACGGGGACTGGAACCGGCTGAGTTGGTGGCGCTGCCTCTGGCGATCGCGGGGTGGATGCGCTATCTGCTGGCGGTGGATGACACAGGGAAGGAGATGGAGGTGTCTCCGGATCCGCTGAAGGAAGAGCTTCAGGGAAAGCTTTCCGATATCATCTGGAACAGGCCGGAAAGCTATCACGGGCAGTTGAAGGAGATACTTTCCAACGTGTCAATATTCGGCTGTGACCTCGTGGAAGCGGGACTTTCAGATAAAATAGAAGGGTATTTTAAAGAAATGCTTGCCGGAGCCGGAGCGGTAAGAGCGACGCTCCACAAATATACAGGAGATAAATAAGGAAGCTTATCATTGCAGAAAACAAATTTCTGAGCCAGAAAAGCTCGCAAAGCCTGTAAAACAGAACTTTGCGAGCTTTTTGTGTGAATGCTGAGTCTGTTACTGCTGTTTCTGAAGCGACAGCGAGTGGGCCACGTCGATAATCATGTCTTCCTGACCGCCGACCATACCGCGGCGTCCGAGTTCTACGAGGATATCGCGCGGGTTCAGGTTAAATTTTTCGGCGGCGCGATAGGTGTGGAGCAGGAAGCTCGAATAGACACCTGCATAGCCGAGCATCAGCGGCGCGCTTTTGATGACCTGTGGCTGACGCATCAGCGGTTCGACCACATTCTCCGCGAGATCCATGTATCCATAGAAATCAAGCCCGGTATTGTATCCGAGACGATCAAAGACACCTGCTACGACTTCGGCCTGGGCATTGCCCGCGCCCGCGCCGAGACCACGGCAGGTTACGTCGACGTAATCCGCACCGCACTCGACGGCCGTGAGCGTATTGGCGACAGCCAGACTAAGGTTGTTGTGCGCGTGGAAGCCCACGGGGATCGGCAGGTTTTCCACCAGAAGCGAGACGCGGGCGCGCACATCGTCCGGGGTCATGTAGCCTGCGGAATCCGCGAGGTTGACATACTCCGCGCCCGCATCCACAAAGATTTTCGCCTGCTCGAGAATTTTTTCCGGCGAGGCCATGTGGGTCATCATAAGAAATCCGACCGGAGTCATGCCGAGATCTTTCGCGGTTTTCAGATGCTGGATTGCGACATCGGCTTCGGTCACGTGTGTGGCGACACGGACGACCTGCGCACCGTTTTCCCTGGCCTCCTTCAGGTCTTCGATTGTACCGACGCCCGGCAGGAGCAGAACGCCGAGCTTCGCTCTTTTTATAACCTTGCTGGCGGCTTTCAATAATTCCATTTCCGGCGTTGCGGAGAATCCGTAGTTGATTGTGGAGCCGGCCAGGCCGTCGCCGTGGGAGATCTCTATGATATCCACGCCCACCTTGTCCAGACCTTCGGCGATCGCGGTCACCTGCTCAACGGTGTAGCTATGGCTGACCGCATGGCTGCCGTCACGAAGCGTTGTGTCTACGAAATGCAGTTTTCTGTTTTTATCTATATTCATGATTTAGTTCCCCTCCTTTAACATTTTTGCGGCGACCTTGTCGGCGGCAGCTACTGCGGCTGCGTTGATGATGTCCAGATTTCCGGAATATTTCGGCAGGAAATCGCCTGCACCCTCGACCTGTACGATCACAGTTACTTTGTTTCCGTCGACCAACGGTGGGACGCGAAGGGAGTAGCCGGGCACGTAGGACTGTACTTCTTTCACCATGTCGTTCACCGCCTTTTTGATCGCCGCCTCATCCGGATGCTTTACGAGACAATAGATCGTATTCGACATCATCAGGGGCGGCTCAGCCGGATTCAGGATGATGATTGCTCTTGAACGATCCGCTCCGCCTACAACGCGAAGGGCTTTGGAGGTCGTCTGGGTGAATTCATCGATGTTCGCCCTTGTGCCGGGGCCGGCGCTCTTTGAAGAAATACAGGCGACGATCTCTGTGTATTCAGAGTCCGCTACACGGTTGATCGCGTAAGCGATCGGGATTGTCGCCTGGCCGCCGCAGGTCACCATGTTGTAATTGTCCGTGTTCAGTTCCAGAAGATGATCCAGATTCACGCAGGGGACGACGAAGGGGCCGACGGCCGCAGGCGTCATGTCAAAAACAGTCTTCCCGGCTGCTTTCAGAATGGGCGCGTTCTGCAGATGCGCGGCTGCGCTGGTCGCGTCGAAGACGATGCCGATCTCAGGATCCTCGGCGACCGCTTTCACCCCTTCGATCGAGGTGTGAAAGCCGAGAGATTCTGCGCGCTTGATACCCTCGGAGCGAACGATCCCGGTCATTGTCTTCATCTCGAGATTCCGGCTGCGCATAACCTTGTACATCAGGTCGCTGCCAATGTTTCCGGGTCCGATGATACCCACTTTGATTTTGTCCATGATGATTCATCCTTTCTTTTCTTTATGCTTTAATGATAGCGCCCTGATCTGCGGAACTCGCCGACTTTGCGTACAGCCTCAGGTATCCGGCCGGGATGTATTTTTCCGGCATTTTCAGGTGCTTATACCGTTCATTGATCTCTTCGTCTGAAACGTGGAGTTCCAGAATTCCTTCATTTACGTCAATCAGGATCTCGTCTCCGTCCTGTACGATGGCGAGAGGGCCGCCCTCTGCGGCTTCCGGGGAGATGTGGCCGACGAAGCAGCCATTGTTCGTGCCGGAAAAGCGGCCGTCCGTAATGAGCGCGGTCGATTTCGAGAGGCCGACACCGTAGATGTATTTCATCGCCTTGAACATTTCCCGCATACCGGGACCGCCTTTGGGGCCTTCATAACGGATCACGACGACATCCCCGGCTTTGACGACGCCATTTAGAATCGCCTGTTCCGCCTCCTCCTCGCTGTTGTAGCATCTGGCTTTTCCGATGAAGCGGCGCATGCTTGGATCTATGGCGCCGGGCTTGGAGACGGCGGTGTCCGGGCACAGGTTGCCGTGCAGAACGGCGATACCGCCGGTTGCGGCGAACGGAGCGTCGACGGTCCGTATGATATCCGGATTCTCCGGATATTCGAACTGATAAGAATCAAGATTCTCCTGCATGGTCTTTCCCGTCACAGTCATGACGGAGGTGTCGAGGAGATTCCCAAGGCGCTGCATGACACGCGGGATGCCACCGGCTCGGTGGAAAGCCTCCATGTCCGGCTTCGCGGCCGGATTGACCCGGGCGATCTGGGGCGTCGTCTTATTCAGTTCCTCGAATTTTTCCAGAACATTGATGTTTAGCTCCGCTTCGTTTGCGATGGCGGACAGGTGAAGTACCGCGTTGGTTGAACCGCAGATTGCCATCGTCATCGTGATTGCGTTGCTGAGGGCGGCTTCGGTGATGATCTGACGGGATGTGATTCCCTTTTTACAGAGTTCGACGATCGCCCGCCCCGATTCAAAAGAGGAGCGGAGCCTCGCCGCGTAGGGAGCCGGGATCAGCGCGCTGCCCGGGAGCATCATGCCGAGCGCTTCGGCAAGGCAGCACATGGTGTTTGCAGTGCCTAGGAAGGAACAGGAGCCGCAGCCGGGGCAGGCGGTGTTCTCGAGCGCGTCATATTCCGGCTGTGTGATTTCACCGGCCTTCAGCATGCCGAGCGCTTCGGAGATCGAGGTCAGATCGGATTTCCTGCCGTCAAATTCGATGCCGCCCAGCATGGGGCCGCCTACGCACACGATGCAGGGGATGTCGAGGCGGGCCGCTGCCATCAGGACGGCCGGAACGACCTTGTCGCATGAGGCAAGCAGAACCAGACCATCGAGCCGATGTGCCTGTGCCATGATTTCGATTGAGTTGCAGATGATCTCGCGGGAGGGGAGAATGTAGTGCATTCCCTCATGCCCCTGAGCGACGCCGTCGCATGCGGCTATGGTGCCGAATTCGACAGGAGTTCCACCGCCCGCGTAGATGCCGTTTTTCACATATTCGGCAACTTTGTCCAGATTAAAATGTCCGGGAACCAGTGTGTTCCAGGTACTGGCGATACCGATAAGCGGCTTGCCTTCCCGCAATTCGCTGTCCGTATATCCCATGGACTTGAAGAGTGAGCGCGCAAATGCGCTGTCCTCCATTTCCAGAACGGTTTTGCTTCGCAGCTCCGTCATTGACAGCCTCCCTTCCGGCGATCTCTCGCCTCTTTTTCACTCCATGCACTTTCTGGATTTTGTACACACAGCTTTCCTCCGCTGATCTCCAGTGTTGTTCCGGTGATGTAGCGGGCGTAGTCGGAGGCCAGGAAAGCCGCCGCCCAGGCGACATCTTCCGGCATACCGAATGTCTGCGACGCGATGGCGGGGCGCAGACTGTCGCCGTCCTCTCTGATTCGATCCCGGTTGATGTCCGTATCGATCACGCCGGGGACATAGCCGTTGACACGGATTTTGTACGGGGCAAATTCAGCGGCCAGTGTCCGAATCAGGGAGCTGACAGCAGCCTTTGACGCGGCGTAGGCGCCGCCGCCGACGAACGGGGAGACCACGGCGAACGAGGAGGCGATCAGAATCACTCCGCCCCGATCCTTCATGCAGCGATACACGATCTTCGCTCCCAGATAGACGGCGGTGGTGTTGACTGCCATTGTCCGGTTCCACTCTTCCTCCGAGAGATCGGCGATCCCACACTTGTGATAGATGCCGGCATTGCTGATCCAGACATCGATCGGGCCGAGTGCTGCCTCGACATGTTCTGCGAAAGCTTCCAGAGATGCCGCGGAGGAGACATCACAGACCTCTGCGAACACTTCAATGTGTTTCTCTCTCAGGGAGGCTTCCGCTCTCTCCAGTTTCGCGGCGTTCGTTCCGCAGATTGCGACTTTCGCGCCGCATGTGCCAAACAGATCCGCGCAGGCAAGTCCGATGCCGGCTGAACCTCCCGTGATCAGCACGACTTTGCCGTCAAAACGAATTTCCATGGTGATTCCTCCTTTTTCAGGTGCTGTTATGGGTGCCCGCGTTATGGCCTGTCGCCTGGCTCGACGGTGTAGCCCATACGGGCGGAGATGGTTTTCGCACAGGCCATCACGTCCTGCGCGACCGCGTCAGGATCCAGTTCCCCGATCCTGTTGAATGGAAAAGAGATGGAAACAGCGCCGCAGGGTCTTCGGCTGTAGTCGAAGATCGGGGCGGCAATACAGTTCAGGCCCGGCTCAATTTCCTCATTGTCCATCGCATAGCCGCGCTTCCGCGTCTGGTCGAGCTCCTCGAGAAGAGCCTCCTTTGTGGTGATGGTGCGATCTGTTACCTTCGCCAGTGGATCGGATTGAAGATATTGTTCAACCTCTTTCATGGGAAGGTTGGCCAGAATCGCTTTTCCGACGCCGGTGCAGTACATGGGGGCGCGTTTTCCGATCTGCGAGTAGACGATGACGGCGGATTTTGGCCTGTCCACTTTGTCGATATAGATCACCTCGTCCCCGGAGAAGACTGCCAGATGGACGGTCGCAGGATATTTATCTGCCAGGACCTCGCAGTAAGGTCTGGCCTCCCGGCGCATATCCATCCGTGCGCCGACTTTGTTTCCCAGCTCGAAGAGTTTCAGGCCCAGATGGTAGTTCCGGCTGGCGTCCTGCTCCAGAAGGCCGCAGCCGGACAGCGTATTGACCAGCCCGTAAACCGTGCTTTTGGAGAGTCCCATCATTGCGGCAATTTCGGAGATCCCAAGACTGGGCGCATCCTCGAAGCAATCCAGAATCTGGACGGCACGAACTACCGATTGAATCGTGATGCCCGTTTTTTTCGTCGGCATTGAGGCTACTCCTTTCTGCTATGCTATGGTTGTTGCCAGAATCACCATAACATACCAGGGTTGGTATGTCAAGCATTATTCGACATTATAATATTATGTTTGATAATAACGAACAGGCGATGAATAAAAAGACTGAAAACAGCAAGATGTATGTTGACTAACAAACCGTCTCGCGTTACAATATAGATGGTAAAAGGGGAGTGCAAAAAAGCGGAGGGGATCTTATGGCACAGCAATACAGAGCGGCGATTGTGTACAATGAAGAGCGGATAAAAAAACTGAGTGCCTGTGTACATTCTACATTTCATATGAATTTCAAGATTGTTTATACGGCATTCTGCCTGATTCTGGTTTTCGCGGGATGTTTTATCGGGATGGGGACGACAGTCGGCCTTCTGTGTATCTGTCTGGGCGTCTTTCTGATACCCTCCGCCAATGTCCTTGAAAAGAGTCAGAGGGATCAGGCGATTGAACGGCTGCATGGGAAGCAGATCCGGGTGGAGTATCGCTTTGACGAAAAGAACTTCTTCTGTCTCAGCGGGAATGAATGGCAGGAGTACTCGTATCAGTCGATTATCCGGCTGGTGGAGGAGCAGGAGTTTCTGTATCTGTTTCCCAATAAGGCTCAGGCCTATATGATTGATAAGTCGACCTTGAAGAAGGGCGAAGTGGAGCGCTTCAAGGCTTTTATCACGAAGAAAGTCGGGCTGGAGTGGACGAAACCGGTATCGCTCCTGACGCTGAGCCTGAAGCAGATCCGTTTTAATAAGAAGAATACCCGGGAGGCATGAATGCGGGAGACGCGGAACGGAAGATAATGCTCTGCGGGCAATGGCTCGCAGAGCCGGATTTTGCCAATTTTGCCAGAGGCATTGGTTTTGTGTTGACATATTTTTGTGTGAATAGTATAATTCTGCTGTGACTTTTTGGGATTATTTAAGAAAAAATAATAATCGAAAATTGCAAGTGCAAGTTGAACACATCCGCGAAAAATTTTTAATAGA
>JAJQBC010000036.1 GCA_021203465.1 Lachnospiraceae bacterium | reverse complement strand
CCCTTCGGTTCATAGAGATGCCGGATGAACCAATCTGTCCGGGCCGTTTCCCCGGAAACGTAAAAGCAACCGCAGAAACAGCCGCCGGGCTTTAGGACCCGAAACACTTCCCGGTAAGCCGCTTCTTTATCAGGAAAAGCATGAAATCCATTGAGAGAAAGTATGATGTCAAAGCTGCCGTCCGAGAAGGGCAAATTTCCCACATCCCCTTGATGAAAACGGACATGGGTCAGCCCGTCACGTTTCGCCCTTTTTTGCGCACGGGACATCATGTCCTCGGAATAATCCAGGCAAGTGATGTTCGCATCAGGCAGTTTTTGATAGATCGGCATGGTCAGCACGCCGGTACCCACCGGAACCTCCAGCAGCGAACCGGAGAACTCCTCCGGAATACCGGAAAGCGCACGGGACAGATAGTCACCGGTTTCTGCCTGCCCCATGGCCCACACCAGTCTGCATACGGCTTTGCCCGGCAGGGTAGAACAGGTGATCATGCCATCATAAAAAGTCGCTTCTTTGCCCGATACTTGATACGCGGATTTAATTTCTTCGTGTTTTCTCATTTCGTTCTTTCCTTCTGCCTGTCGTTAGTTTTGGCTAACTCGTATTGTAACAGATGCGAGAGGAGAAATCAACGCGAAACCTAAACGATTACGCACCAAATGAAAAAAGATTCCTGCGGCATGGTAGGCAGAACGGTTGCTCACGTCCGATTTAATGAGCAGAGAAACGATAGCTAATATTGCGAGGGACATGGGAATCAGCACAACCAGTACGGGATTTTCGCAGATAATATGATGGCGCTGCTGCCCACAGCCTCGCGCATCGGTTTCATCGGTACGCCGCTTCTGTCCAACGACAATATCACGGAGCGGACCTTCGGCGGTTATGTCTCCGTCTATGATTTCAAGCGGGCTGTCGATGACGGCGCTGCGATTCCGCTCTATTACGAAAACAGGGCGGATAAAATCGTCCAGCTGGAAAGCCCCGGATCTCGGAGGAAATTCTGGACGCCATCGAAGCCGCCGTTCTGGATGAAGCGCAGGAGGACAATCTGATCCGGGATTTCCTGTGGAAAGAGCTTCCGGAGAGCTACGATGATGTCCATATTTCCGAATATCGCAGGCGAATTTACGAGTATGTATATATACAATACAAGGAAGTGGCGTAAATCCCTTGCGCAGCAGCTGTTTTTGTAGTACAATAGTATTACAAATCACAAGGAGGTATTTTCATGGCGAAAGAGGCTACACTGCAGGTACGGATGGACGCGAATATGAAGGAACAAGTAGAATTATTGTATCGCCGCATGGGAACGTCGTTTGCGGAAGGCGTCAGAATGTTTGCGGCACAGAGCCTGTGCGATAATGCTATTCCTTTTTCCGTGCATCTACCGAAAAAAGAGACCGGACAGCGCATCGGCATCGCCAGCGGGGAATTTCTCGTGCCGGACGATATTGATGCCTGCAACGAGGAAATCAGCGCCCTGTTTGGAGGTGTGTGATGAACTGCTTACTGGATACCCATATTCTCCTCTGGGCACTGACCGGAGACCGAAAGCTGCCCGAGCGAGCAAGAAAACTGATTGCAGACGAGCGTAATGAAATTTATTACAGCACTGCGTCTGTCTGGGAAGTTTCCATTAAACACACGCTACATTCGGAAATTATGCCGATTTCCGGGAAAGCCCTGTCGGACTACTGCCTGAAAGCCGGATATCGGATACTCGCCGTGCGGGATGACCATGTTTTTATGCTGGAAACCCTGCGCCGCGCGGAAAATGCGCCCAAACACACAGATCCCTTCGACCGCATCATGCTCGCACAGGCAAAGGCGGAAAATTGTGTCTTTCTGACACACGATTCCCTGATTCCATATTATGAGGAAAATTGTATTTTGCACGTATAGGAATACTCAACCCACTACCGACTCCAACAAAACCAGATTATCACCAGCGAACTGGATCGTGTTCCGCTGCGAAAAATAAATCCGTGTATGATAATTTCAACGGCAGCCGCATGGGGTTCCCCCGCGCGGCTGCTTTTCTCTGGGTTCTTCTATGGTATCCGAACCGTCTTTTCGAGCAAATCTTCCATTCCACAGCACAGCACCTTTGCAAGCATGGCCAGGTACTCCGCCTGCGCCCTGTTGATGTTTTTCTGCCGCTGTTCGTACTGCTGGATCGTGCGCAGCGGAACGCCGGACAATTCCGCCAGCTCGCGCTGGCTTAAGCCTGCAGATTGCCGGAGACGCTTCAGATTTGTCTCCGGATTTGCATTTCCATACAGCTCATTCATCTTATCGCAGAACTGTCGGATATCCATTTCATGATAGGGAGAGTACAGACTCAATATCTCCTGAATAGGAACTGCGCTGACAATTCTAGCAAAGCTGAGCGCCGTCTCCCACTGATAGTAAGCCAGCGCCCAGCCCGTCCAGTACTCCGCGCTGCGGTTCTGAGTATAATCAGGCTTGATTCGCTCATAAGGCACTTTGGCGCAGTCCAGTACTTCGTAAGCCAGCTCCACGCCGGACATGCCGACGAGCAAATGGTAATCACCAGCCTCAAACCGACGGGAAACGCCGGACTCGATGAACAGCTCAAAAAAAGGCGAAAGCTCATAGTGCAGGTCATATACTGCGAAATCCAGCATCCGCCCCAGCGCAGTGCGGGCCTTGTCCAGATAAACCTTATCGTAGGCGCAGATCATCCGCTCTCATCTCCTCATCCATGATTTGGGTGATATACAGATCACCCCGCTGCCGCCGTCCACGTTCGACACTGAAATATTCCCTGCGCGCCGTTTTGTCCCGCAGCATCTTCTTTGCATACCACTCGGAACTGTCTGCCACTTCGCTGCGAAGAAACCGGATACGCTCAAAAGCCAGGCGGCTTTTCAACACAAACTGCTGTCCTAATTTTCCCAGATGCATGGCGTTATTCAGCTGCCGGTAAGAAATCGTACCATTGATAAAGTCCTGCGCAAAGGAGAAATAGCTGTCGTCCGCCCGATAGCCGATGATCGCATCATAGCTCTCATATGCAACGCGAAATCTTTCCAGAATATACTCTCTGGCTTCCAGCGCCAGACCGGATGGCACATCAAATTCCCGGTTTTCCAACAACACCGCCAGCTAGTGGAGAATACAGTATTCCTCAGCGTTCAGATCCAGAATACGCAGCCCGTCACAGTCCAGCTCATAGCAGTTGGCGTAACCATTCCTGTCTTTTCCTACGCCCCACTCCTTCGCCATTTCAAAGCTGTCCGTACAGTAAAACCCCAGTCCATAGTCATTATAGGCTTTTCCGTACCCAAACTGCGGCTGCCGGATGATATGGGAGGAACCATGGTAAAGTGCCTTTGTCATGTAGTATCATCTCCCTTTTAGCCATTATACTCCCAAAGGAGTATAATAACAAGAGACAATTTTTTGTCCGGGATCAAAAAGAGTCTATACCCTGCTTCGACAATGTCTTACAGATGTCGCATGGTAGCGTCTCACAGCTTCATCGTCAGCCCGATGCGCTTCTTCGCCACATCCACGTTCAGCACCTTCACCTCCACCACGTCACCGACCTTCACGACCTCGAGCGGATGCTTGATATAGCGGTCGGACATCTGGGAAATATGGACAAGACCGTCCTGATGAACGCCGATGTCCACGAATGCGCCAAAATCAATAATATTGCGCACGGTTCCTTTCAGCGTCATGCCGGGCTTCAGATCCTCGATGCCGAGCACATCGCTGCGCAGCACTGGGCGCGGCATCTCGTCGCGCGGGTCGCGGGCGGGCTTTTCGAGCTCCTGCAGGATGTCCTGCAATGTCAGCTCGCCGATTTCCAGCTCCTGCGCTGTTTTCTTCGGCTGCGTGACCTTAGCGGAGATTCCGCGCAGACCGCCCTTCGCGATATCGTCCGCCGAGTAGCCGAGACTTTTCAGAAGCTTCGTCGCCGCCGCATAGCTCTCCGGGTGGACGCTCGTGGCGTCGAGCGGATTCTTCCCGCCCGTGATGCGCAGGAAACCGGCGCACTGCTCATAGGCCTTCGGCCCGAGCTTCGGCACCTTGAGAAGCTGCCTGCGGTCCGTGAAGCGGCCGTTCTCCTCCCGGTAAGCCACGATATTCTTCGCCAGCGTCTTCGTGACGCCGGAGACATACTCGAGCAGCGGCGCGGAGGCCATATTGAGGTCCACGCCGACCCGGTTCACCACGTCCTCGATGACACTGCCGAGCGCCTCACCGAGGCGCTTCTGGTTCATATCGTGCTGGTACTGACCGACGCCGATGGACTTCGGATCGATCTTCACCATCTCCGCGAGCGGGTCCTGCAGCCGTCTGGCGATGGAAGCCGCGCTGCGCTGCCCGACGTCCAGGTCCGGAAATTCCTCCGAGGCCAGCTTGCTCGCAGAATAGATGGACGCGCCGGACTCGCTGACGATCACATACTGTACCTTCTGCGGAATCTCCTTAAACAATTCCACCAGTATCTGCTCCGACTCACGCGAGGCCGTGCCGTTGCCGAGCGAAACGAGCGTAATGTTGTATTTCTCGATCAGCTTTTTCACCGTGGCCTTCGTCTCCCGCACCTGATGCTTCGGCGCGGTCGGATAGACGACGAGCGCGTCGAGCACCTTTCCGGTCGGATCCACGACCGCTAGCTTGCAGCCGTTGCGGTAGCCCGGATCCCAGCCGAGCACCGTCTGCCCCGCGATCGGCGGCTGCATGAGCAGCTGCTCAAGATTCTTTCCGAACACCTTGATCGCGCCCTCCTCGGCCTGCTCGGTCAGGAGGTTCCGGATCTCGCGCTCGATGGCAGGCGCGATGAGACGCGCATAGCTGTCTGCGATGCAATCCTGAAGCGCCGACGTCGTCCGCAGGTTGTCCCGCGTGATCACCTTCTTTTCCAGATAACGCAGAATCTTTTCCGTCGGCGCCTCGATCTTCACCGTCAGCACCTTTTCCTTCTCCCCGCGATTGAGCGCAAGCGTCCGGTGCCCCGCCATTTTACTTAAGGGCTGCGTAAAATGATAATAAGTCTCATAGACCGATTCCTGGTTCTCGTCCTTCGCCTCGGAGCTGATCGAACCCTCCCGCAGCGTCAGCTCGCGTATATAAGTCCGGTAGTCCGCCTCGTCGGAAATCGTCTCCGCGATGATATCCCGCGCTCCGGCAAGTGCCTCCTCCACGCTGCTGACGCCCTTCTCCTCCGAAAGATACGCAAGCGCTTCCTCCTCGAGCGGCCGCTTTGTCATCTGCAGCAGGATGAGATTCGCGAGACCCTCCAGCCCCTTCTCCTTCGCCATCGTCGCGCGCGTCCGACGCTTCGGACGATAGGGGCGATAAAGATCATCGACCGCGACCTGCGTCTGTGCGGCCTCGATCTGCGTGCGCAGCTCATCGGTCAGCCTGCCCTGCTCCTTGATACTCGCGAGCACCTGCGCCTTCTTCTCCTCCAGATTGCGAAGGTAGGTCAGCCGCTCGTCGAGCTGCCGCAGCTGCTCATCATTCAGCGCGCCGGTCGCCTCCTTGCGGTAACGCGAGATGAAGGGAATCGTGTTCCCCTCATCGATCAGCTTCACAGCGGCCTCGACCTGCCATTTCTTCACCGCCAGCTCTTCTGTCAGTCTCTTAATAATGTCCATGGATTTCCTCTCTCAGTGATTTCTCGTAACAATCACCCAAATTATAGCCACCTGGAGACAGAAATACAACAAAAACCGGACGATTGGCGAAATATTTTTCCGATGATTGGCGGAATTTTAATCCGATGATTGGCGGGTTCCCTCAATTACCCGCACTGCCTTCCCGCAAAGGGGAGAAAAAGCCGGGCGTCGGAAACCCGATGCCCGGCGGCAATACATTATTAAAAACCTCCGTCTCTGTTATTCAATGCCCTGAGTGAGAAATCGAGAATTCTGGTTTTTCTCTCACGCAGCATGGCAAGGTAAAATTCTCGCTGCAGATTGCTGAGAAATGGTGTTTCCTCCAAAAGCACCTCAATCCGCGACATATCTATCCGGGAGACAATACGTTTCAACGCAAGGTTGCAGCCTTCACTCTGCAGAGAAGAAATAAAATCAAAATAACGGAGCTTTTTATTATTTACTGTGATCGCGGAGGTTGGTATCTCAAACACCCGAAAATCCCGTTCTTCCTGCGAAGAAAGCACTTTTTCCATGATTGCTTCGTCCGCCTGCGGATAGAGACAACTGCCGCAGTCATACACCGGGGCAAGCCGTACCTCGTCCGTCACAGTATTGTACAAGAATCCCCAGTTTCCATTATGCCGATCCCAGTTTCCAATCAGGGCATCCACGATAAACATGTCCCAAAAACGGGTAGAAAGTTCCGAGGGGTCCACAGCGCTCTGCTCCTCAAAGGTTTGCAGAATGTCAGAAAGCTCCGTGCCATAACCATTCCGTTCAGAATCTATAATCTGATTTTTCAGAGATGCAAAATCCTGCAGCACTACGCCCGGTTCCGTGAAATCCCCGCAGGCTACAACGATCTTTTCTGTATTCTTCACCCGAAACGTGCCCAGCATGGTCTCCTGCACCGGCACTCCAATCATTTCATAAATCCTGCAGCCCAGATACTCAGAAAAACAACTGTTGCTGTAGCTCATGTTCTGATTCCGAGTCGGGACAGGGGGAAATTTCAGCATATACTGTCTTCCCTTATATATTACTGAAATCTTACTTCCATTGGCGCCCGCGTATGCCTTATTTCGCCGTGGCAGATCGGTAAAATCAATCGGTGTCATCGTCTCACACTCTTTCTATCCGCAGATACTTCTCACGAAGATACCACGCCTGCTCAGAACTGATCATCTGATTTACCTCAGCACTGTTGATATCGCTCTGCAGTTCGCAATAATCACAGTCCCACCGCAGGTATTCCTCTCCACGGTCAAGCCTTTCCCACGTCCGTTTCATGACGCAAACAGACTCCTGCAAAAATTCAGGCAGACCGCACTCCAGATACTCTTTATTCTCCGGCAAACCGGTGTTGCCGTCATATAACGCTGTAACTCCCATCATTTCCTCCGTTTCCCTTTTCATTGTATCTGCATACGGAGTCAAAATCAAGCACAGCCCACGGGATTATCTAAAACAATTCAGGTCATCAGGAAATTCTTTTCATCATCGGCTGCAGGACCACGACCTGTGCCCCCTGCTCGTCCGTCGTCTCGATCTCACTTCCCGGAACCTCCATCACGCTGTCCATAAGCTTCGTGAAAACATCAACCGTCCCGACCACATCGTAGCCATACTGGTCCCGCCCGCTCCGGTAATGCATCGGGACCACAATCCGGGGATTCAGACTTTTCACGAGCTCCGCGGCCTGCCCGGCGTCAATCGTGTAGAAACCGCCGACCGGCACCAGCACCGCGTCCAGATTTTGCAATTTCTTCGTCTGTTCCGGTGTGAGCTCGCAGCCAAGATCGCCCAGATGCGCGATTCGGTTCTCCCCGTCGTCGATGATGAAAATCTGATTGTCTCCCCTCTTCGCTCCCTTCACCTCATCGTGCCAGGTATGAATCTTCTCGATGGAAAACAGCGTCTTCGTCCTGCCGCTTAAGGTCACGCCGCCGCGGAAATTGTGATCCGCGTGCTCATGGCTGCACAGCACCAGATCCGCGCGCTCCCTCACCGGCCTAAGCCCCGGGACGCTGCCGTCCTCGTAGGGATCGAGGACGATCGCGTAATCGTCCTTTTCGATCTTAAAGCAGGAATGTCCTATCCAGGTATCTTCATTTTGGGTTCTCCTTTCTTACTTTTTTACAATCAAATCGTAGCTTTCCGCCACCATCCGTTTTACCTCATCATCCGGAATGCTCCCGTTCAGGATGATCGTATTCCAATGTTCCTTATTCTGGTGATAGCCCGGCAGGACGGACGCATACGCACTCCGCCAGAAATCCCGCCACTCCGGATCCACCTTCACGTTGACGCAGATATTCCCATTCCGCTCATACGTCCACGCAAAAGCCCGCTTATTCTTCTTATACCGAAGCAGGATCCAGTTGTCGTCATGAAATGGTGTATCCACATACACATCCGGCAACGTCATTCCATAATCCAGAATTTCTTTTCGTTCCTTCATCACATCCCCCCCCACCCTGATAAACTGGAAATTATCGCTTACGTATCCAACTGACAGAAATATAAGGTGTTGGTATCCGTATCATATAATCCTAATGTGAAATTAAATGAATTTCTATGCAAAATATCCGCTCCTGTTGCCTTTCCTTCTTTGGCTTGTCGATCGATCAGCAGGTAATAGCCGTTCTGAATTTCCGGTACTAACGGATTCCCATTTTCATCTGTCAAATAAGGACCCATTTTGCTCGTTTCATCCTCTATACCATACACCAGAATCTGCACAGTCTCATCAAGGGGAAAGGCTTTCCATTCTGCCTTGCTCTGTATTTCTTCCAAAACAGTATCGTCATCGAAATTGAGTACTATGCAGGAAGCGCCGTCTCCATTTCCGCTGTGCGTATCGTAATTGGACGTTTCTCTGCCACCGGAAACATCAAGATCAAGCGCTTCCGAAACCGTATCCTGTGTGCTTTCTGCACTACAGCCGGTAAAGATAAGCGATATCAGCAGAATCAAAAACGCACTGACGACACGTACATGAATTGTTTTTATGGCATTCAGTTTGTGTTCTTTCTTCATGTCAGACCTCCATTCAGCTCAGTTTTTCTGACATCCAGACTCGCAAACGCTTCGCTTTTTGCTCGTATCCCTCGCTCCGCTCGGTCAATTCCGATTTTCTGTTTCGCTTAACCCACTGTTCAATGTGATTTCCCAAATATCATTTTCATAATTTTTAAATAATTTTCCTTCACTATCTCATACGAAATATCATCGGTAATCAACTTCAACGTCGATTCATTATAATCGTTTTCATAAAATTCTTCTCGTATTAACTGCTTTGCAACTGCCAACATCTCAACATTTTCTCGTGCAGATGGCGCGACTTTAGCATCTATCTGTGCCCTATGGCTTCTGACTTCCGTAACCAGAATCATAAAATTTTCATCGAATGATAAGTAGTCCTTCAGCTTATAAATATCGTACAAATGCCTGGAATTTCGGGTTGGTTTTCCATTCATGTAATAATCACATACTGCAAATAGTTTATCTATGAATGTGCGTGATAAAGCCTGTACCTTCATCAAAAACGGTTCCAATTCATAATCTTTGATTATTTCAGGTTCTTCCTCATGCAAAAACATCATCCAGCCTCAATTCATAATAATATCTGAAAACATTTACAGGAAACAGCCGAATATACGAATCTACATCCTGCCTGGTAATATTGTAGGATGCTGCAAATAATGATACTTTTTCTCTGGCCACATCATAACTGTCATCCAGATACACATCCAGATTTTTTAATAAGTATAAAAGCTGCAAAACATATACATTCTCTTCCGTTACCGGAACCACTGGCTTTCGAACAATAAATGTTCTCTTTCCAATCAGAACCTCGCGGACTTTCGCAGCCATATTATTGCTTACAATTTCAACTTTATTGGGGACCTGTGCAGATATACCCAATTGATTTGCAAAAGTATTTCCAGAATAAAAACCTTCTATTTTTCCTTTTCTTACAACATATTTATATCTGGCAACCGTATCCGCACTGATAGATGCTGCTGATTTTAAACGCGATTTCTTAGGAATGAAATATATCCCATTCTCATATTTCTCCAGCTTTTTTTCATCACATAACTTCTTCATCTGTTGATTGATGGCCGATCTGGTAATTCCCGGCATCTCAATATCAGAAAAAAAGATAGGTTCCGCCACATGATAATTCTCCAGCAGGTATTCATATAACATTGGAGCTTCCTCCTTTATCTAAATAAATATAACCTTCTTAGTTATAATTATTTAGTTCATTTTATTTCCTGCATGCTTATTTGTCAAGCCCCGATCTTCTCATTCATTGCAGCAAATCGCAATACTTCGATTTGTTGTTCTTCTTAACATCCCGATAAGCTGGAATTTATTCTATCGAAATCCCGACTCCAAATATGATATAATATCCTCCACCGACACATTTTCATCATTAACCCATATGCTATCATAATTCGCATACGGAATGTTTCTGGTTCCGATATAATCTGATCCATCGCTACTCTTAAAAAGAATATATATGCTACCGTACGTCTTTTCATACAGCGGCTTTCCATCCGCACGAACCGCATTCTCACACTCATTTTTAATGAATGCCACAATATCCTCTGCCGTTTCTTCTATCATGTCATCGTATACAACAAGCGCATAAACCGGATTCCTCGGGCTGCTCCATCCAAAATAATCTTCATAAAACAGTTCAAATTCCTCCCCGTTAATAAAATATTTCTCCCTCTCCTCCTGCAACCGGGCAGATGTAACCATAAATCTCAGATCTTCATCCAGCGCATTGGAACCGTCATCATCAATCCCATAAACCGTGACTTTGATGTCAAAATATTCCGAGGCAACAAACTGTGGGTTCCCATTTTCATCATCACCTGTATATTGAAAAACCGCGTCATATGTCCTGGAAAGGCTCTCCGCATATTTGTCGTTATTCCATTCAAAAGCCTTCCGTGTAAACAGATTTACCGGCTCTGCATAATAATACTCGTTTTGCGACCCTGCTCTTATCCCAATCCTGAAATTTCCATCGTCAAGTGTCGTTTCTGTGGTATCGTGCATAAGTGCATACAGAAAAATCGCTGCCAGGAAAAACAAAACAGAAAAAATGCAATAAATAGAAAAACAGATGGTTCTCAGCTTCCGTCCCTTTTCCTGCTCATGCAATTTACGCAACTGAAGCCAAAAATTTACACCAATCAGCAGCAACGGTATAAACCAAAACAGCAGGACGTACCAGCTATTTACCCATTCGCGGTACTCAAGCTGCTGTCCTCCGGTTATTATTTTCCCAATATAATAAAGTACTGACATCATACCCCATACAGCAATAATACCAGTGTTTACTTTTATTCCGATTTGTCTATTCCTTTTTTTACTGTTTAACATCTTCGGCTGCATCGACAGGCAGGATTTCCTTTCGTTTCTCAATCAGATAAATGATGCCTACTGTATCCGCCAGGAACCAGCCAATCGGAATTGCCCACCAGATTCCCGCCACTCCAATAGAGGGAACCGGCGACAACAGATACGCAAGCGCAACACGCGTCCCCAGCGAAATAATCGTCAGGACGAGAGACATAGCAGGCTTTCCAATCGCCCGATAGAAACCGTAAAGCAAAAACAGGCAGCCGATCCCACAGTAGAAGGCGCCTTCAATGTGCAGGTACCGCACACCTTCCTCAACAATCACCGTCTCTGACGCGGATACAAAGATCTGCATCAGCCTCTCCGCCTGGAACCACAGAACGAAAGAGGCAGCGGCACAGTAAGTGAGGGAAGTCAGCGCGGCACATTGAATGCCACCTGCGACACGCTCCTTTTTACCAGCCCCCATATTCTGGGCGATAAAGGTTGAAAACGCATTGCCATACTCCTGTGCGGGCATATAGGCAAATGAATCAATCTTGACAGCCGCGGCAAATGCCGCCATGATCGTTGTCCCGAAGCTGTTCACCAGCCCCTGCACCATCAGAATGCCAAGATTCATCACGGACTGCTGCAGACAGGTAAATACGGAATATCCGGCGATTTCCCGCATGCCTTTGCAGTTCAGCTTCATATGGCCGAGCGCACTTCGCATAACGGAATCCTTTTTCAATACATAGGCGCACACTCCGGTTCCGGAAATATACTGAGCGAGAATCGTGGCCCCCGCCGCTCCCGCTGTCCCCCATCCAAACGCGGCGACAAACAGCAGGTCAAGCGCAATATTGACCACCGTCGAAACACCGAGAAAAATCAGGGGCGCTACGGAATTTCCCAGCGCTTTCAGATAAGCGGCGAAGAAATTATAGGCAAAAACCGCAGGGATTCCCAAAAACACAATAAAGAGATATTCCCTCGTCAGTGTCAGGATTTCCTGTGGAATATTGAGCCAGGCAAGAATACTGTCAAGGGCCAGAAGCGGAAGCACCGTCAGGAGGACGGTGGCAGCCGCAATCAGCAAAAATGCCGTTCCCACCGACTCTTTTAGCTTTTGCTCATCCTTCTGTCCAAAACACAGCGAGAACACAACCCCGCTTCCCATACACAACCCCAGAAGGATAGACGTCAGAAAAACCATCAGCGTATATGCGCTTCCTACACCTGCCAGTGCATCGGAGCCAATACAGTTTCCGACCACCCAGGTATCTACCACATTATACATCTGCTGCAGCAGGTTCCCGAGCAGCATCGGCAGCGCAAAAATACTGATCGTCCTGAATACAGGCCCTTTTGTCATGTCTCTTTGTCTCATGTATAATTTCTCCGCTCCCTCACAGCGACAACAAAGCCTCCTGAAGCTCGTCAACCGACCGGACAATCCGGAACGGCTTTTCCTGCCGCAGCTCCTGCATCGTCCCGTAGCCATACGACGCCGCTATACAGGGAATCCCGTTTTTCCTGGCTCCGATGATGTCGTGCGCTTTATCGCCAACCATAAAGATATTTTCCCGCTTTTCGCTTAGTTGAAGCCTTTTCAGTGCTTCTTCGATAACATCCGCCTTATCCGTCCTTTTTTCATCCATCGTAGCACCGGCAACTTCATCAAAATAATTCTGGATGTGAAAATGCTCCAGTATTTTCAGCACATAGTATTCGGGCTTGGAGGAAGCCACCGCCAACGTGTTGCCCTTCTCCTTTAAAATTTTCAGCATCTCTTCAATCCCGGGATAGGGTCTGTTCTCAAAGATACCGGTCGCCTCGTATCGTTCTCTGTAATACACGACTGCTTTTTCCGCTTCGGCCCGGCTCATCCCGGAATATTCCATAAACTGTTCAATCAGAGGCGGCCCGATAAATACACGCAGCTTTGCGGCATCAGCCTCCGGTTTCCCCATCTTTTCGAGAGCGTACTGAACCGATTTTACGATTCCTTCCCCCGACTCCGTCAACGTCCCGTCTAAATCAAATAAAATACATTTTTCCAATTTTACTTTCTCCTGTAAAAATATAGTTCTTTCAGAAGCATTCTCCGTTACGAATAAATTCAATCAGATTCACATGTTTTATCCCATTACGCTGCTGGGGAAGATAATCTGTCGTAATCACATACTTTGGATAATTATCCCTGATTTTCTCAAGCGCTGCATATTCTCTGTCTTCTGTTGATCGACTGTCCAGATCAAGAAAAATAAGATTTTCCTCCGGGACTCCTATATTCTATATTCCTTCCCGAAAATAATCAAGTTAAGGGGATATTTTTATATCTATTCGAAAATTGCAAGTGCAAGTTGAACACATCCGCGAAAAGCTTCAATAGAG
>JAJQBC010000042.1 GCA_021203465.1 Lachnospiraceae bacterium | reverse complement strand
AGATATCCGAAGCAGGAGCCCCTGTATTCATGGGCTCCTGCTTCGCAAAAAAAATTCACAAATCGACAATAAATGTTTGCTTTTCTCAGTGTTTACCACTATAATAAAAAAATGGACCAAATCTAGTGGGAGGTAATGTGATATGGAAGAGAACACAACGATGGATGATCTCAAGGAAGAGCTTGAGGCGTCCTGTGAGACTGCTGAGGCGGAGACGCCCGCAGAAGATAAGGGCATTGACCCGGTATGGGCGACCTTGCAGCAGTACATGGATGACAAGACCGTCCTCACCGTCAAGATCGGCGGTGTCGTAAACGGAGGCGTGATCGCCTACGTGGAAAAGATTCGCGGATTCATTCCCGCGTCTCGTCTGGCGCTGGAGCACGTGGAAGACCTGAACGAGTGGCTTCACAAGAAGGTCAAGGTTCGTGTCATCACGGTCGACCCGGAGAAAAAGCGCCTCGTTCTCTCCGCGAGGGAGATCCTGAGGGCTGAGGCCAGAGCCGCAGAGCAGGAGAAGAGAAAGGCCGCATTCGAGCAGACGAAGGTCGGCGATGTGATGGACGGCACGGTAGAGACCTTAAAGGAATACGGCGCGTTCGTCCGCCTCGAGAACGGACTGTCCGGACTGGTACATGTGTCCCAGATTTCCGATAAGCGGATCGAGACCCCGGACAAGGTGCTGAGTGAAGGCCAGACCGTCAAGGTTAAGGTCACGGCGATCAAGGACGGCAAGCTCTCCCTGAGCATGAAGGCTCTCATCGAAAAGCCGGAGTCCGGAAAGCAGGACGGCGAGCGCTATGAGATGCCGAAGGCAGAGAAGATTTCCACGAACCTCGGTTCGCTTCTCAAGGATATCAAGCTTTAATCTGATCAGACATAAATACACGCGCTGTCTGCGGGTAGCGTTACAAAAAGGAGCATGTCCTCAGAAGACTGCTCCTTTTATTTTATGGCATCCGCACAATCGAAACAAACCAACATGCGCCGCTGACGCGGCGCTCCATCACGCATGAAAGTCAGCTGCTCCGCGCTTTCGCGCTCCCGCAGCTGCCGCCAGTATTCGCCCTAAAGGACTAGCCTCGCGTCGCAATCCGGGCTATCGCCCTACTTACTCATACTGGCTTGGTTGCCAAATGTCTGTGCGTCTTTGCGTGCAAGCACGCAATCTGCACAGCCGCTTGGCAACACTTTCATAGTAAATTATCCCATGTGGGTTTCTTTCCTCCATATACTATGCAGATCCCGTCCGGTCAGGCTCTCGAGCTTTCGGATATCCGCGTTGAAATATTCCATCAGATATTCTCTCGTCTGCGGCAACACTTGACTCTTATCCGTATCATGCAGCAGCGTCTTCTTCCGCACATCCCGGTAATATCTGCGGAAATTCCGATA
The DNA here is from genome assembly GCA_021203465.1 of Lachnospiraceae bacterium. GTDB lineage: Bacteria > Bacillota > Clostridia > Lachnospirales > Lachnospiraceae > Hominiventricola. Next base: position 12,034 of record JAJQBC010000042.1, on the reverse strand, counting down.
AAACCTGGGCATCCAGCGCATTGCGTAGCAGAGATCGTAGAGACAGTAATTCGTCCCCTTTGCGAGCCAGAACTGCTTCGCACGGAACCAGGAAGTAGCCCGTTCCGAACCTTCGTTGGATTTCACGTGATAATCGATATCTTCCACATCTCCGATCCCGAGGAAATCATAAATTTCACTGCATGCAGCATGCTCGTCACATATGAATTCTTCAAAGAACGCAAATTTCATATTATGCAGGTCAAAGGTATCCAGATACTCACCGATGCAAGCGGCGTAATTGCTCTGAGAGAGGACAATATACTTCATCCTCTTCTTCATGATCTGCGAACGCTTCCTGCCATTGTCCAGAACGCTTCGCACATAATGGTCAAAGCCCTCCGCATGCCCATGCGCCGCGTCATAGTGCAGCGCTGAGGCTGGAAGGAATCCGCGTGCCAGAAAATACCGATAGGCGGAATAGCTGCGATCAACCGGATTGCGCATCATGAAAATCATCTTCGTATCCGGTGAAAAATCACGCTTTAGCTTCCGCGCGCAGCCACCGTAGGTGAGCCCTGCATTCACCTCTCCGAGAAGGCGCGCATCACCCTCCTCAATATGTCCAAAATAACGCCATCTGTAAAAGCGCCTGCCCATAATGCTCCAAAACGGAACCCTGTAATACATCGGCTCCTTGACGTCCCGGCAGAGCGCAACCTGCGGGTGCTGCCTTAAAAGCTGATACAGCGTGGTTGTTCCGCATTTTTGGAAACCCATACAGACAAAATCTGGATATCCCACCTCTATGCTCTCCTATCCGATGCGATCTTCTATATAGCTTATGATCTCATCCACGCACTCCGCCAGCGGCTTTCTGGATGTATCGATCACAAGCTCCGCGTCGCGCGGTACTTCATATGGGCTGGAAATACCGGTAAAATTCGGGATCTCCCCCTTCCGTGCCTTTTTGTACAGGCCTTTCACGTCGCGCCGCTCACACTCCTGAAGCGGCGTGCTCACGTAAACCTCGACAAATTCCTTCCCGATGATCTCCCGCGCGTTCTTGCGGTCGCTCGAGAAGGGTGAAATGAAGGAGGTCATCACGACCAGGCCCGCGTCATTCATCAATTTCGCGACCTCCGCGATCCGGCGGATATTCTCAACACGGTCGGACTCCTCGAAGCCAAGGTTCTTATTGAGGCCGAGACGGATATTGTCGCCGTCCAGCACCATCGTGTGTTTTCCCATCGCCACAAGCCGCTTTTCAAGCTCATTCGCAAGCGCCGATTTTCCGGAACCGGAAAGGCCCGTGAACCATACCGTCAGCGGCTTCTGCCCCTTCTGCGCGGCGCGCAGCTCCTTTGTCACATCCAGCTTCTGCTCCGTCAGGTTCCGATCGCGGCGCAGCGAGTTGTTCACCGTACCGCAGGCGGAGGTCATATTGCTGATCCGGTCGATCAGCAGGAAGGTCCCGAGCGCGCGGTCACAGTCCGACCCGGCTTTTTTGCGGAAGCGGTTGAAAATCATCTTGTCCGAGACAGAGATATCGCAGACCGCAATCTCGTTCTTGCGGATCTGCTTCGCCGGGAGGCGCGAACCGTCGTTCACATCAATCCGGCACTTGATCTTCAGCACGGTCGCCGGGAGCACCTTCGTCCCCAGCTTTAGCATATAATTCCGTCCCGCCGTCAGCGGCGCCTCGTCCATCCAGAGCATCGTCGCCGTGAACATACTCCCCACCTCAAGGGCGGCGTCTTTCATGATGACATCGCCGCGGGAGACGTCGATCTCCCGGTCGAGCTGTACGGTCACGGCCTCTCCCCTGCGGATCTTCTTTTTCTCCTTGCCGCAGTTCAGAAGACCGCTCACATTCGCCTTCTCCCCGCTGGGCAGCACGGTCACTTCATCGCCAAGGCTTAAGGAGCCGTAGGCAACCTGCCCCTGGAAGCCGCGGAAGGTACGGTCAGGACGGCTGACGCGCTGCACAGGCAGGGCAAAGCCATTTTTCAGCTTCTTCTTCGACACATCGATCTGCTCCAGATAGTCGAGCAGGACAGGTCCTTCATACCAGAGCATGTTTGCCGATTTTTTCGTGATATTGTCGCCTTCCGTCGCGGAGACCGGGATCACCGCGAGGGAGGCCGGCTGGAACTCGCTCGCCAGTCCCCGCAACTCCTTCTCCAGAGAATAGAAGCGGTATTTATCATAATGGGCCAGGTCCATCTTATTGACCGCGAAGACGAAGTGGCGGATACCCATCAGCGCACAGATGCGCGTATGCCTCCGGGTCTGGATCAGCACGCCCTGCGTCGCGTCGACAAGGATCACAGCGAGATCCGCGAAGGAGGCGCCGACCGCCATATTCCGCGTATATTCCTCATGGCCCGGCGTATCTGCCACGATAAAGCTGCGGTTGTCCGTCGTGAAATAGCGGTAGGCCACGTCGATCGTGATGCCCTGCTCCCGCTCCGCCATCAGCCCGTCCAGCAGCAGCGAGTAGTCGATCGCGCCGCCGCGGCTGCCGACCTTGCTGTCCAACTCCAGCGCGCGCTCCTGATCCGCGTAGAGCAGCTTCGCGTCGTAGAGCATATGGCCGATCAGCGTGGATTTCCCGTCGTCCACACTCCCACAGGTGATAAATTTCAAAAGGTCGAGATTTTTATGGTCTGTATGCTTGTCCATCATCTAGAAATACCCCTCCCTCTTCCTTCTCTCCATGCTGCCGGCCGCCTCGTGGTCGATCACGCGGCTGGTCCGCTCCGACGAAACCGCGCCGAGCGTCTCCTCGACGATCGCCTCAAGCGTATCCGCCTCCGACTCCACCGCGCCGGTCAACGGGTAGCAGCCGAGCGTGCGGAAGCGCACCTTCTTCATCTCGACCTTCTCGCCCTCGCGCAGCTTCATGCGGTCGTCGTCCACCATGATCAGGTTGCCATCGCGCTCGACAACCGGGCGCTCCTTCGCGAAGTAGAGCGGCACGATCTCAATCTTCTCCCGCCCGATATACTGCCAGATATCCTTCTCTGTCCAGTTGGACAGCGGGAAGACGCGGATGCTCTCCCCCTTGTGGATGAAGGTATTGTAGAGCTGCCACATCTCCGGGCGCTGCTTCTTCGGCTCCCAGGCATGCTCACTGTTGCGGAAGGAAAAGACGCGTTCCTTCGCCCGCGACTTCTCCTCATCGCGCCTGCCGCCGCCGAAAGCCGCGGTGAAACCATAGAGGTCGAGCGCGTCTTTCAGCGCCTGCGTCTTCATGATGTCCGTGTAAGCTGCTCCGTGGTCAAAGGGGTTGATCCCCTGCCGCACGCCCTCCTGATTCGTGTAGACGATCATCTCGATCCCCTTCTCCTTCGCAACGCGGTCGCGGAAGGCGATCATCTCCTTAAACTTCCAGGTCGTGTCGATGTGCATAAACGGGAAGGGCGGTTTCTCCGGGTAAAACGCTTTCAGCGCCAGATGCAGCATGACAGAGCTGTCTTTTCCGATCGAGTAGAGCATGACCGGCTTCTCGCACTCCGCCGCGACCTCGCGCATGATGTAGATGGCCTCGGCCTCCAGTTCGTCCAGATGTGTCATCGGTATTTTTCCTCTCTTTAAACGGGAGACTGTATGCAGCCTCCCGTGCTAAACTGACTCACAATGACAATATACTCCATTCTGTCCCGCAGTGTCAATGGATATTCTATGTTTTATGTAACATTTTCGTAATATTTAAGACTTATTTAAGACTTGTTTTCCCACTGCAGGCATCACTTCATAAAACGGTCGATCGCCTCCGTGAGATCCTCGATCGCTTCCGTATCGCCCTGTTCCACGGCCTCGACAAGACAATGTTCGATGTGATCTTTCAGAATCACTTTACCGGTATTGTTGATCGCGGACTTTACGGCGGAGAGCTGGATGAGCACCTCGCTGCAGTCCCGTCCGTCCTCAACCATGCGCTTGATCGACTCGAGATGGCCGATCGCGCGGGAGAGACGGTTCAGCACCGCCTTTGTATTGGCATGCGTGTGCGTATGGTTGTGGCCATGTGCATACTCGTGCCCGTCCGCGTGTGTCAATTCATGCTCATGCGTGTGGCTGTGGGTATGCTCGTAAACTGTCCCGTCCGGGGCAATATGCGTGTGTCTTCCTTCATCCGACATGCGCTTTCCTCCTCTACAGCTCGCAGTTTTTGACTGTGCGCGGGAAGGGTTCGACATCGCAAATATTTCCCATACCGGTCAGGTACATGACGCAGCGCTCGAAGCCGAGGCCGAAGCCCGCGTGGCGCGTCGAGCCATATTTGCGAAGATCGAGGTAGAAGCGATAGCTGTCCTTGTCAAGGCCAAGCTCGTCCATCCGCTGCGTCAGCTTCTCAAGATCGTCCTCTCTCTGGCTGCCGCCGATGATCTCGCCGATGGCGGGCACGAGGCAGTCCATCGCCGCCACCGTCCTGCCGTCGTCGTTCTGCTTCATATAGAAAGCCTTGATCTCCTTCGGATAGTCGGTCACGAAAACCGGACGTTTGAATACCTGCTCCGTCAGAAAGCGCTCGTGCTCCGTCTGCAGGTCGCAGCCCCAGGAAACCTTGTAGTCAAACTGATCGTTGTGCTTTTCCAGAATCTCGACGGCCTCCGTGTAGGTCACGTGCCCGAACTCAGAATCCACCACGTGATTGAGGCGCTCGATGAGACCCTTGTCCACAAAGGAATTGAAGAAATTCATCTCCTCCGGCGCATGCTCCAGCACATAGGAAATGACATATTTCAGCATCTCCTCTGCCACACGCATGTCGTCATCGAGATCCGCAAACGCGAGCTCCGGCTCGATCATCCAGAACTCCGCCGCATGGCGGGTCGTATTGGAATTTTCGGCGCGGAAGGTCGGTCCGAAGGTATATACATTGCGAAATGCCTGCGCAAAAGCCTCCACATTGAGCTGGCCGCTGACCGTCAGGTTCGTCTGCTTTCCGAAGAAATCCTTGGAGTAATCGATCTCGCCGTCTTCCGTCAACGGAGGATTCTTCAGATCCAGCGTCGTCACCTGAAACATCTCCCCTGCTCCCTCACAGTCGCTCGCAGTGATCAGCGGCGTATGCACATAGACAAAGTCCCGCTCCTGAAAGAAGCGGTGAATTGCATAGGCCGTGAGCGAACGCACGCGAAAGACCGCCTGAAAGGTGTTCGTGCGCGGGCGAAGATGCGTCATCGTCCGCAGGTACTCAAGCGTGTGACGCTTTTTCTGCAGCGGATAGTCAGGCGCGGAAGCGCCCTCCACGCATACCTCCTGCGCCTGAATCTCAAAGGGCTGCTTCGCCTGTGGCGTCGCCACCAGCGTGCCGCGCACAATGACTGCCGCCCCAACGTTCAGCTTTCCGATCTCAGAAAAATTGTCCATTGTGTCGTGGTACACCACCTGCAGCGTATCAAAAAAGGTGCCGTCATGCAGCACAAGAAAGCCGAAACTCTTTGAGTCGCGGATGCTGCGCACCCAGCCGCCCACTGTGATTTCCTTGTCCAGATATGTGTCCGTGCTTTTGTACAGTTCCCTGACTGTCGTGAATTCCATTTTCTTTTTCCCCTTGTTTCTTATCTTAAATGGCCTATGCCGTCGTCCGATTTGCGCTGTATACGAGGCCTTTCTCCGCGTCCATCGTCACGAATGTCCCGGTCTTCAGGATGCTCGTCGCGTTCCTCGCTCTAACGATCACCGGAATACCCAGCGCCATACCAACGGTCGCGGCGTGGGAGCGCACGTCTCCCGTCTCTGTGATGATACCGCCCGCCTCCCGGAGCTGCTCCATCATCTCATTGTCCGTCTCATGCGCTACAATGATGTCGCCCGCATGGAAATCCTCTCCGGTATCATCTGCCTCCTCACAGACGCAGACATTCCCGGAAACCGTCCCCTGGCCACAGCCGTGGCCTGTCAGGAGGGTCTTCCCCGCAATCTGAACCTTCAGCATGTTGGTCGTGCCGGAAAGTCCCAACGGCACGCCCGCCGTGATCACCACAAGCTCTCCCCTCGCAACAAGTCCCCGCGTCTCCGCCACACTGAGCGCATGGTCGAAGAGCTCGTCTGCCGTCTCCTTCTCCGCCAGCCGGATTGGAGTCACACCCCACAGAAGATTGAGCTGGCGGCAGACCTGATCACTCATGGCACAGCCGATGATCGGACAGGACGGTCGATATTTGGAGATCATGCGCACAGTTCTGCCGGATTTGCTGACCGCCGCAATCGCCGCCGCAGCGAGATCCATAGCCGTCGTGCAGGTCGCGTGGGAGATCGCCGTCGTCACATCCGGGCGTTCCGAGAGCCTGCGCGGCTTGAATGCAGTCGTGTAGTCAATATCCTGCTCCGTCCGCTCCGCAATACGCGCCATCGTGCGCACCGCCTCCACCGGATAAGCGCCTGCCGCGGTCTCGCCGGACAGCATGATCGCCGTCGTTCCCTGATAGATCGCGTTCGAGACATCCGAAGTCTCCGCACGGGTCGGACGCGGATTCTTGATCATAGAATCCAGCATCTGCGTCGCCGTGATCACAGGCTTGCTGGCGCGCCTGCCCATCTGGATCAGCTTTTTCTGAATCAGGGGCACCTCTTCCAGCGGAATCTCCACTCCCATATCGCCGCGCGCGATCATGATACCGTCCGCAGCATGGAAAATGGCCTCCGCGTTCTCGACGCCCTGCATATTTTCTATCTTCGCGATAATGTGAATCCCCTCGCCGCCATTTTCCTGCAGAATCTTCCGAATCTCCAGCACATCCTCCGCTGTCCGCGTGAAGGACGCGGCGATGAAATCAAAGCCCTGCTCGATTCCAAAGAGAATATCGTCGCGATCCTTGGAACTCACAAAAGGCATCTTCAGTTCCACCCCCGGCACATTGACACCCTTGTGGTTTGAGATGAAACCGCCGTTTTTCACCTCGCAGACGATCACCTCGTCCTCGATCGCCTTCACCTCCATGCCGATCAGGCCGTCGTCGATCAGAATCGAATCGCCCGGGTGCACATCCCGGTACAGTTCTTTATAAGTGATTGAGACCATCTCCGACGTCCCCAGACTCTCCTCCGGCGTCAGACGGAATGTCTGCCCCTTTTTCAGTTCCAGCTTTCCGCCTTCCATGTCCCCGATTCGAATCTCCGGTCCTCTCGTGTCCAGAAGTGCGGCAATCGGAAGCCCAAGCTCCGCGCGGAGACGTTTGACCATGTCGAGCCGCTCCTTCTGCTCCGCATGCGTCCCGTGCGAGAAATTCATGCGCGCTACCGCCATGCCTTCCAACATCAGCTGACGCAGGACGGCCTCATCGTCCGTGGAGGGGCCGAGCGTACATACGATCTTTGTTCTCCTCATTCTATCCAAAATCCTTTCCGAAAACTCATTCATTTACGCTGTAATTCGGCGCTTCCTTTGTAATGTGAATATCGTGCGGATGGCTCTCCTTCAGCGAAGCGGCGGAGATCTTCACAAACTGCGCGTCGCGCTTCAGCGTCTCGATATCAGGCGCGCCGCAAAGACCCATACCGGAGCGCACACCGCCGAGTAGCTGGAAAATCGTGTCCTCCACATAACCCTTGTAAGCCACACGTCCTTCCACGCCCTCCGGCACCAGTTTCTTCGCATTCTCCTGAAAATAACGATCCTTCGAACCGCTCTCCATCGCGGAGATCGAACCCATGCCGCGATAGACCTTATATTTTCTTCCCTGATAGAGCTCGAAAGTTCCCGGGCTCTCGTCGCAGCCCGCGAAGATACTGCCCATCATGCAGACATTCGCGCCCGCCGCGATCGCCTTTGTGATATCGCCGGAATATTTGATGCCGCCGTCCGCAATAATCGGAATGCCATAATTGGAAGCCACCGCGTAAGCGTCCATAATCGCGCTGATCTGCGGCACGCCCACACCGGAAACCACACGGGTCGTGCAGATCGAGCCCGGCCCGATACCAACCTTCACCGCGTCGGCTCCCGCCTCGATTAGAGCCCGCGCGCCCGCTCCGGTCGCCACGTTGCCGGCGATAACCGGAGTGTCCGGGAAGGTATCCTTCAGCATCTTGAGGCAACGGAGTACGTTCGCCGAATGTCCGTGCGAGGAATCCAGCACCAGCACGTCCACGTGCGCGTCGATCAGCGCCTGCGCGCGCTCAAGCACATTCGCCGTGATGCCGATGCCTGCGCCGCAGAGAAGACGACCCTGTTCGTCTTTCGCTGCCAGCGGATATTTGATCTGCTTTTCAATATCCTTAATCGTAATGAGGCCTTTGAGATTGAAATCCTTGTCGACAATCGGCAGCTTCTCCTTGCGCGCCTTCCCGAGGATCAGCTTCGCCTCCTCGAGCGTGATGCCCTCCTGCGCGGTCACCAGATTTTCAGAGGTCATAGATTCTTTGATTTTCTTTGTGAAGTCAGTCTCGAATTTCAGATCGCGGTTCGTGATGATGCCGACCAGCTTTCTGCCCTCGGTGATCGGTACACCGGAAATGCGGTATTTGCTCATCAGCTCGTCCGCGTCCGCAAGCGTATGCTCAGGAGACAGGAAAAAGGGGTCTGTGATAACACCGTTCTCAGAGCGCTTGACCTTGTCCACTTCCTCGGCCTGCTCCTCGATCGTCATGTTCTTGTGAATGATGCCGATGCCGCCCTGTCTGGCCATCGCGATCGCCATCCGATGCTCCGTCACCGTATCCATGCCGGCGCTCATCATCGGAATGTTCAGCTTCACCGTCCGGGTAAGCTGCGTCTCCAGATTCACCTGATTCGGTATCACCTCCGAATAGGCCGGTACCAGAAGAACGTCGTCAAAAGTAATGCTCTCGCCAATAATTTTTCCCATCTCTTATGCCTCTCTTTCTGTAAGTATATCCTGTATCCTGGTGTTTTAGACAAGTCTAACAAAACAAGGATTTAATGTCAATGGAAATAAAAAAGAGGAAAAGGCAAGCGGGCTTTGGCGCGAAGATACCCCGACGTGCTAACAGCCCCGCACTGCTTCGCAGTACGGGGCTGTCGGGCTTCGCCCTATGCATCCCTCGACATCATCTGCCCTCTGCAAGCAAGCTTGCTCGGTCAGATGATGTCTCGGTCTGCGCACGTCTCATATTATCACATCATTCCGTCCATGCCGCCGCCCTGGGGCATTGCGGGAGCGGGCTCTTTGATGTTGGCTACGCAGGCTTCGGTGGTGAGGAAAGTGGAGGCTACGCTCGTCGCGTTCTGCAGTGCACTTCTGGTCACCTTCGTCGGGTCGATGATGCCGGCCTCGACCATGTCGACATACTCTTCCTTGTAGGCATCGAAACCAACGCCCGTCTCGGACTCTCTCACCTTATTGATAATGACAGCGCCCTCAAGGCCCGCATTCGACGCGATATGGTACATCGGGGCTTCCAGAGCCTTCAGAATGACCTTGCCGCCGGTCTTCTCGTCGCCCTCAAGGGTGTCAACCAGCTTCGCCACTTCCTTCGCCGCGTGGATATAAGCCGCGCCGCCGCCACAGATAATGCCTTCCTCAACAGCCGCTCTCGTGGCCGCCAGAGCATCCTCCATGCGCATCTTCGCTTCCTTCATCTCGGTCTCGGTCGCCGCGCCTACGCGGATCACCGCTACGCCGCCGGCGAGTTTCGCGAAGCGCTCCTGCAGCTTCTCTTTGTCATACTCAGAGGTCGTCGTCTCGATCTCCGCCTTGATCTGGCGGGTGCGATCCGCGATCGCGTCCTTGTCTCCAAGGCCGTCAACGATAACCGTATTTTCCTTCTGTACCTTCACGGACTTCGCGCGTCCAAGCATGTCGAGCGTCGTGTCCTTCAACTCAAGGCCGACCTCCTCAGAGATCACGGTACCGCCGGTCAGAACTGCGATATCCTGCAGCATAGCCTTTCTTCTGTCGCCATAGCCCGGAGCCTTCACGCCGACTGCGATGAAGGTGCCGCGCAGCTTGTTCAGTACAAGCGTCGTCAGAGCCTCGCCCTCGATATCCTCAGCGATGATGAGAAGCTTCTTGCCGGCCTGTACGAGCTGCTCCAGAACCGGAAGGATCTCCTGAATATTGGAAATCTTCTTATCCGTGATCAGGATGTACGGATCCTCGAGAACCGCCTCCATCTTCTCGGTATCGGTCGCCATATAAGCGGAAATATAACCGCGGTCGAACTGCATGCCTTCCACAACGTCCAGCTCGGTCTGCATCGTCTTGGACTCCTCAACGGTGATCACGCCGTCGTTCGCAACCTTCTCCATCGCATCCGCAACCATATCGCCGACCTTGTCATCGCCCGCGGAGATCGCGGCGACTCTGGCCATCTGATGCTTGCCGGATACCTTGCTGCTCATGCCCTTGATCGCCTCGACAGCCGCGTCGGTCGCCTTCTTCATGCCCTTGCGGAGCACGATCGGGTTCGCACCCGCCTCAAGGTTCTTCATTCCCTCATGAATCATCGCCTGCGCCAGCACGGTCGCGGTCGTGGTGCCGTCACCGGCCACATCGTTCGTCTTCGTCGCGACTTCCTTCACGAGCTGTGCGCCCATGTTCTCAAACGCATCCTCGAGCTCAATCTCCTTCGCGATCGTCACGCCGTCGTTGGTGATCAGCGGAGCGCCGTACTGCTTGTCGAGCACCACGTTTCTGCCCTTCGGTCCAAGCGTCACACGGACGGTATTCGCAAGTTTATTTACGCCAGCTTCCAGTGATTTTCTGGCGTCTACGCCATATTTTAATTCCTTCGCCATGATAATTTACCTCCTGATTCTGCTCTCTTTATTCTACTACCGCAAGAATATCATTCTGCTTTACAATCACGTACTCTTCGTCATCGATCTTAATCTCATTGCCCGCGTACTTGGAGTAGATAACTTTGTCGCCGACCTTGACCTGCATGGTCACTTCCTTGCCGTCCACGACTCCGCCGGGGCCTACCGCGATGACCTCCGCCGTCACCGGCTTCTCCTGAGATTTCGCCGCAAGGATGATGCCGGATTTGGTCGTCTCCTCTTTTTCACTCTGCTTCAATACAACTCTGTCGCCCAAAGGTACTAACTTCATGATAATTCCTCCTGTTCTGCTTTTCTGCTTTATTAGCACTCACTCTTGTCGAGTGCTAACTTCTGGAACATATATTAGTACAGTTCCCTGAAATTGTCAATGGTCTTTTGAGATTTTTTTATAAATTTTTTGTGGAGTTCTTCTTCTCGATTTTTTTGAGTTCCTCGAAGACGGAATCGTTCAGCACCTTGATCTTCGTGCCTTTCATACCTGAGGAGCGCGACTCGATCACACCCGCGCTCTCGAACTTGCGCAGTGCGTTGACAATCACAGAGCGGGTGATACCGGCCTTATCCGCAATACGGCTCGCGACGAGCGTACATTCATTGCCCTTCATCTCACGGAAAATCAGGATAATAGCCTCAAGCTCCGTCACAGAGAGCGTGCTGATCGCCGACTGGACGATGTGCTGCCTGCGAATCTCCTCCTCATTCTCCTCATGGACGGAACGCATCATCTCCAGGCCGACTACCGTCGTCCCGTATTCGCTTAAAATAATATCGTCGATATCATAGTCTTCCTCGTACTTGTACAGAAACAGCGTACCCAGACGCTCCCCCGCGATAATAATCGGCGTCACCAGCGCGTGGCAGCGGCGGATATTCTCCACCATGAAACCGAGCGTCTGGAGATTGACATTCTCCTTCGTAGACAAAATTCCAAGCAGCCGCTCGTTCAGCAGCGGATCAATCATACCGCCCACCTGATCCACAATCAATTCATGAATCTCTTCCACGCCCTTGCAGTGGCTGATTCCAAGAACCTTTCCCTTTTTGCTGATCACCAGCACATTGGACTTCAGGATGTCTGACAATACACTGCAGATATCGTTGAACACCACCTTGCCTGAACTGTTGTTGTGGAGGAGCTTGTTGATCTTCCTCGTTTTGTCTAATAATTGTACACTCATTTTTGTTTCTCCTGAAAACGCCTGTCTTTTCCCTGTACGAGGAAAAGTGCAGCTGTCCCGCGCAGCCGCACTAAGAATCTTAGCATATTTAGCTGTGAAATTCAATTAATTTTTCGAG
>JAJQBC010000055.1 GCA_021203465.1 Lachnospiraceae bacterium | reverse complement strand
CCAAGGTTCATAAATTCATTCTACCGAGTGTCCAACTTGCACTTGCAATTTGCGGCTTTCTCTCAAAATAAGCATGCAGTAGAAGGAGCAGAGATGGAGGAGAACCGACCGGCGCAGGCGAGGTCAGTCTTCCTCTATGACGTGAAATTCCAGAAAATCAAAATCAATTTGCTCGACAAAGCTGTCTTGCCGGAAGCGTGTTCTGGTATGACGCTGAAATTCTCTGATATTGGAGTCCAGCCAGATCGGCTTTCCCAGATCAAAGGCACGGCAGATATCGTCCAGTGCCCGGAAAACCTTATGCGTGCGGGTATCCGCGCTGTCGTCGCAGGTCGTGATATCTTTGAGCAGATGATTGTCTTTTATGATTTTTCCCCATACACGGAACATGGAATGCCCTCCAAATAATGATCTGAGAGGAAGTATAGCGGTTTTGGGCCGCGTTGTAAAGAGGTGGAAATTTGTCAGGAGGAAAAAGAAAATGGCGGAGGAGATGAGTATCCGGGAATACATCCGCAGAAAACCGCGGGAGGATGGTTTCGAGACGGCTATGTTTATCTATCAGTCCGCGTTGACCCAGATGAGTAGCCGCATTGAAGTGCTGAACAATGAGCTGAATCATGTATATTCTTACAATCCGATTGAGTACGTGAAAACACGCCTGAAAACGCCGGAGAGCATCATGAAAAAGCTCCGAAAGCAGGGGCATGACATCGGTATCGATGATATGATCGAGTATGTCAATGATATTGCGGGCGTTCGGATTACCTGTTCATTTTTCTCCGAGATACAGTTTCTGGCGGCGATGCTTGCGCGGCAAGACAATCTTACGGTGCTCAGTATCAAGGATTATCTGGGGCATCCGAAGGAGAGCGGATATAAGAGTTATCATATGCTGCTTCTCGTCCCGGTTGGCCTGGCTGACGCGGTTGTGCCCACGAAGGTGGAGGTGCAGATCCGGACGATGGCGATGGATTTCTGGGCTAGCCTCGAGCACAAGATTTACTATAAATATGAAGGGAACGCACCGGATTATTTCGCGAGGGAGCTCCGGGAGTGCGCTTCGATTATCTCGAAGCTGGATGCAAAGATGATGTCGTTGAATGATGCGATGAAAAAGATGGACGGCGAGTGAATACCCGCCGTCTTTTCCCTATAGATGAGGAGTGCCCCGGCAATACGGATGCCGGGGCTATTATGAAAAAATCTGTCTATCTGCTTTTGAGAAATCAATCATTTCTGATCTGAGTACACTATAGCAATCAAATGTGAACAGAATATGAATAAACTTTTAATATAATGTAAAATCTGAACAAAAACAGAAACCAGCTCGCAAAAATAATATGCAAAATAGATAAATAAGGACAGCGGGCTCGGGACACAATTTCGAACTTGTTGTAAAAAATAACGAATAGTGCTATGATAAACTTGTATAGGAGGAGGACTTCAGATATGGCATTGACCAAATCGCCCATCTATGTGATCGGGCATAAAAATCCAGACACCGATTCGATCTGCTCGGCGCTGGCCTATGCAGAGCTAAAAAACAGGCTCTATGGAGGCGGGTACTGTGCGGCGAGGGCCGGACAGATCAATCAGGAGACGCAGTATGTGCTGAACTTTTTTTCAGGCACAGGCGCCGGTTTACATACCGGATGTCATGACGGAAGTGAGCGACATGGAGATTCGCAGGACAGAGGGGGTTTCGGGAGAAATATCCCTCAAAAAAGCCTGGAACATGATGCGGGAGCAGGGAGTCGTGACGCTGCCGATCACGGAAGGGCAGAAGCTGCAGGGGCTGATCACGATCGGCGATATTGCCAATGCTTACATGGATGTGTATGACAACTGCATCCTGTCTGTGGCGAAGACCTCCTATCGGAATATTCTGGAGACCCTGGATGCGGAGCTGTTGATCGGGGATAGCGACGCGATTTTTGACCGCGGAGATGTTGTTATTGCGGCGGCCAATCCGGACGTGATGGAGGACTTCATCCACGAGGGGGATATGGTCATCCTCGGAAATCGCTACGAATCACAGCTCTGTGCGATTGAGATGAACGCGGCCTGCATCATTGTCTGTATGAATGCGAAGGTTTCGAAGACAATCCGCAAGCTGGCGCAGGAGTACGGCTGCAGCATCATCGTGACGCCGCACGATACCTTCACGGTGGCGCGCATGATCAATCAGAGCATGCCGATTTCTCATTTTATGAAGAGGGAGAGACTGGTTACCTTCCGGGTAAACTCCAAGACAGAAGACATTCGCGGGATTATGGGTGAGAAACGTCACCGCGATTTTCCGATCCTCGATCTGGACGATAATTATATTGGCATGATTTCCCGCCGGAACCTGCTGAATCTGCGCAAGAAGCGTGTAGTGCTGATGGATCATAATGAGGCGGGCCAGACGGTGGATGGTATCGCTTACGCGGAGATTTTGGAGATTATCGACCATCACCGCATCGGCACGCTCGAGACGCTCGAACCGGTCTATTTCCGGAACCAGCCGCTCGGAAGCACTGCCACGATTGTCTATCAGATGTATCAGGAGAACAGTGTGGAGATCCCGAAAAAGATTGCGGGTCTTCTGATGGCGGCGATTATTTCCGATACGTTGATGTTCCGCTCTCCGACCTGCACGGCGGTGGATCGCGCGGCGGCGGAGAAGCTTTCCGAGATCTGCGGCGTGGAGATCGAGGAGTTCGCGATCGATATGTTCAGTGCGGGCAGCGATATGAGTTCCCGCAGCGCGAGGGAAATTTTCGAACAGGACAAGAAGCAGTTTGATGTCGGCGAGATCTCCTTTATCGTGTCACAGATCAACAGTATGAACGCGATTGAGCTGGGCGAGGTGAAGGAAAAGCTTGTGCCCTACCTGACGGAGCACTTCGAGGATCTCGGCGTGGATATGTGCTTTGTGATGCTCACGCATATCGTGAAGGAAAATACGGAGCTGCTCTGCTTTGGTTCCGGCGCGGAGGCGACGGCGGTCGAGGCCTTCCAGCTGAAAGAGGATGCGAAGCCGCTTATCCTGAAGGGGCTCGTGTCGCGTAAGAAGCAGCTAATTCCGAGTCTGGTGACGGTGCTGCAGAAATAGACTGCAATGGCCCCGAACAACAGGCCTTTCGAGCGCCTGCTGTTTTTATTGAGAAAAGATCTCATTAATTCCTGTATTTTTGCATAGAGTTAGTTGACTTTAACAAAAGTTAGCTATATAATACTGCATGTAAATGATAGTCGTTTTCAATAACATGCCTGCGATCAGGAGAAAAGAGGGAGCATATGGCAGTAGCACTCATGAGCATTGGTGAGAAGCGCGTGGTGAAAGGCGTTCGCGGAAAGGACGAAGTGATCCGCCACCTTGAGGACATGGGCTTTGTGGCCGGCGCGGTCGTGGAATGCGTTGCGGATACCCCGGGAGGAAAGATTCTTCTCGTGAAGGGCGTACGCGTCGCGCTTGACACGGGACTCGCGTCCAAGATCATGGTGGCCTGATGGGAACGGCAGGAAGGAGAACAGTATGCAGACTTTGAGAGAAGCAAAGGTAGGAAGCACGGTGAAGGTCGCGAAGATCAGCGGCTCCGGTCCGATCAAGCGCCGTATCATGGATATGGGTATCACGAAGGGCGCTGAGATTTATATCCGCAAGGTGGCGCCGCTCGGCGATCCGGTCGAGGTGACGGTCCGTGGATATGAGCTGTCTCTGAGAAAAGAGGATGCACAGATGGTGGAGGTCGAGTAGGCCATCAAAACGCTGCAAAATGCAGCTTATTTTTAAGAATGTTGGTTAGAAAAAGCTAACCACGAGGAGGAAAAAATGGCGATGAAAATTGCACTTGCCGGCAACCCGAACTGCGGCAAAACAACTCTGTTCAACGCATTGACCGGCGCGAACCAGTACATCGGAAACTGGCCGGGCGTTACCGTTGAGAAGAAGGAAGGAAAACTGAAGGGACATTCGGATATTGTCATCACGGACCTTCCGGGCATTTATTCGCTTTCTCCGTATACGCTGGAGGAAGTCGTAGCGAGAAACTATCTGATCAATGAGCGCCCGGACGCGATTCTGAATATCATCGACGGGACGAATCTGGAGCGCAACCTCTACCTCTCCACGCAGGTGGTTGAGCTGGGGATTCCAGTCGTCATGGCGGTCAACATGATGGATCTGATCGAGAAAGCGGGAGACAAGATCTACATCGACAAGCTGAGCGAGCAGATGGGCTGCGAGGTCGTCGAGATCTCCGCGCTGAAGGGCACCGGTATCACAGAGGCGACCGAGAAGGTCGTCAAGGCTGCAGAGTCAGGAGCGGCGCAGCAGATCGTACATAAATTTGATAAAAAGGTCGAGGACGCGCTGAACTCCATCGAGGAAAAACTCGGCGACAGCGTAGCGGAGGCGCAGAAGCGCTTCTTCGCGATCAAGCTTCTCGAGAACGACAGCAAGATTGCGGAGCAGATGAAGAGTGCGCCGGACGTCTCGGCGGAGATTTCCGCCATCGAGGAGGCCTTCGACGACGACTCTGAGAGCGTGATCACAAGTGAGCGCTACGAGTATATTTCTTCTATTATAGGAAGCTGCATGAAGAAGGCGGCGGGAAATAAGGAGAAGCTGTCCACGTCGGATAAGATCGACCGCATTGTGACGAACCGTGTCCTGGCTTTGCCGATCTTTGCGCTGGTCATGTTCCTGGTATACTACATCGCGATGTCGACGATCGGCGCGGCGGCGACGGACTGGACGAATGACAATCTGTTCGGCGACGGTTTCCATCTTTTCGGCATGGGCACGGCGCAGTACGAGGAAGTCTCCGAGGAGTACGGCGGGGCGGCTGAGATTGTGAATGGTTTTGCGGCGGACGCAGGTGTCGATGAGATCGCGGACGCGCTTGACGAGGAAGCGGATGAGTATGATCCGGAAGCGGCTGCGAGCGCGGTGAC
Source organism: Lachnospiraceae bacterium (assembly GCA_021203465.1). Lineage (GTDB taxonomy): Bacteria > Bacillota > Clostridia > Lachnospirales > Lachnospiraceae > Hominiventricola. Next base: position 8,752 of record JAJQBC010000055.1, on the reverse strand, counting down.
AGAGCTGGTCGCCATGTACAGCGCGGGCGATGTCGTCACCTACGAGGTAGAGGACGAGGAAACGCTCGAAATCTCCGAGGAGGAAGCCTCCTATGAGGATCTCACGGAAGCGGTCGCTGTTCTTGAGGCTTATGGCTATGAGTCGCCCGACCCGGCTGACTATGGCACCTTTATCCCGAGTATCCCGGACGCGATCGCCGGTGTGCTCGAGTCCGCGAACTGTGCGGATTGGCTCAGCGGCCTGATCCTCGACGGTATTGTCGCAGGTCTCAGCGCGGTGCTCGGTTTTGTGCCGCAGATGCTGGTGCTCTTCTTCCTGCTGGCGATTCTGGAATACTGCGGATATATGGCGCGTATCGCCTTTATCCTTGACCGTATCTTCCGCAGGTTCGGCCTGTCCGGAAAGTCCTTCATCCCGATGCTGGTCAGCATGGGCTGCGGCGTCCCGGGTATCATGGCGAGCCGGACGATAGAAAATGAAAAAGACCGTAGGATGACGATCATCACCACGACCTTCATCCCCTGCGGTGCAAAGGTGCCGTTCATCGCGATGATCGTTGGCGCGCTGCTGGGCGGCAATCCGCTCATCGCGACGGCCTGCTATTTCATGGGCGTGGCGGCAGTGATCTGCTCCGGTATTATCCTGAAGAAGACGAGTGTCTTCGCGGGCGATCCGGCTCCCTTCGTCATGGAGCTGCCGGCCTACCATATGCCGACGATCGGATCAATCCTGCGCAGCACCTGGGAGCGCGGCTGGTCCTTCATCAAGAAGGCCGGTACGATCATCACCCTGTCGACGATCGTGATCTGGTTCACGACCTACTTCGGCTTTGCCCCGGACGGCTTCCGTATGCTGGCTGAGGAGGAGATTGATTACAGCATTCTGGCGACGATCGGCAACGCGATTGCCTGGATCTTCATCCCGCAGGGCTGGGGCAACTGGCAGGCGGCGGTGGCTTCCATCACTGGCCTCGTGGCGAAGGAGAATATCGTCGGCACGCTGGGTATCCTCTACGCGAACGGAGAGGGCAGCGTGTGGCAGAACATGGCCGCGGCCTTCGGTAGCGGCAGCGGCAGCACGACAGCGGTCGGCTACTCCTTCCTGCTCTTCAACCTGCTGTGCGCGCCGTGCTTTGCGGCGATGGGCGCGATCAAGCGTGAGATGAACAGCGCGAAGTGGTTCTGGATTGCTATCGGTTATCAGTGCGGTCTGGCCTATCTGGTGTCCCTGGTCGTATACCGGATCGTGGGCCTGTTCACCGGCGAGTGCGGCTTTGGTATCTTTACAATTATTGCAATCGCGATTATCATAGGCTTTATCTACCTGCTGTTCCGGCCGATGCCGAAGGAGAAGAGCAGCAGAGTGCAGGTGAAAGGAATGGCGAAGGCGTAATGGGAACTCTGGTAGTGGGTCTGGTGGTCCTGGCCATAGTAGCGGTGGCGATTCGCAGCATCTGGAAGGATCACAAGTCCGGAAAGGGCTGCGCGGGCTGCAGCCATGGCTGTGGAGGCTGCTCGAAATGCGGGACGATGAAAGATTGATCCGCGTTGCGCGGGAAAAGGATAAAATACTGGATCTGTTTCGCAGCCGCGGCATGCGTATCACGAAGCAGCGCAGGCTGATTCTCGACATCGTATTCGAGCAGGAGTGCACGAGCTGCAAGGAGATCTACTACCGCGCCGCGAAACGGGACAAAAATATCGGTATCGCGACCGTCTACCGCATGGTAAATGTACTGAGTGAGCTTGGCGTGTTCCGTACGAACACGCCCTACCAGCTCGACCACGCGTACCAGACCGGGGCGCACGGCTGCCGCGTGATCCTGAAGAACCAGTGTGAGGTGGAGCTGAGCGGCGAGGAACTGCTCGGTGTGCTGACCGAGGCGCTGGAGAGGAAAGGCTGCGAGGGCAGCCCGGAGATCGAGCGGGTCGTGTTGATGTAAAAATCATAATAAGAAATGAAAATGAAAAGATACTCCGTGTGCGGCGAAAAGCCACGGGGTATCTTTTGTTACTGTCAGAGCGACAAAATTTGTTTAAGGACTGAAGATGGATGGAGCTATACTGATTGACTATAGAAGGGGATATCTGTAAAATGGTTTGCAGGAGGACGGCCAATGTTTTTCAGAAATTTATATCCGAATCAGGCGGTTTACTCGGCCTATGATCTGGACTGGGAGACGCTCTCCATGGTATACCGGGGCGTCATGTTTGATATTGACAATACGCTTGTGCCGCACGGCGCGCCGGCGGATGAGCGGGCGAAGCGACTGTTCGTGCGTCTTCGAGGGCTCGGTATGGGGACGATGCTTGTCTCGAATAATGGCGAGGAGCGGGTGCGCCCCTTTGCGGAGCAGGTGGACAGCGGCTATGTGTGCAAGGCCGGAAAACCGAAGGCAGGTGGATATCTGGAGGCGATGAGGCGTATGGGGACGACTCCGGCGAATACGCTGTTTGTCGGCGACCAGATTTTTACGGATATATGGGGCGCGCGGCGTGCGGGCGTGTTTACCATCCTGACCGACCCGCTTGATCCCTCGACCGATGAGCCGCAGATTGTAGTGAAGCGACTGCTGGAGCGCCCCTTCCGTCGCCCGGGACATTATAACGTAACGAGTTCGTAACACATATTCAATATTTAACTGCTATAATCAATCATCAGATTCATATACTGTACAGAGCAGGGAAGTGATAATATGAAGAGATGGATAGTGTTGATAACGTTGCTCGTGAGTGCGGTTTTTCTGGCAGGTTGTGGGAAAAAAGAGACAGGGTCCGAACTCCTGACAGAGACACAGAGCACAGTGGAGGTGACGGAGGAACCGGTGGAGCCGGTGGTCGCGGAGACATCGGAGGGGATTGCCCTGCATATCTACTGCGGAGACGAGCTGGCAGAAAATATTGTGCAGACGACAGTTTATGTGGAGTCAGTGGATGAGCAGACCATTATGACCCGGCTTCTTGAGGCGTTAGATATCAGCGAAGATATAGCATTGAACAGCATTTCTTTTGGCGTCAATCAAGGTGGAGACAGTGTGGTCATGCTGGATTTCAATCAGGCCTTTGCCGATTATGTGAAGAAGCTGAGCTCTGCCGGCGAAAATATTGTGATGGGAAGTGTGACCAACACGTTTCTGGACTGCTATCAGTGTGAGCTTCTGCTGGTGACCGTCGAGGGAAAGGTGCTGGAGACGAATTACAATGTTTATGAGGAGTATCTGGAATATTATCCTTATATAGAGTCTGCTTATCGTGTGACGACGGAGCTTCTTGAGACGGAAGACGGTGTGTCGATTTCCTGTCCGCAGATCGAGGATCTGGGGGATGAAGAGATTCAGGAAAAGTGGAACGGGATCATGCTCGCGAATGAGCAGATGGCCGTGGAAGACTGGAGCGGTGGCGGGACCTACACAGTCACCTATACACTGAAGACCATGACGGTGGATACGCTTTCGATCCTGATGGACGGGGTGTATTCCGATGGCACTTACGACGAACAGACTTTTAAATATACTTACAATATTGACCTGAACACCGGCGGGAGTATCCGGCTCGCAGATCATGTGGATGTGGAACTCCTCGCGGAGGATATGTTCGAGGGGAAGGGCTATTATGTGGATGAGGCGCTTGCCCCTTATTTTCTGGAGCGCATCCAAAGTATTTATGAGAGTCCTGACAGTCTGGCGCGCTCGCTGGAGAGTTATGACTACGCGGAGGATGGGAGTGCTCCTTACGGTTATTCCTATTTGGAGAATGGAAAGGTCTGGCTCTGCATGGAGGTGCCGCACTCGATGGGCGATTACATCGAGATCGAGCTTGACGCGCAGTGAGCAGGAGTGATATACTTTAAAAGTCTCAGGCGACGGCTATGTGAACGGCATACAGCGCGGAGCAATCAACTTTTAAAGTATAGAATTTAAGGAGTTAAACCGATGAGTCAGGAAAAGGTAGATCGTTATAAAGAGCAAAAGAGAAATCGTAAGGCCATCGAGGCCAAAAAGAAGAGAAATTCGCTGATCGCGCGCTGCTGCGCCGGTCTTATCGCGCTGGCCTTCGTCGGCTGGCTCGGTTATTCCGGGGTGAACTCCTATCAATCGTGGCAAAACAGTATTCCGATTGAGGCGGATGTCACGGCATTGGATGATTTTGTCAGTGAATATTGCGTGACCGATTGATGCAAGAAAAAATGAGGGCGTTCCCGAACGAATGGGAACGCCCTTTCATTATGTGATTCTATTTTGCAGCTTCCTGCTCTTTTACTGCGGCGAGCATCTGCGCACGCACCTTCAGCGGCAGGCCGAACAGCGTGATGAAGCCGCTCGCGTCGTGGTGATCGTACTGGTCGCCGGTCGTGAAGGAGGCCAGGGACTCGCTGTAGAGGCTGTAGGGGGAGGTGGTGCCCGCTTTGATGATGTTGCCCTTGTAGAGGCGGAACTTCACTTCGCCGGTCACATACTCCTGCGTGCTGGTTACGAAGGCGCGTACAGCGTCGTAGAGGGGGGTGAACCATTTTCCTTCGTAGACGATCTGAGCCAACTTGTTGCCCATATCCTTCTTGGTTTCCATCGTGGCGCGGTCGAGCACGAGCTCCTCGAGCTGTGCATGCGCCTCCATCAGGATCGTCCCTCCCGGGGTCTCGTAGACGCCGCGGGACTTCATGCCGACGACACGGTTCTCGACGATGTCGACGATGCCGACGCCGTGCTTGCCGCCCAGTCTGTTCAGCTCACGGATGATGTCGGCGACCTTCATCTTCTGTCCATTGATCGAGGTCGGTACACCTTTCTCGAAGGTCATCGTCACCAGCTCCGGCTCGTCGGGAGCCTTCTCCGGCGTTACGCCGAGCACGAGCATGTGGTCATAATTCGGCGCGTTGGCCGGATCCTCGAGCTCGAGGCCCTCATGGCTGATGTGCCAGAGGTTGCGGTCGCGGCTGTAGCTGTGGCTGTGGTCGAAGGGCAGGTCGATGCCGTGCTGTTTGCAGTACTCGATCTCATCCTCGCGGGATTGCATTTTCCAGACATCCGTCATTCTCCACGGAGCGATGATCTTGATATCCGGAGCCAGCGCCTTGATGCCGAGCTCGAAGCGGATCTGATCGTTGCCCTTGCCGGTCGCGCCGTGGCAGATCGCGGTCGCGCCTTCCTTGCGGGCGATCTCTACGAGCCTCTTCGCGATCGCCGGGCGGGCCATCGAGGTGCCGAGCAGGTATTTATTCTCATATACGGCTCCGGCCTGCACGCAGGGCATAATGTAATTTTCCGCGAAATCGTCGTTGATATCCTCAATATATAATTTCGTCGCGCCGGAGAGCTTCGCACGCTCCTCCAGGCCATCCAGCTCGTTTCCCTGGCCGCAGTCGATGCAACAGCAGACAACGTCATAGTCAAAGGTTTCCTTCAGCCACGGGATGATGGCGGTCGTGTCAAGTCCGCCGGAATAGGCCAGAATTACTTTTTCCTTCATAATGAGATTCCTCCTCAGATGTGTATGTAATGATACTGCGGATTTCTGTTCGCGCTGAAATGCTCCCGAAATCCCAGTATTTTTACTATACAACAATAGAAAACTGATTGCAAGTGAAAGATTATACATAAATTCCGAATTTTTATAAAAATATATTGCATAAATTAGATAAAGAATGTATAATTATGCAATACTGCGGCGGGAAATTCTACTTTACTTTCCTTTTTAATTGGTTTATGATAGGAAAGTCCCGGCAAAGGGGCAGGATTGAGAGGTATAAAAAAGTGATAAAAGCGGGAATTATCGGGGCGACCGGCTATGCCGGAGCGGAGCTGGTGCGGCTGCTGCTCGGCCACAAGGATGTGGAGATCGCGTGGTACGGCTCCCGGAGTTATGTGGATAAAGCCTATGCTTCGGTTTACCAGAACATGTTTCAGATGGTGGATGCGAAATGTCTGGACGACAATATGGCGGCGATGGCGGATGCGGTGGACGTGATTTTCACGGCGACGCCGCAGGGGCTCTGCGCCTCCCTCGTGAACGAGGATATTTTAAATAAGGTAAAAATCATCGACTTAAGCGCGGACTTTCGGATTAAGGACGTATCGGTCTATGAGAAATGGTACGGCATCGAGCATAAGGCTCCGCAGTACATCGGCGAGGCCGTCTACGGACTCTGCGAGATTAACCGCGAGGTGGTGAAGAAGGCGCGTCTGATCGCGAATCCGGGTTGCTATCCGACCTGCAGCTTCCTTTCCGTCTACCCCTGCGTGAAGGAGGGGCTGATCGACCCGAACACGCTTATCATCGACGCGAAGTCCGGCACCTCCGGCGCGGGCCGCGGGGCGAAGGTGGACAACCTCTTCTGCGAGGTCAATGAAAATATCAAGGCTTACGGGGTGGCCTCCCATCGGCACACGCCGGAGATCGAGGAGCAGCTCTTTTATGCGGCGGGCGAGCCGGTCGTGATCAGCTTCATGCCGCATCTCGTGCCGATGCAGAGGGGCATTCTCGTGACAGCCTATGCGTCACTGAAAAAGGACGTTTCCTATGAGGAAGTAAAAGCTATTTACGATCAGTATTATGGGAAAGAATTTTTCGTGCGCGTGCTGGATGAGGGCGTCTGCCCGCAGACCCGCTGGGTGGAGGGCAGCAATTTCGTGGATGTGAATGTTAAGATTGACCCGCGGACAAAGCGCATCGTTATGATGGGCGCAATGGACAATCTGGTCAAGGGCGCGGCCGGTCAGGCGGTGCAGAACATGAACCTGCTGTTCGGCTTCGACGAGGCAGAGGGACTGCGGATGCCGCCGCTGTTCCCGTAAGAGAGGAACTGGAAAATGGATATCCGCGTGATGACCATAGACGATTACGATAAATTATACGGACTCTGGATGACGATTCGTGGCTTTGGCATTCGCAGCATCGACGACTCCCGTGAGGGTGTGGAGCGCTTCCTCAAAAGAAACCCGACGACGAGCGTTACCGCTTGGGAGGGCGATCTGCTGATCGGCGCGATTCTCTGCGGACATGACGGCAGAAGGGGCTGCTTTTATCACGTGTGTGTGCGCAAGGGTTACCGTCGGCGGGGCGTCGGAAAGGCCATGGTCGTGACTTGCATGGAAGCGCTGCGCGCGGAGCAGATCAATAAAGTGTCGCTGATCGCCTTCACGAAAAACGACATTGGAAACGCGTTCTGGAACAAGATCGGATGGACGAAGCGGCAGGATCTGAACTACTATGACTTTACGCTGAATGAGGAGAATATCACTGCGTTTATTGAAGAAGACGATGTCTGAGCATTTATTGTGGGCGATAAAAAAACTTTGCTTTGAAGATTTATAACTATTCAGAACAGGTCTTCGCACTTGCTGCGAAGGCCATATGAAAACCTGCAGCATAAGAAGATTTTATAATTGACAAATCATGATGTTGTCATTGCTGCAGATTAAAGTAGTTTATGATGTTTCTGAATGTGCCGAAATTCGGTAAGATGAAATGCGATAGAAATATGCCGCAAAATCGGCGGCGGATTGGAGAGCAATATGAAAATAATCACAGGCGGCGTGACGGCCGCGAAGGGCTTCGCAGCTGCGGCCGTGGAGGCGGAAATTAAATACAAAGGCCGGAAAGATATGGCGCTCATTTACAGCGAAACGCCCTGCGTGACGGCAGGTACCTTCACGACGAATCTCGTCAAGGCCGCGCCGGTCAAGTGGGATCAGGCACTCGTGTACGGCGGACAGCCCGCCCGCGCCGTTGTTATCAATTCCGGTATCGCGAATGCCTGCACCGGCGAGGAGGGCTACGGCTACTGTAAAAAGACCGCCGAGGCCGCTGCAACAGCGCTAAATATTCCCGCGGACTCCGTGCTGGTCGCCTCCACCGGCGTGATCGGCATGCAGCTCCCGATCGACCGCATCGCGGCGGGCGCCGCGAAGCTTGCGGACGAAAAACAGTTTACCGAAGAGGCCGGACTTGAGGCCGCGCGCGCGATCATGACGACCGACACAAAGCCCAAATACGTCGGCGCGGAGGTCACGATCGGCGGCAAGACCGTCACGATCGGCGGCATGTGCAAGGGCTCTGGCATGATTCACCCCAACATGTGCACGATGCTGAGCTTTCTCACGACCGACGCCGCGATCACGAAGGAGATGCTGCAGAAAGCCCTCTCCGACGACGTGCAGGACACCTACAACATGGTCTCCGTGGACGGAGACACCTCGACGAACGACACCCTGCTGCTGCTCGCGAACGGCTTGGCCGGAAATCCCGTCATCTCCGCGGAGGGCGAGGATTATGAGGCATTCAAAGAAGCGCTCCACTACGTCAACACCGAGCTCGCGAAAAAAATCGCCGGTGACGGCGAAGGCGCGACCTGCCTCTTCGAGGCGAAGATCATTGGCGCCGAATCTCATGAACAGGCAAAGACCCTCGCAAAGTCGATCGTCACCTCGACGCTGACCAAGGCCGCGATCTACGGCCACGACGCAAACTGGGGCCGCATCCTCTGCGCCATGGGCTACTCCGGCGCGCAGTTCGATCCCGAGCGTGTCGACCTCTGGTTCGAGAGCGCCGCAGGCAAAATCAAGATCATCGAGAACGGCGTCTCCACCGGTTACAGCGAAGACCTCGCCACAAAAATCCTCTCCGAAGATTATGTGACCGCTATCGCCGACGTCAAGATGGGCTCTGAGACTGCCCTTGCCTGGGGCTGCGACCTGACCCACGAGTACGTGAATATTAACGCTGATTATCGCAGCTAGAATAAAAGCAAAATATT
>JAJQBC010000134.1 GCA_021203465.1 Lachnospiraceae bacterium | reverse complement strand
TTCAATCGCTATGGATTTTTTAGGTGTTCAACTTCATTTTACAATCGACCAAAAAGCAAAAGTTTCTGGTTTGCATGTCAGATACTTTATGAAAAACAGGGATTTCCGACTTGGCAGGACCAAAACTTTTTGCTTTGCGGACCTTTTTTTATGATAGCATTTTTGTCTTGACATATGTAGATGCTCGATATAATATATAGAAGAACGATACATAGAATATCTATATAACAAGAAGGAGGACGAGAAACATGGCGATTGACAGAACGCTGCTCTCCGGCAGCATGGGGATGATGATTCTAAAGCTACTCTCGGAGAAGGACATGTACGGTTACGAGATGATCGAGGCGCTGCGCAGCCGTTCGCAGAACGTATTCGAGCTGAAAGCGGGGACGCTCTACCCGCTGCTGCACGGGCTGGAGGAGAAGTATTTCCTCACGTCCTACGAGCGCGAGGTGCAGGGAAAGACCCGAAAATACTATCAGATCACGAAAGAGGGCAGAAAGCAGCTTGAGCGGAAGAAAGAAGAGTGGGAGACTTACTCGCGGGCGGTCTCAGGCGTGCTGGCGATGGAGGTGTGACGATGCGGATGGAGGAATATCTTGGCACGGTCACAGAGCAGATCCGCTGCGAAAGGGCGCGCGGTTTTGTGCGCGAAGAGATGGAGGCACACATCCGCGATCAGGCGGAGACCTACGAGGCGGAGGGCTTGTTTCCGGAGGAGGCGCTTGAAAAGGCGGTGCGCGAGATGGGCGACCCGGTGGAGGCGGGCGTCGCACTGGACGGCGTTCATCGGCCGCGGATGGACTGGCATTCGCTTTGGATCGTCGGGACTTTGAGCCTGCTCAGCGTCGCGGCGCAGTTGTCACTGTCGCAGGAATATTTACTCGGCAATTCGCTTGCCCTGCGGCATATTCTTTTTACGGTTGTTGGTTTTGCGTTGATGCTGCTGATTTACCGGCTCGACTACAGCGTCCTTGCGAAATACGGCAGGCGGGCGGCGGGAGTCGTGCTTTTTCTGATAGCGCTCGCCCTTCCCATGGGGATCCGGATGAATGGGAGCGCGATCGGTATTGGTCTTGGGGTCTTCTATATCCCGCTGAGCGCGCTCACCGTGCTCTATGTGCCGCTTTTCGGCGCGGTGCTGTACAGCTATCGCGGACAGGGATACCGTTGCTTATGGAAAATCCTTCTGTGGCTGACGGTTCCGGTTCTGTTGATGCTGCGGCTGAGCTATTTCAGCCGTGCAGCGCTCTTCGGTCTGATGCTCGCGGCGGTATTGGCCTTTGCGATTGGGAAGGGCTGGTATGTGGTGGCGAAAAAGAAGGTGCTTGCTATTCTCAGCGGCATCGCGGTGGTGCTGCCCGCCGCGGGCCTGCTCTTTCTGGGTGCAAGCGGCAGACTGACCTCTTACCAGACAGCGCGCCTTGCAGCTTTTGTCTCCGGCTCATCGGAGACGGCTTACACGGAGCAGGTGGCCAGGCAGTTTCTGACGGAAAGCAGCCTCATCGGTATGCAAAGCGGCGGGGAGCTTTCTGATACGCTGCCCGGTGCGAACAGCGAGTATATCCTGGTCAGCATCGCCTGGACCTGCGGTCTCGTAATCGCGGCGGCGGTTGTACTCTTTCTGCTCTCACTGATCGGCCGCGTGTTCCGCACCGCGTTGCGGCAGAGAAATCAGCTTGGCATGATCCTGGGCTTTAGCTGCGGCGTCGTCTTTTTCTCGCAGACCTTGTTGACGCTGGCCATGACGTTGGGGCTCTCCCCGGTGATGAGTACGGTACTGCCCTTCTTCTCGCAGGGCGGCAGCAATGTGATCTGCTCCTATATTCTGCTCGGGCTTACTCTCAGTGTGTACCGCTATAAGGACATCCTGCCGGGGCAGCGGGCGGAGGCTGGGCAAAATAGGCTGGTTTCCCCGGTTGGTCTTGCGACGGAGAAAGCAAAGTAGAGGCAGCACTTGGGGAAAATCGCAAAGCTCGACATGTCTGAGACAGACAGAAAGACGATCAGATAAAACACAGGAGGATTTGAGATTTCAGAAATCTTAAGATTTCGCAGATTGAATCTGTGCTACAATGTCTTCACCGGTGTCGTCCTGTATGGGCGGCGCCCGGAGGCTGTTTTTTATTGTAGCCGTTCAAAACGAAATGGGAAGGTACTGAGCGTCAATGATGCTCATTGGGCATGGATCAGAGCATAGCGGAGAACGATCAAGTATTAGATATGACGCGCAGGGCATCGGACTCGCATGTCCGGTGCTGCCGTTACCATGGGACATGTCGGTTTATTGTGAAAAGGCATATAGGAATCAGCCCTAAAATCAGTAATTCCGAGGTGAAACAAGGGAGAAAGAAGAGACAGGTGGATGTTTATGAAATACAGAAAAATTTCCATAGGTCTGGCGCTGGTCTGCACACTGCTCACGGGCTGTGCAGGTTCGGAGGATCAGAATGCTCCCGTGGAGGAGGCTACAAAGACTGAGGTAGAAGAATCCTCTGCGGAGGAAAGCGCGCAGGAGCAGTTGTCGGAAACCTCGCAGGAGGGGTCCTTTTCCGAAAACGCGGCTCCTCAGGTGGAAACCGGGACGAACTACCGGGACTGGTACAGCGAGGACGGCGCATGTTGGCTTATGCACGCGGAAAATGTCAGCGTTTCTGTCAGCGGGGAGAGCTATGAGGCTCTCAGCGATGCCGTGGCCGGATGGAATGAGGAGCAGGTGGAAGAATTCTGGGAGAGCTGCGAGGAATTTTACGGTTATGCTGCGGAGGAGGCCGCGTATGCAGAGTGGGATGCGGACAGTTATTATTATAGTGTGTGGCGGGAGGCGGAGCTCTGCCGCGTGGACGAGAGCGTCTTGAGCCTCACGATCCTGAGTTATGCCTACACCGGCGGCGCACACGGAAATTCCGGCTATACCGGCGTGACTTTTGATGCGCAGAGCGGAGAAATTCTGGCGCTCTCTGACATTCTGGCGGACGAGGATGGTTTTCAGTCCGCGGCGCAGCAGTGGATTGTGGAGAAGCTCGCGGCGGAGCACGGCGACGAGCTCTTCGAGGACTATGCGGAGACAGTCGAGGCCATGTGGGAGACGGAGCCGGACTGGTATCTGGACGCGGAGGGCATTACCTTTGTGTTTGATCCTTATGAAGTGGGTCCCTATGCCATGGGTGCGGCCTTTGTGTGTTGCCCTTATGATGAATTCGATACTTATATGAAGGAAGATTATGCGGGAATGAGCGATACGGGAGTCGGCAGGTTTTCCGTGAACATGGACGTGGAGACAGAAGCGGGGACGTTACGCATCGAGATGCCTGCGGATGAGGATTACGGGATGGCGCCGGTGTCGCTCGACCTGAACGGAGAAGCTCTGGATGTGGGCGAATTTGGCAGTTTCGGCGAGGCGTATTTGCTGCATCTGTCCGACGGGCGCAGCTTTGTGCTGTTTGACGTTGACTACGCCTCAGACGATTATGTCAGCTTTCTCTATGAGATCACGGACGGCAGTCCCGTGCTGCGCAGCCGTCTCGAAGACGTAAGCCTGCAGGGCGGGACGGTCGGAACGGAGGTGCAGACGCTGCGCATTCATCTGGACGTGCTTGGCAGCTACGACGCATATATGGACTATGTGATTGGGGAGAACGGCGAGCTCATGCAGACGGAGGATGTCTTTGAGATTCGTTCTGACAATTATCCCTGGCGTGTGTTGACCGTGGCGAGGGAGCTGCCGGTCACGGTGGATGGGCAGGCGACTGTGCTGCCGGTGGGGACACGTATCCGCATCACAGGCTCTGACAACGCGGGGACTGCGTATTATCGCGATGAGGACAGCGGTGAGAAGGGGAGCATCTCCTACGCGCGCGGCGACGGGGAGGATACATGGGAGCTCTACATCGACGACGTGTCAGAGTATGAGTATTTTGAGATGATCCCCTATGCAGGTTGAGATCCGGCTCTTTTTCAAATGGAAGATATAAATTGAGAAAAGCCCGACGGAAATGTCCCGCCGGGCTTTCGCGAACAGACAGTCTGCATAGTGGGTGCGCAGGCAGCAGACCCTGTGCACTCACTTTCCACAACCCAAAGCTTTCGCTTGCCAAGGGGGTCTTCGGGTGCTATTATACATATAATTGGGTGTAGTATCGACTACAGGAAAAAGGAGAGGAGGATGGCGATGTTCGAGTATCATGTCAGCACCGGAGACCCGGAGCGGATGGGCGTGACGAAGGTGGGAAGAGATGCCTGCTTTGCGGTAAGTGTGCGGGACGGACAGGAATGCAGCCTGATCCTCTATCGGAAGGGTATGGACGAGCCCGATGTGGAGCTGCCGTTTACGGATGAGATGCGTTTCGCGGATGTCTGCGCGATGCGGCTCCGCCATTTTCCTCTGAGAGATTATGAGTACAACTACAGGATCGGCGGATGTATTGTGCAGGATCCCTACGCGGTTGAGCTGCGCGGGCGTGCTTTCTGGGGCGAAGTTCCGGAGGGGCAGCATGCGGTTCGCTGCGCCGCGCGCCCGGAAAGTTATCCGTGGCAGGATGACAGGCCGCTGCGGCTTGCGGAGGAGGACTGCGTTCTCTATGTAACGCATCCACGGGGCTTCATGATGGATGTGACCGCAAAAGTGAAACATCCCGGAACCTTCGAGGGGATCCGTGAGAAGATTCCTTATCTAAAAGAACTGGGGATCACACAGCTCGAACTGATGCCGGTTTATGAGTTCGCAGAGACGGGCGGCGCGCGTGCGGAGCGCAGGCACATGCCGGTGCGGAAGCGCGGGACATTGTCCGGCAATTACTGGGGATATGGAGAGGCATTCTTCTTTGCGCCAAAATCTGCCTACAGCGCGTCCGGTGACCCGGTACGGGAGCTGAAGAGTCTGGTGAAGGAGCTGCATCGAAATGGAATCGAACTGATTCTCGAGTTTTCTTTCCCGGAGTACACGTCTCCGGAGCTTGCGCTTGACTGTATTCGTCACTGGGTCCGCGACTACCATATTGACGGCGTCCATGTGACCGGAAGCGGCGCGCCGATCCTCGCGTTGGCGCTTGATCCGCTGCTGGGCGAGACGAAGATCATGAGTGATACCCTGCCGGTGGAGCGTGTTTACGAAAAGGAGTATCGTCCGCGCGAACGGCGGCTATATGAATATAATGATGATTTTCTTGTGAAGATAAGGCGTTTCCTGCGCGGAGACGCGGATGTTGTGTGGCAGACTGCGGAGTGCCTGTGCAGGAATCCGGTGCAGTATGGCGTCGTGAATTATGTGGCCGGACACAATGGCTTCACACTGGCGGACGCGCTGCGCTATGAGGAGAAGCACAATGAGGCGAACGGAGAGGGGAATCTCGACGGAAGCGATCACAATTACAGCTGCAATTATGGGGTGGAAGGCCCTTCTGACGATGCGGAGTTGGAGGAGTTGCGTGCCAGACAGGCGCGGAACGCGTTGCTGCTGACGCTTCTGGCGCAGGGTGTCCCTGCGATCTACGACGGCGATGAAATGGGAAATTCTCAGCAGGGAAATAATAATGTTTACTGTCAGGACAATGAGGTTTCCTGGATTCAGTGGCCGCAGGATGAAAAGGAACTTGCGCTGCAGCATTTTGCGCGGGACGCGATCGCGTTCCGCAGGAAGCATCCGGCTTTCGGGCGGAAATCTGCCCGTGTGCAGGGTACGCCAGCGATTTCTTATCATGGCAGCCGTGCCTGGTACGGTGATTTTGAGAGCGACAGTCGCCATATCGGTATTCTGTATGCGGGTGAGGAAGCGCTTTATGTGGCGGTCAACATGCACGAGGAGGCGCTGGAGCTCGCCGTGCCGAAGGCTCCGGCAGGGCAGCGATGGCAGATCGTTGCGGATACCGGACGTGAGGACGGGGCATTTTTTGAGGATGGTTCTGCGCTTCCGCGGCGGACAGGTAAGACCGTGGAGATTCCGCCGCGGACGATACTGGTGATGGCAGGAAGGAAAGCATGAAGCTGATTAATATATGGAGACATTTTCACACGATCACGGAGCATCGGATCATGGTTGCGCGGCATTGTTTCCGGGTGGGGATGTACTGGCAGGGCTTGACGCATGACCTCTCAAAGTATTCGCCGTCCGAATTCTGGCAGGGTTGCCGCTACTATCAGGGCTATTGCAGCCCGAACAACGCGGAGCGCAAGGATAAGGGTTATTCCGTCGCATGGATGCATCATAAGGGCAGAAACCGGCATCATTATGAATACTGGACGGACTACAACATCGAAACGCACCGTATGGAAGGCGTGAAGATGCCGCTCAAGTACGTGAATGAGATGATTATGGATCGAATCGCTGCCTCAAAGGTGTACGAGGGAGCGAAGTATACGCAGCATTCTCCTCTGGCATATTATGAAAAGGGGAAGGACAGCTACATGATTCATCCGGAAACGAGCGCTCTGCTTGAGTATGTTCTGCGCATGTTGGACAAGTATGGCGAAGAACGAACCTTTGCCTGGATGAAAAAATATATGGTCGGGAAAAAGAAGTATCCCGAACGGAAGAAAAGAGGAATGAGAGAATGAAATACATGTATCAGATTGCGCGGATTGCAGGTTTCGCCTTTGTCGGCGAGCTGTTGAATACGCTGCTTCCGCTTCCGGTACCTGCGAGTGTGTATGGAATGTTGTTGCTTTTGTTATGCCTTTGCACAGGCATTGTGAAGTTGGAGCAGGTTGAGGACGTCGCGGATTTTCTGATTGATATTATGCCGCTGGTGTTTGTGATGCCTGGGGTGGCGTTGATGGAGTCCTTTGGGCTGCTGGCGGATTCGCTGGCCGGAATCGTCGTGATTTCCATATTGTCAACACTGCTCGTCTATGCGGTAACCGGCCTGACAGCGCAGGCGCTGGTTCGCTTTCGGAGAAGAAAGGGGGAGGAACATCGTGGATAGTTTGCTGCAGGAATCCTTGTTTTTTGGGTTCTTCCTGACGCTTGCCTGCTATTTTGTCTGTGCGGCGGTCGCGAAGCGCCATAAAAATCCGCTCCTGAACCCTCTGTTCTGGTCGATCGTACTGGCGATTGTGGTGCTGAAGCTTCTGGGAATCAGTTACAGTACCTTCGAGTACGGAGCGAAATATATCAACTATCTGCTGACGCCGATCACGGTCTGTCTGGCGGTACCGCTTTACCGGCAGCTTCGCCTCCTGCGGGACTATGCTGATGCGGTGATCATCAGCATCCTGTCCGGAACGCTGGCCTGCGCGGCGATGATTTTCGTGATGTCAAAGCTGTTCGGCTTTGATCAGGCGATGTATGCTTCCATGTCGGTGAAGTCGATCACAACCGCGATTGCGCTCGGCGTGAACGAGGAGCTGGGCGGCATTCAGGTCGTGTCGATCATGGCGATTACCATCACGGGTACGATTGGTCCGATCTTTGCCACTTCGATCTTTAAGTTGCTGCACATTAAGGAGCCGATTGCACAGGGCCTTGCGCTCGGGACTGGCTCCCATGCGATTGGCACGAGCCGCGCGCTGGAGCTGGGCGAGATTCAGGGTGCGATGGGAAGTCTGGCGATTGTCGTGACCGGCGTGCTTACAGTGATTATTGTGCCGGTTCTGTACAGTATATATTGAAAAGAAGGGGGGAGTGCCCGATGACGATTCGTGAAAAAACAGAGGAGTGGGAGTGCCGTTTCCTGAGCCCGTACGCGGCGAGGAGCCGTGATTCACGGGGACGTGCCGTGGACGAGCCTCCCTGCGAGATCAGGCCGATTTATCAGCGTGACCGGGATCGCATCCTCCACTGCAAGTCTTTCCGCAGATTGAAGCACAAGACGCAGGTCTTTCTCGCACCGAAGGGCGATCACTATCGGACGCGTCTGACCCACACGCTGGAGGTCTCTCAGGTCGCGCGGACGATCGCGCGCGCGCTCCGGCTCAATGAGGACCTGACCGAGGCGATTGCGCTCGGGCATGACCTTGGGCATACGCCCTTTGGCCATGCGGGAGAGCGGGTACTGAACCGGGTCTGTTCTGAGGGCTTTGCCCATTACATACAGAGCGTCCGGGTTGTGGAGAAGCTCGAAAAGGAGGGACGCGGGCTGAACCTGTCGTGGGAAGTTCGTGACGGAATTCTGCAGCATCAGATGGATGGCCGTGCGGCCACGCTGGAGGGCAGGGTCGTGCGGCTCGCGGACAAGATTGCCTATATTCACCACGATGTGGACGACGCGATCCGCGGCGGCATTATCCGCGAGGAGGACATCCCGGAGATGTATCGGGTAACGCTGGGGCGGTCGGGCCGGGAGCGCCTGAACACAATGGTCTGCGATATTATCATGAGTAGTATCGACCAGCCGGATATTCGGATGTCGGACGAGGTGGACGCGGCGTTTCGCGGTATCCGGCGTTTTATGTTTGAAAATGTCTATACGAATCCGGTTGCGAAGGCGGAGGAGAAGAAGGCGGAGAATATTGTGAGCGAGCTGTTCCGTTATTATATGGAGCGCCCAGAGTTGCTCTCGAACGAGTATATTGAGCGCATGTGGAAGGCCGGCGAGACGCAGGAGCGGAGCGTCTGCGACTATATTTCGGGGATGACAGACCAGTTTGCCATTGACAAATTCCGGGAATTTTTTGTGCCGGAGGCGTGGCGGTACTGACAAAAAGGCAGGTGCTGTATGGGTTTTTATTCGCAGGAGCTTGTGGAGGAAATTCGTTCGCGCAGCGATATCGTGGACGTGATTTCCGGCTACATCAAATTACAGCGCAAGGGCAGCGGTTATGTGTGCGTCTGTCCCTTTCATAACGACCATAATCCGTCCATGAATGTAAACAGGCCGCGGCAGATGTACTATTGTTTCAGCTGTGGCGCCGGCGGCGACGTGTTCCGGTTCGTCATGGACTATGAAAATCTGTCTTTTCCGGAGGCGGTGAAGGTGTTGGCTGACCGCGCCGGGATCGCGCTGCCCGAGCGGGAGGAATCGCGCGAGGAACGTGAGCAGAGGGATCTGAAGGACCGGATTCTCGAGGTCAATAAACTGGCGGCACAGTTTTACTACTATATGCTGCGCCAGCCTGAGGGCCGGCAGGCGCACGAGTACCTGACCGGAAGGGGGCTTTCGCAGGAGACGATCCGCAGTTTTGGGCTCGGTTGTTCCGGCAAGAGAGGAAACGAGCTCTATCAATACCTGAAAAGCAAGGGGTATCCGGATTCGTTGCTGAAGGAGTCCGGCCTCATGAATGCGGATGAAAAGCGCGGTATGTATGACCGCTTTTGGAACCGCGTCATGTTTCCGATCATGGACACACGCAGCCGTGTGATCGGCTTTGGAGGCCGCGTTATGGGCGATGCGAAGCCCAAATATCTGAACTCACCGGAGACGCGGGCTTTTGACAAGAGCCGCAATCTGTACGGCCTGCATCTGGCGAAGGCGAGCCGGAAACCGAATATGATTCTCTGTGAGGGTTATATGGATGTGATTGCACTGCATCAGGCGGGATTCAATCAGGCGGTGGCTTCGCTCGGGACGGCCTTTACGCAGCAGCAGTCGGTCATTTTGAAGCGTTACACGAACGAAGTGCTGCTGACCTACGACAGTGACGACGCCGGAGTACGGGCGGCGGCGCGCGCGATTCCGATCTTGAAGGACGCGGGGCTGCGGGCAAGGGTTATCAATATGGAACCCTACAAGGATCCGGATGAATTTATCCGGGCGCTCGGCGCGGAGGAGTTTCAGAAGCGGATCGATTCCGCCGAGAGCAGCTTCTTCTTTGAACTGCGCATTCTGGAGCGAAATTACGATCTGAAGGACCCGGAGAGTAAGACGGCATTTTTCCGGGAGGTGTCCGGGAAGCTTCTGGAATTCGAAGCGGGCATCGAGCGGAATAATTATATAGAGGCCACGGCGGCGAGATATCATCTGAGTACGGAGCAGCTCCGGAAGCTGGTAAGCCAGACCGGTGAGCGTCTGGGCGGGATGCCGCGGGCAGCTGCGCCGAAGCCGCCGCCCGGCAGGAAGAAGCCGGACGATATGGAGCCCGCAGCGCAGAGGCTGCTGCTGGGTTGGATGAGCGCGGACGAAAAGCATTTCCGCAGCATTTCGCGCTATGTGGAGCCGGAGGATTTCACGGATCCGTTGTGTCGGAAGGCCGTGGAGCTTTTGAAGGAACAGACAGAGGCAGGAATGTTTCAGCCGGCCTCGCTGTATCAATATTTCACAGAAGAGGAGGACCAGAAGAAGCTGTCCGCCGCGCTGGGGGCGCAACTGCCGTCTCTGGGCGGACGGACTGAGGAGGAAAAGGCATTGCAGGAGACGATCCTGAGAGTAAAGCAGCAGAGCATTGCTTGGCAGACGGAAAATATGGAACCGGGGGACATGGATACCCTTATGAAAATCGTCCGCAAACGCCGGGAAATCGAGAAACTGCATATTTCTCTGGATTAAGGAGAAAATAGGAACAATTATGGAAGGAAGAACCAGTATGGACGAAAATGTGGCAAAATTTAACGAGAAGCTGAAAGAATTGCTGGAGCTGGCGAAAAAGAAGAAAAATGCGCTGGAATATCAGGAAGTCAGCGATTTCTTCAGCGATATGGAGCTTAGTCCGGAAAAGCTGGAGAAGGTGCTGGAATACCTCGAGCACAATAATGTGGACGTGCTCCGGATCACCGATGATGACGATGATACGCTTATCCTGACCGATGAGGAAGAAGTGGACATGGAGCAGATCGACCTTTCCGTCCCGGACGGCGTGAGCATCGAGGACCCGGTGCGCATGTACTTGAAGGAGATCGGCAAGGTGCCGCTTCTGACCACGGAGGAGGAGATTGAACTCGCGAAGCGGATGGAGGCGGGCGACGAGGAGGCCAAGAAACGTCTGGCGGAGGCAAATCTGCGTCTTGTGGTCAGCATTGCGAAGCACTATGTCGGGCGCGGGATGCTCTTCCTCGATCTGATTCAGGAAGGAAATCTGGGCCTTATCAAGGCGGTGGAGAAGTTTGACTATCGCAAAGGCTATAAGTTCAGTACCTACGCGACCTGGTGGATTCGTCAGGCGATCACGCGTGCGATCGCGGATCAGGCGCGGACGATCCGCATTCCAGTGCACATGGTTGAGACGATTAACAAGCTGATCCGTGTGTCTCGTCAGCTCCTGCAGGAGCTTGGCCGTGAGCCAACGCCGGAGGAGATCGCGGCGGAAATGAATATGCCGGTGGAGCGTGTGCGCGAGATCCTGAAGATTTCTCAGGAGCCTGTCTCACTGGAAACGCCGATCGGCGAGGAGGAGGACAGCCATCTGGGCGACTTTATTCAGGACGACAATGTTCCGGTTCCTGCGGATGCGGCGGCTTTCACGCTTCTGAAAGAGCAGCTGGTCGAGGTGCTTGGGACATTGACGGAGCGCGAACAGAAGGTGCTGCGCCTGCGCTTTGGGCTGGACGACGGGCGCGCCTGTACACTGGAAGAGGTGGGCAAGGAGTTTAATGTGACGCGTGAGCGCATCCGTCAGATTGAGGCGAAGGCACTCAGGAAGCTGCGTCATCCGAGCCGCAGCCGGAAGCTGAAGGATTTTCTGGAATAAACGGAGCAATGTCTTTATTTCATTAAGGGAAAATTTTTTAGAGGCTAGTTTTGTCGCAAAAGGGATAAAATCTCCATGAGAACATATTTTATGTGCAGGACAGGTTTTGTCTTAAAAGCAATAAAAGAGAAAAGAAAAGTACCTTTTATAATCAGCGGAGATTTGTCTCTAAAACGAAACTGTTAATGATTGATATATTTATATGAAATGGAAAACCTCGGCAATCATCAAATGCCGGGGTTTTTATTTAGAAAGTTGTTTCTGCTTATGGTTCCAGATTGTCAACACCGAAAAGGGGAGAATCGAAAAATTCAGACAGGCTAATTCCCAATCCTTGACATAGCTCATGGATGATTCGTAGTTTTACTGATTCGTATGTACAATTTAAAATATTTCCAATGGTGGATTTAGGGATGCCGCTGGCAAGATACAACTTGTATGCTGTCATATTTTTTTCTGTCAACAATTCGGACAATCGTCTGCTAACAGCCTTGTTCAATCTCAACCTGAATACCTCCCTATGCAAATCTATGTAGCAATTATACGAAGATGTTTTTTAAAAATAGTCCATGTAGCTGTACTATTCTTTAAATTTCTGCTATAATGTCAGAAATGAGTTTATAGGAGGTGTTCAAATGCCAGCAACACAAAGAATGCGTGACTATGCGATTATTATCGCAGTTGCGCTGGAAGTCCCATTCCCTGACTTTGAGGATTACAGTGAGACAAGTCAGTTTATTTCCCAAAATGAAGAGGCGTTCAAGAAACTGTCATATGAAGTGCGCCGTCAAAAAAAGCAAGAGGCGAATATGTATCTCTATGCTGTAAAAGATTTGGAAAGCTCTAAATTGAAGCTGAAAACAGGTAACTGGGTCAGTAGGAGATTTGAACATAGGAATCCGCCATATGATTCTTTAGAATCGCTCAACTCGGCAGACCGTCTGGAAATGGCGAGAGAATTCTAGGATGATTTAACACTACACATGCCATGGTTTAAGATGGTAGAGAGGCTAGACGGTAAGCCGATCACAATAGATGAACTTATGCTTTACATTGCCAAGGATTTGGATTATAGGGCAGCGAAAGGAACCGCCAAATATTTCTTTGGATTAACAAATAAAAGTGCAGGAGCTGTCTTAATAAATCCGGATGAGCCGCCGTTTGATGCAGTGAAATTTCAATTTCGGCAAACATATTATAAATTGGATGATGAATATACTTATCGGCATTTGAATATGCCAGAGTTTAGAACAGCAGTGAGAAAGAAGCGTGACGAATAGTTTACAATGTATGAGGTATAGCTAGATGAAAAAATATAATGAGAAAAAGACTGACGAATTTGAAAATCTTCATGGGAAAGACTTAGTTGATGCAATCATGAATTCTGGGATTAAGTGGCCTACGCCGGAAGAAATGGAAATATCTAGGCGGCAATATGCAGAGCAGGAAGCAAAAGAGAGAAGAAGAAGAGAGAGATTTGAAAGTATTCTTGATGTGTTGCGTCCAATTTTCTTTACGCCGCTGGCGTTTGTTTTTCATGTGATTACATTTATAGCTCGTATTGTTGCGGGGGTTTCATGTGTTGCAATGCTTTATGGTTTCTATTGTGTGTACAAGGCGGTGACAGAGTGGAGAGCAGGTCTTGCTTATGGAGATGACGCTAAAACTGCTGTCATTCTTATTATTTGCCCTTTTGTTGCTTATGCCGTAGTTATGGTAGCTGAAAAAGCATGGGCATATTTTGAAAATAACAAATGGTAAGTTATAGTATTAACAGAATAATAAATGCCGAAGTTAAACAGAGAATTAACTTGAAAATTATAAAAGTGCTACTTTGATACTTACATGGTTTCCCATACAGTTTCAGTAGCACTTTTTGTGCTGTGATTGGAGAAGGTTCTTTCAAGAGTCAAAGAGAAAGTATTTGAAATTTTCAAGAAAGGCTGCTATAATGTTTTAGATGAAGAATAGATGTAAAAAAGATAGGGAGGTACATCTAAATGAAACAAAAGAATGCGTATCCTTTAAGACTTGATGATACTTTGCAACAAAAGCTGAAACAGCTTGCAAAGGATAATGATCGAACATATCGCGCCCAGATAGAAAACATACTCAAAAACTATGTTGCTGAGTATGAGAAAGAAAATGGCGAAATTGTTGTCAACTTATAATAATGCTTTTTTGGTACAGTAAGGAGGCGATTTGCTATTAACAAGTATAATGTTATAGATTTGTTTTCCGGAGCCGGAGGGTTAAGCCTTGGGTTTATGCAGACAGGCCGGGTAAATTTAGTTGCCGCTGCTGAAAATAATCCAAATGCCCGTAAAACATATAAAAGAAATTTTACGAAAATTGCAAGTGCAAGTTGAACACATCCGCGAAAAGCTTCAATAG
>JAJQBC010000033.1:400-13988 GCA_021203465.1 Lachnospiraceae bacterium | reverse complement strand
TTTGTATGTGGCATATCGCTTGACCATTCCTCGCGTTGATGAGCGTCTATGTTTCGCCATATCCATCTCCTCCTTTGTGTGTTGCAATTATACCATTCCTGTGTGGGCGCGGTCAATTACGGCTTTGCGGATTTTTGCCGAGTACAGTACAAGTACTGTGCAAGTACGATACTTGCACAGTACAATCCGGGCTTTAAACCTTAAACCTTAAACCTTAAACCTTAAACCTATAATAATATGGCGCTCCGCCAGCGGAGGCCGTGCGAAAAAGTGGCCATTTTATCGTCGGGCTGTCCGTGCTAAAATGGTAGCGTGGAAAAAGTGAACAGAAACCATACAGCGCACCTGGAAACGGGTGCGCTTTGCTTATACCATCCACGGAAAGGAGACAGACGGAATGCCAAACTTCAAGGAGATTGGCCGCTTGGGACAGAAACGCTATGGCGGCGTGTTCTACGAGGAATTTTTAACCGAGCTACGGGGCCACAGAGGAATCGCCGCCTATCAGGAGATGGCGGACAACGACGACATCATCGGCGCGATGCTGTACTCCATCGAGATGCTGACCCGTCATGCGGACTGGACTGTGCAGCCCGGAGGGAACACCCCAGAGGACGAAGAAGCGGCAGAGTTCGTACAGTCCTGCATGGACGATATGCAGGACACATGGAGCGACACTATTTCCGAAATCCTGTCGTTCCTGACCTACGGCTGGTCGGCACATGAAATCGTGTACAAGAGGCGCTGTGGAAAAAAGAAAGACCCGCGCCTGCGCAGCAAATACACAGACGGTCTTATCGGGTGGCAGAAGCTCCCCATCCGGGCGCAGGACACGCTTTACCAGTGGGAGTATGACGACAACGACAACGTGATCGGCATGACCCAAAACCCGCCGCCAGACTTCGGCCTTATCACAATACCGGCTGAAAAACTGCTGCTATTCCGCACCAAGAGCAGGAAGGGCAACCCGGAGGGCCGCAGCGTCCTTCGCAACGCATACCGCGACTGGTATTTCAAGCGGCGCATCCAGGAAATAGAGGGCATCGGCATTGAACGCGACCTGGCCGGTTTCCCTGTGCTGACCGCGCCGGAGGGCCTGAACATCTGGGACGAGGACGACCCGGACATGGTCGCAATTCGCGTCAACGCGGACAAGATCGTGCAGAACATCCGCAGAGACAGCATGGAGGGCCTGACCGTCCCCAACGGCTGGACGCTGCAACTGCTGTCAACGGGCGGCTCCCGGCAGTTTGACACCACAGCGGTCATTGAGCGATACGACAGCCGCATTGCCATGACCGTACTGGCGGACTTCATCCTTCTGGGCCATCAGTCGGTTGGTTCCTTCGCCCTGTCCTCGGATAAGACCAAGGTGTTTGCTATGGCTGTCGGCGCATACCTGGACATCATCTGCGAGGTGTTCAACAACCAGGCTATCCCGGCCTTAATTGACATCAACGGCGACTATTTCTCCAAAATCACGGACTACCCCACGCTGGAACACGGCGACGTGGAGGACGCGAGCCTGGATAAGGTCGGTGATTTCATCAACAAGACTGTGAACTGCGGTGCGCTGCTGCCGGATGAGAGCCTGGACGACTATCTGCGGCAGATCGCCGGGATGCCGGAACGCATCGACGAATGGGAGGCCCCGGAACAGGCCGAGACATCCGCAGCCAACGGCGGCACCGATGAAAACGGAAACCAGCAGGGCGCGGCTCCTGAAGGACTTCCCTCCACCCCGGAGAGCCGGAGACGGCAGGACGGAGAAACGGACGAAGCCTCCGACGATGAATCCGCAGAGGAAACCGAGGAGGAAGAAGACGAGGACGACATGGAAAAAGCCAGACGCGCCAGAAAACGCCTCGGAAGGGCTGGTGAGTGACCATGCCGCCAAAGCGCATCGTTTACAAGGCCAGGAGTAATCGAGGACGGGCGGCGCTGAACCGGCTGAACAGCTTTCTGGATGCCAATAACCCGCGCCTTGCCAGAATCCTTGTGACCATCTGGAAAGACCAGGGCGACGCGATCACCTACAAGGAACTGCGGGAGGCCATCATGAACGGCTATATGTCGGAGGCGACCTTCCAGGCATGGCAGCAGGACTATATCAAGTTCTTCAACGAAAGCCTCTCCCCTGTGCTTTCCTCCGCCTGCTCTATTGGGAGCAAAGAGGTTGCCGCCGCGCTGCTTTCCGGCGCGGATGTTTATGCGCCGGTGGCCTCGGCGATTGAAAGCTGGGTGCAAAGCCACGGTGCGGAGCTGGTTACACGCATGACCGCAGACGGGAAGGAGGCAATTTCCGCCCTGATTCGATACACCACCGAAGGAAATATGACCGTTGACGAGCTGGCACGGGCAATCCGGCCAACCATCGGCCTGACAAACCCGCAGGCCCAGGCAAATATCCGCTACTATGCGAACATCAAGGCGCAACTCTTGGAGAACAACCCGAACATGAAGGACGCAACCGCCGCCAAGAGAGCGCGGGAGGCATCCATTCGATATGCGGCGCGGCAGCACCGAGAACGGGCGCAGATGATCGCGGAAACCGAACTGGCGTGGGCCTACAACAAAGGGGCGGACAACGCCGTAAAGCAGGCGGTGGCCGATGGACTGCTGCCGAAGATGAAAGCCGTCTGGTCTACGGCGGCGGACGAGCTGGTCTGCGCGACGTGCGGCGCTATGGACGGCGTGGCAATCGACCTGGGGAGTGATTTTTATCTGCCGAGCGGCGCGGTGAAAACCGTACCTCCGGCGCATCCGCGCTGCCGCTGCGCGGTTGCGTATGAAGAAGCGGACGATTGAGCGAGGGGGTGATAGACATGGAGCAAGGCACAATTACCGGGAGTTTCCGAATCCAGAAACAGAACGACGAGAAGCGCATTGCGTTCGGCTGGGCCTACATGAGCGTGACCAAGACGGGCGAACAGTGCGTTGACCACTCCGGCGACATCGTGGACATCTCGGAGATCGAGAAAGCCGCCTACAAATTCGTGAAGTTCTACCGCGAGGGCAGCGACAACCACGAGCGCGGCGGCGTTGGAACCGTCGTGGAGAGCATGGTGTTCACCAAAGAAAAAGCGGAGGCGCTTGGCATCCCCGCTGGCGTGATGCCGGAGGGCTGGTGGATTGGCCTGGAAGTTTCGGACGATGAGGTCTGGAAGAAGGTCAAGGATGGCACATACTCGATGTTCTCCATCGAGGGAACGGCCACCAGCGTACCGCTGGATTGAACGAGATAACACAAGGGCCGCTGCCCCTTTTGTTATAAATTATTTTTCGGAGGGAGGAAACGACCGTGCAGAGATTAGAGCAGCTCGAAATCACCAAGGTTGCGCTTGTCCCGGAGGGCGACAATAAGCAGGCGGACATCCTGCTTTTCAAGTCAAAACCGCAGGGGCAGGGCGAACCGCCCCAAAGCACCCCGCCTGACGACGAGCAGGCGAGGGAAACGCGCACGTTGAAGCGCTTCTTCCTGGCGCTGGCGAAATCCCTTGGTTTCGACGTGGAAAAGGACAATGACGACGATACCAAGAAGGACGACGGACAGGGCGAGGGGGACGGCGGCGGCGACGGCGCGGGAGAAAAGCCATCCGGCACTCCGGCTGTGAGCGACCAGGAGGGCAAAGAACCCGGCGAGGATGAAGAACCCACCGGGAAGAACAAAACTACTGCGAAAGGAGTAACAAAGGACATGAAATTCGACAAAAGCAAGCTGACCGCTGAGGAGCTGGCACAGCTGGAGGCCATCGAGAAGAAGGCTGGAGTGCCGGAGGACGGCGGCGAGGGCGAAACCAAGCCCCAGGACAACGGCGTTGCCAAGGGCAACCAGGAAGGTGCCAACGGCGGCGAGGGCGCAGGCAGCGCCGACGAGGACATCTACAAGGGCCTGCACCTCGCTGTGGCCGCAGAGCTGAAGGAACTGCGCAAGCGCGTGGACGCTGCGGAGGAACAGGAGCTTCTCGAAGTTGCCAAGAAGTATGAGCTGCTCGGCAAGAAGCCGGAGGAGCTTGCCAAGACCTTCAAGAGCCTCAAAGCTGCCGGGAACGGCTCCTATGAGGAGATGATCGCCATCCTGGACACCAGCCTGAACGCTGTGGAGAAATCCGGTGTGTTTGGCGAGGTCGGCAAGAGTGGTCACGGCGGCAAGGCCGACGCTTGGACGCAGATCGAGCAGCACGCCAGCGAAATCCAGAAAGCCGCGCCCACCATGACCTGGAACCAGGCTGTGGACAAGGCTTGTGAGCAGCACCCGGAACTGGTTGCTGAGTACGAGAGCAACCGCTAAGAGAGGAGGATTAGACTATGAGCTATATCGGCACTTCTATCAATGACAGCCCCGTCGTATACGGGCAGGCTGGCGCTGCGCTGACCGACCCGGCATTCCGGGCGGCAGCATTTGACGACGACGGCAATATCGTCCTCGTTTCCACCGCTGGCGCAAACGCGCTGGGCCTCTTTATCGCGGAGATGCCCGATGTTGCCGCAGGTGATGATGTCACCGTGCAAATCAAGGAGAGCGGCCTTTGGGCCACCGGCGAGGCCGTGGCTGCTGGTGCGGAGCTGGCTTGCGACGCAGACGGCAAGGCCGTGACCGCCGCCTCCGGCAACTTCATCGTGGGTATTGCCCTTGAAGCCGCCGCCGCTGCGGACGAAATCATCAAAGTCCAGATTACCAAGTCTGGCTACAAAGCGTAATAGGAGGGATTAGAGTTATGTTTGGACAGACCACAAACACAGGCATCCAGTCCCAGATCGCAAAGGGCTGGAAGCCGAACAACTATCTTACCAATCTGTCTATGGCGTTCTTCGCCGACCCCAGCGACTTTGTCGCTACCAAGATTTTTCCCATCTGCCCTGTGAGCCAGAGCAGCAGCTACTACTACACCTTCTCCAAGGCTGACCTTGCCCGTGACAACGTGCAGCGTAAGCCGGCCTTTGGCAAGGTGCAGCCTGCCGTCATGGGTCAGACCGACGACACCTACAAGTGCCAGGTTGACCAGGTGATCGTGGGTATTGACCAGATCGGCGCTCTGGATTACACCCGCTCCCTCGCCCCCGGCGTGGCTGACCCGCGCCGCGCAAAGGTGCGCTTCGCCACTGAGCAGATGCTTCTGCACCAGGACGTGCTGTTCGCCAACAGCTTCTTCAAGAGCGGCGTATGGGAGAACGAATATACCGGCGTGGACAGCGACCCGTCCGGCAAGCAGTTTTTGAAGTTCACGGACGGCAACTTTGACCCCGTGGCGTTCTTCGATGAGCGCAAGCGGGAAATCAAGCTGGCCGGTCGCCGCACTCCCAATAAGCTGTGCCTGGGCGTGGATGCGTTCAACGCCCTGAAAAACCACGGCGACATCCTGGAGCGCGTGAAGTACACCGGCTCTACCGCCAACCCCGCCGTCGTCAACGAGAAGGTGCTGGCGGAGCTGTTCGGCATCGACGAGGTGCTGGTTCTCCAGTCCACCTACAATGCCGCTGGCATCGGCCAGGAGGAGATGGACTTCATCTGCGACCCTGCCGGCGCGCTGCTGTGCTACACCACCAGCTCCCCCGCCATCGACGAGCCGTCCGCTGGCTATATCTTCACCTGGGATATGCTCGGCAACGGCCAGCACATCGCGTTCGACCAGTTTGAGGGCGAGAAGGCTACCCACACCGAGTTCATCGAGGGCATCATGTCCAGTGATATGAAGAAGACCTGCGACGACCTGGCTTGCTACATGACCAACTGCGTGTAAGGAGGAATAGACCATGAGCGGATATGTCGCACTGAAACCGGTGACACTCAGCGGCACCAAGTATAACGCAGGCGAACTTATCCCTGCGGAGGCTATTATTCCCTCCCGTGTCCGTTCCTTGAAGCGCACTTCTTTTATTTCTGAACTCTCGGAAATCGAGAATAACGGCTCTGTCGCCGCGTCAGACGAGACGTGCGCCGACTTTGAGGCGGAGGTTGTAATCTTGCCTATCTCGAACGAAAACGGCGCTGACGGCCTCCCTGCGGCTCCTGCGGAGATTTGCGAAGCAGTTCGCATCTTGCAGATGGACGCAAAGAGCGCAGCCGCCGAGGTCGAAACGGTGGACAACTTGACCACCCTCGCCATCATCCACGCCTGCGACAGCCGCAGCACCGTCAAAAAGGCGGTGGCTGCGGTGGCCGAGGCTGTGGCGCAGGCTCTCGTGGAGAGCGGCGAGGCCGAACCGGGCGAGGAGGCCGAGGAGGAAGAATCCGGCGAAGTGACCGAAACGGAAACAGAGGAGGCCGAGACAGGCGGTGATGCCTGATGGCGCGTCCCACCTACACCTACAACCCCGAAAACATCGGCACTCGTGGCAAAGACCGAATGCGGTTTGAGCTGGGCGACACGATGGTTGAAGGGATGGAGCAGACCTCGGCGCTGTCCGATGAGGAGTACAACGCCATCCTCGAAGCCTACCCTACCAAGTGGAAAAAGGCCAAGCTGCTGTGCGTGGAAAGCATCATGCACCGTTTCGCCTATGAGGTAGACGAGAAGGTCGGGCCGCTGTCCCTCTCCCTCCGAGAACGCTATGAAGCGTGGAAGGAACTCTATGATGAGTTGGAGGACGAGGTGGCAAGCGCCAGCGTTCCCAGCGCCAACCGTAAGGCCATCAGCGGGAATCACTACTTCCGGGAAGGGATGCACGACAACCCCAATGCAGGCGGCACCAATACCAGCCTATTGAAGGGAGGCGGCAGACGCTTTGTTTAAGCACGGATACAACCGGCCTGAAAACCTCTGGAAGGACTTCACCGTGGAGCGCAAGACAGAGGCGGTCAACAGCCGAGGCCGCGCTGTGGATGCCTACGACACGGAAAATCCGAGGTACATCCACGCGATTCTGTGCGGCGCGTCTACCACGGAGAAGCTGGCGTACAGCCAAGCGGAGCATCCTATCACACACACCATCAGCCACAAGGGAAAGCCGGTCGCCAAGGCCGGAGACCGGCTTATCCTGCGTAATCGGGCGTTCTACATTCAGAGCCTGGACGACCCCGGCGACCTGGGGCTGTGGACGCTGTACTACTGCGAGGAAAGGAGCGATACTCACGATGGCAACGGCTTGGAGTGAAATTGAAGCGGATTTCCAGAAGCGTGTCAAAGACACGGTTTCGGAGTGCGAGACAAAAGCCCAGTCCTGCGCTGTCAGGGCATCCAACCAACTCCGAAACGCGGCGTTAAGCGTCCTGCGCGGAGCGCGGAGCGGAAAGCGGTACAAGAAACCCGGCTCCAGCTCCCGCTATACGGCATCCGCGCCAGGGGAACCGCCTGCTGTGCGCACCGGCACCCTGCGCCGCTCCTGGGGTCTGATCGCAAAGGGCGACAGCAAGAAGGGCAGCTATACGGCGGGAATTTATACCGACGTAAAGTATGCGAACTACCTCGAAGAAGGGACGGGCAAGATGAGTGCGCGACCGTACCGAGACGCTATCATCGAAAAGGCCCAACCGAAAATCGAGAGTATTTTTAACAGCTTGACCAAGTGAGAAAGGAGGCGATACCGTGGCGTTGATTGCAGAGGAAACCGCATCTGTATTTGACAGCAGCGCCATCCAGCGCGGTGATTTCATCCGGGCGCAGTACCACAGATGGGACGAGCCGCACAACGGCCTCGTGGCGAATGTGACGGACGACACCATCTGGGTACTGTACCTGACGGACATCGGGAACGTGTCCAACTTCTTCACCATCCGGCGCAAGGAGGTTGAGGAGGGGCTTTGGAGTATTCAGTGGAGTACCGACATGGAAACTGTCAATACCACGGAAGAATCCGAGGATGCCTCCGATGAGGAGGATGCCGATGCAGACGCTTGAGGACTTGATTTATGAGCGCCTCACAGAAAGCGAGGCGTTGACTGAACTCTTGGCGGTCTACGGCGACAGCCCTGCGGTGTTCTATCAGAAAGCCCCGGACGATACGGCCACAGGCTGGCGGGAGCGCAAGCAGTACCCCCGGCTGGACTTCGTGGCGGATTATCAGGCAGACCCGGAACGAAACACCAGCGGCGCACTGACGGTGAACATCTGGTGCGCTGAGGATGGAGCCGCGCCGGAGGAAATCGAGCCGATTGTGCGAGGGCTGCTGCGCGGCATCTTCCTGACCCCGGAGCAGAGCTTCCCCTATTCCCTGGCATGGTCGGCGACAGATGCCTTTGACATGGAAAAGGGCAACAACCTGATTACCGGCGCGACGGTGTCCTTTGACCTGTACGCCTTT
The DNA here is from genome assembly GCA_021203465.1 of Lachnospiraceae bacterium. GTDB lineage: Bacteria > Bacillota > Clostridia > Lachnospirales > Lachnospiraceae > Hominiventricola. The sequence continues at coordinate 5,747 of JAJQBC010000033.1, read as the reverse complement.
CCGGGACAAATCACCTGTGACCCTGACCCGATACTGGCAATGAACGAGTTCACGCGGACATTGTTCCCGGACGCGACGGTCATTGGCAGCAGCGAGTTACCCACTATCCTGACCCCCAGCGCGGACGCGCCTGTATTTTACTATCGGCTCCAGGATATGCAGATCGAGCGGGAAACAAACACCGTGGCGTGGATGCTTGGCACCTTGGGCGCTCATGTATTCGCGTCGGGAGAGGAAATCCGCTGGCTGCGCGCCCTGGTGGATGCGCTGGCCCTTCGCGGCGAGGTCATGATGCTGGACAAGTCCCCTATGTTCATCCGCAACATCAAGGCGGACAGCGCAATGGACGCGCTGGCGCAGGGGCAGCTTCTTATCTATGTACGCTTCGGATTGCTGCGCCGCAGGCCCTACATTCACAGCCTGTGGGTGGCGAATAAAGAATTGACCTATAAGGAGGATTGATTATGGCGACCAAGAAAACCAGCACAGAGGTTTCGGAAACCACAGAGGCCACCGAAACCACCGCTACGGCTACTACAGCTGCAACGGCGACAAAGACGGCAAAAGCCACACAGACCGAGGCCACCTATACGGCGGACGAGTTCGCGGCGGTTGCGGCGTCGCTGTTTGGCTCTAAGCCGGACATCGTAAAGGCCGCGTTCCGGGTCGCTGGCGTGACCAGCGCGACCAAGAGCGAGGCCATCGAGATTGTGAACAAATTCCGTAAGAGGGAGGTAAAGTGATATGGGAACCTTTAGCGTGGGCGAAACCAAAACTCGCCCTGGCGTATACCACCGCTATGAAAACGCTGGCGGCGTTTCCACCGCTGGCGCGAATAACGGCATCTGCGCCGGTGTTATCCAGGCAAACTGGGGGCCGCTGTGCGAGGTCGTGACCTTTGATCAGAGTACCAGCGTCAAGGACACTTACGGCAGCGGCCTGACCGAAGACCTGATTACCTACATGATGAAAGCCGGGAACAACACCGGGTATTTCGTCCGTGTTGGCAATGGCGGCTCCTGCGGCACCGTAACCCTGACCGACGACGCGGTGGACGCGGTGGAGGCTGTGACCCTGACCGCAAAATATGTGGGCGCACGGGAATTTACCGTGTCCATCCGGGACAGTCTGGCCGACGACAGCATCCGGCAGTGCATCATCTACGACGGCACCAGCACCTTTGAGACTGTCGAGTTTGAGAAGGACGCGGAGGACGGCGAGGCTGCGGCGCTGGTGGCTGCGTTTGAATCCAGCGAAAACTTCTATGCGACGCTGGTTGACAACGGCTCCGGCGTTCTGGCGGCTGTGACCCAGCAGGCGTTTACGGCTGGCGAGAATCCCACCGTAGACAGCGACGCATACTCCGACGCAATGGACGAGCTGGAGCCTTACGCCTGGAATGTGCTGTGCGTGGACACCGAGGACGTGGCGATTCATGCGCTGGTGCAGACCTTCATCGACCGGATTTGGGAAACCGGCTCCTATCCGATGGCGGTTATCAGCGAGTGCAATTCCACGGACAACAACGTGGCAACCCGCATGGCGACTGCGGCCACCTACAACGACAGCAAAATCATCTATGTGCTGAACGGCGGCGTGGACACCAGCGGCAATGTGATCGAGGGCTACCAGAACGCGGCCCGTATCGGCGGCATCATTGCCTATGTCCCCGCGAATCAGTCCGTGACGCACTATGTTGTGAGCGGCTATGCCAAGCTGTCGCAGACCCTCACCAACACCCAGATTATCGCGGCCTTGAAAGCCGGCTGTCTGGTGCTGGACACCAATTCCAGCGGCCAGGTGTGGATTGAGCAGGGCCTGAATACCCTGATCACCCCCAGCGCGGAGGAGGACGAGGGCTGGAAGAAAATCCGGCGCGTCAAGACCCGCTTCGAGCTGATGCAGCGCATCGACGACACCATTGACGTGCTGATCGGCAAAATCAACAACGACACGGACGGCAGAGCTGCGGTCATTGCGGCGGGTAATGCGGTCATTAAGAAGATGATCGCCGAGGGCAAGCTGATGGACGGCACGGAGATGTACGAGGACGAGAGCAACCCGGCAGAGGGTGAAAGCGCCTGGTTCATCATTGCTGTGGACGACATCGACAGCCTGGAGAAGATTTACCTGAACTACCACTTCCGCTTCGCTGCGACGGACGACGATGAATAAGAAAGGAGGACAACTAAATGCTTAATACCAGAGGCGCACAGGACGTGAGAAGCGTCCTGACCGGCAAGGACGGTGCGCTGTATGACGATGAAGGCACAATGCTTGCGACGGTGGAGAGCTTCACCACACAGGTCAATGTGTCCAACGCCACCTATCAGCCGCTTGGAGATATGCAGACCCACGAGGCCGCGCAGTCCTACACCGTTTCGCTGACGTTCTCCCAGATTATCATCGAGGACGACGCTTTCATTTCCGAGTTCATGGATGCCTTGTCGGAAGGTACGCTCCCGATGTGGAACTTCCAGGGCCTTGTGAAGGGACGCGACGGCAGCGAACAGCGCATGAATTACCGTTCCTGCATCCCGACCGGCACTATCGACCTTCAGAACCTGACTGTGGGCGACGTTATCAAGAGGAGCTGGAGTTTTACGGTCAACGAACCGCCTGCATTGCAGTCGCTCCTTACCTACTCCAACTCTTGATGCCGCAAGCCTGGGCGCTTGCCGCGCCCAGGCTATTTTATTACCAAAAATTCTTAGGAGGATAACACTATGGAACAGTTTGAAGATACCCGCCCCCTGGACATGGAGGATGAAGCGACCCGGAACCTGGTGCGCAGCTATGAGGACGATATTCTGGGCGGACTGCTGGCTGCTGCTGGCTATACCGACAGTGAGGACGAGATTCAGCCCATCACCATTGTTCGCAATGGCGTGACGCTGCTGAATTTCCGCATCCGGCCTCTGTCCGAGGAGGAATATAACGCCTGCTCCAAGCGACACACCAAGTATATCCGCAACAAGCAGATTGGTATCCGCATCCCGGAGGAGACGGACAAAATCGCCTATCGCTCCGACCTGATCTATACCGCCACGGTCAAGGAAGATCGGGAAAAGGTGTGGAACAACAAGGCGGCGTGGAAGAAGCTCGATGTCCTGTCCGGCATCGAACTGATTGACCGCGTCCTGAAAGCCGGAGAGAAAGATATGATCTGCGACAAGATCGACGAGATCAGCGGCTATTCCAGTTCCACAGAGGAAACCGCAAAAAACTGATAAAGGCCGGGGGCAAGGCCACGCTGCTGCACCAGATATTCCAGCGGCAGGGCATCCCACCCGATGAGGTGCTTGCCAAGCCTCCCGGCGTACAAGCGCTTATGTTTGCCTCTACCCGGCTGCGGATAGAGGAAGAAGCGAAATTGCGAGAAGGGAGGTAATCCGAGATGGCGAAGGAGACCTTCAAAATTGAAATCCCGGTGTCGGTGACAGACAACACCGACCCCGGCGTGAGCCAATCCAAAAGCAAAATGTCCGCCTTTGACAAGGTGGTGGAAAAGGCGCAGTCGCGCCTTGACAAGATGAACAGCACCAAGTGGAAGGTCGCCATCGAAACGGTTGATAAGGTCACAAGCGTAATCAGCACCATCGGTACGTCGGTCAAAAACGTCACCGGGAAGGTGTGGAGCGTCACACTGAGCGCGGTAGATAAGGTCACGAGCGTTGCGAAGGGCATCATATCGACGCTGGGCAAGGTGCTTTCCATCGGCACGATGGTTTCAACCGTTCTGGGCGGTTTAACGGTTGCAGACGCGCTGGAGGCCGCACAGACGCAGACGACGGTGGAGACGCAGCTGAAAACCGTCTTGCAGAACATGGCCGAAAACGCGGAGGAAGTAGAAAGTATCTATGACCGCATCACAGCCAAAGCGTCGGCTTTGCAGCAGGCCACGATATACGGCAACGAGACGTATATCGCGGGTGCGGCAGAATTGGCGACCTACTTCACGGACGCGGATGCCATCGAGACGATGATGGACACGCTTGCCAATTATGCCGCTGGCATGAGCGGCGGCGCGGAGCTGACCACCGACGAGCTGGTGGATTACGCGACCAACCTCGGCAAAATCATGACCGGCAGCTATGACGCTATGACCAAGAAGGGCTTCGAGTTCTCCGACGCGCAAAAGGCCATCATTGAGGGGACGGCGACGGAGGAGCAGCTGACGGAGGCCCTTGGCGACGAATGGCGGAATATGTCCGAGGAAATGCAGGCTGCGCAGGTCATTTCTGACATCATCAACGAGAGCTGGGACGGGCTGGCGGAGACGCTGGCCGACCTTCCTGCGGCCAAAGTGACCCAGTTCAAAAACGCCTGGGGCGACGTGAAAGAGGTTATCGGAAATAAGCTCTACCCCGCCGTGGGTGATTTCTTCTCGATGCTGTCAGAAAAGCTCCCCGCCGCGCAGGAACTCTTGGAGGGCGGCTCCGACTGGCTGGCGAACGCATTTGAGGAACTGATTCCGTCTATCAGTGAGGCTATCGACGGTGCCATCGAGAAGGCGGAGGAGCTGGCGAAAACCATCAAGGAAATGACGGAGAGCGAGGAATGGCAAGGGGCCGACCTATTCGGGAAGGTCAAAATCGCATGGGACACGCTGATCGCGGAACCGTTTTCTGAGTGGTGGGATAGCACCGGCAAACAATTCTTCGTGGACAAGGCTTCTTCCATCGGAGAAAGCATCGGCAGCGGCATTACCAGCGGTCTGCTGGCCCTACTTGGAATCGACGTGGACGACGCGGCAGAGGACGGCACATCCGTTGGCGGCGCGTTCCTCCAGGGCTTCAAGGATGGGTTCGACACGAGCGCCATCGGCGACGCGATTACAGAGTGGGCCGAAGAACACAAAGAAATCGTGGTGGCGGCTGGTGCAGTGGTCGGCTTCAACCTGATCACTGGTCTGGCATCCAAAATCAGCAGCATCACGTCGCTGTTCACCGGCTCTGGCAGTTCCGGGAGCAGCACGACGACGGCATCCACGGTCACGGTCAACGGCGCGGTGGTCAATGTATACGGCTCTACCTCGTCGGCTGCAAGCACCGCCACGTCAGCGGTGAAAGCGCTGCCCAGCGGCGGAACGGGCAGCACAGTCGCCGGAGCGCTCACGGGCGGTGGCATTGGCAGTACCATTGTGGGCGGTCTGGCCTCGGTCGGGACTGCGCTTGGCAGCGGAGCCGCAACGACTGGCGGCTTGGCTGCGGCGGGTGCGACAGGCATCGGCGGCATCCTGGGCGGCATTGCCGGTCTGGTTTCTGCCGGTGTGGACGTGTACCAGGGGTACAAGGCCAGCAAGGAGGGCGACAGCAAGACGGCCAAGACGGAGTATGCCACGGCA
>JAJQBC010000033.1:0-300 GCA_021203465.1 Lachnospiraceae bacterium | reverse complement strand
GCACCGTGGGCCAGTGGATTTCCGACGCGACGGACGAGGGCGGCGTGTTGAGCAAGGCCAGCAAGGAGGGCGACAGCAAGACGGCCAAGACGGAGTATGCCACGGCAGGCTCTAAGGCCGGAATGGTCGCCACGGGTGCAGGAATCGGCGCGGCTATCGGCTCTGTGGTTCCTGGCATCGGTACGGCCACCGGCGCGGCGGCGGGTGCTGGCATTGGCGGCATTGCCGGGATTCTCACCGGCAGCACCGTGGGCCAGTGGATTTCCGACGCGACGGACGAGGGCGGCGTGTTGAGCAATA
>JAJQBC010000037.1 GCA_021203465.1 Lachnospiraceae bacterium | reverse complement strand
TTACTTTCCGTTTTTCTGTAGACATATAGGAATAGAAAATCCCTTTATTTTCAATGGATAAATCGCCCCAAAACGTCAAAAGCAATAGTTTATACCAAAACCTTAAAAATTCGCTTCTAACTGTCTACAAATTTTTCCAGACTGTGCGACCAATGTCGAAAAGTTAAGCAACGGAAATCTCTTGTTTATGCAGGACAAACTGTCAGAAATGAATTAAAAGATATTTTATATCAAAACACAAAAAATCGGCTCGAACTATTCGACAAAATTTTATTTGAAATACTCGTAAGCAAAAAAATCCCTTTACCAACTTTTTCAACATAGTCGGAAAAGGGATTTTTACTTTATACAAATATAATTTCAGTGTTCACAATTTCTCTTGCGGCATCACAGATACTGTTCATTTTCTGAAGCCAGATAAATTGATTTTCAGATTTAAGTAACTCGGTGATTCCCTGTGCCTTTTTCATCTGTTCCACAATCACGTCATACCGTTCCTGCGCCTGCTTATCAATGACTGACAAATGCTGATACAGCTTTCCGGTCAGGAGCAATCCTTCATAAAGTCCGCGATTATATTCTTTGATATATTTCCTGCGCCGCTGTCCCCACACACTGATAGAAAGCTGCTCTGTTTCAGCATCGGATAGATCGGGAATAAGATGTCCGTTTTTGTATTCGTGATAAGTTCCTCCGCATTGTTCGTATATTGACTGCATAATATTTTCCTCCATGGGTTGATTTGGTTTGGTAGATAGAGAAAACCGCCTGCTTTCATGTTAGAAAACAGACGGTCATATGCACTCGGTCTTGTCAGCTAACAGTGATAAGTTCCATTTAGTTCCTTATCACTGTTAATCCAACGTTTTCCCCATTTTGTACTTCAAGGACACTTTCCAGATAAGTAATTTGGATGGTGTCCTTTTGCCATGGTCTTTTGAAATCAAACTTGACATTTTCTGTATGGTCACGCTAATATACAGATATCCCTATGGGTACAAGGAGGACGATGAAGTGAAGCAATGCATGGACTCTGAAAACCTGCATCGCAGGCTGAAAAAAATCATTGGCCAGGTGCAGGCGATTGACCGGATGGTAGATGAAGACATTCCCTGCGAGGATATTCTGTCGCAGATCAACGCCGCCAAGGCCGCGCTGCACGGTTGCGGCAAAGTCGTCCTGGAAGGACATATTCAGCATTGTGTGCGAAACGGAATCGAGCATGGGGACGCGGATAAGACGATTGCCGATTTTACAAAAGCAGTAGAGCGTTTCGCCAATATGGGTTAGAAGCCCTTATCATTTTCATGATGATTTCTTTAAAGCAGCCTGATCGGGCTGCTTTTTTCAACAAGTGATTTGTAAGCACCACCTAATCTTAATGCCATAACATTGACATTTATATACCCCCATGGGTATAATAACGGTATACCCATGGGGGTATATGCGAGAGAAAATGTATGGAACAGAGGACGCGTATGAACGATATTCAGAAGAACCGGATGAAACAAATCCGCAGGGAATCCCGTGAAGATTACCTGGAGGCCATGCTTTTGCTGCAGGAGCAGATGGAGGAGATACGCTCCTCTGATCTGGCCGCTTACATGGGTTTCTCCAGAGCCAGCGTCAGTCAGGCGGTTCTGTCCCTGGAAAAAGAAGGTTTCCTTGTCATGGATGAAAAGTACTGTCTGCATCTGACGGAGGAGGGAAGTGTCATGGCGAAAGACACCTATCGGAAACATACTTATTTTGAAAAGAATCTTTTGCTTGCTGATATTGATCCCCTTACTGCCGATCGGGAAGCCCGCCGTCTGGGCCATGCGATCAGTCTGAAAAGCTTTGAAAAAATTGCTGCGAGCGGCATGCAGAAGGAGGAGGCGTTGTATCGCGATGAAAAAACAGATTCCAAAGCTTGAGCGTCTGCTGGAACTGGGCGGAGTGAAAAAAGACATTGTCTGCCTTGTTGTCTCCGGAGCAGCGATTCTGTGCAGTCTGGCGGGGCTGTCTTCCTTTCCCTTCGACATGGCATGGGTCGCGATCATCCTCTGTGGCATTCCCATTATCATGGAAGCTGTGATTGGGCTTGTGACGGAGTTCGATATCAAGGCGGATGTGCTGGTGTCGATCGCCCTGCTCGCGTCTGTGGCCATCGGCGAGATCTTTACAGCCGGTGAGGTGGCGGTCATCATGAAGCTGGGCAGTTTGCTGGAAGAGCTGACCGTGGCAAAGGCCAGAGACGGGATTGAAAAGCTGGTAAAACTGACGCCGACGACAGCCCGGCTTCTGGAAGCGGAAGGGAAGGAACGGATGGTTTCTGCCACGCAGGTCAGGGTCGGAGACAAGGTCAGGGTTCTGCCGGGGGAAATGGTTCCGGTGGACGGACTCATCCTGTCCGGGCAGACCTCCATTAACCAGACGGTTATGACCGGCGAGTCCCTGCCGGTAGATAAGACCGCCGGGGATGAGGTTTCCTCCGGCACGGTCAATCAGTTTGGCGCCTTTGATATGGAAGCGACAAAAGTCGGCGAAGACAGCTCCATTCAGAGGATGATCCGGCTGGTGCAGTCGGCAGACGCTGGAAAGGCGAAGATTGTGGGGCTTGCGGATCGCTGGGCGACCTGGATTGTGATCGTCGCCCTACTGGCGGCGGCGCTCACCTGGCTGTTTACGGGGCAAATCATCCGTGCGGTGACCTGTGGGAAACAGATTTTTGCCGGAAATCTGGAATTGATGGCGGACAAGAATATTCTGGCTGCGGGAGAGACCTTCGCAGAAACGGAAATCTACTTGAAGCAAGGCTGTACGGTGATCTATGTGAGTGTAGACGGGAGATTGTCAGGCTTTCTGGCGTTGTCTGATACGCCAAGGGAAAACAGCGTTTCCATGATCGATCAGTTGAGGAAGCTTTCTGCAGAACCTGTGCTTCTCACCGGAGATCATGAAGAGGCAGCTGCTTCGATTGCCGGACGGCTTCAGATCAGGGAGATTCATGCCGGATGCAGCCCGGAGGACAAACTGAGGTGGATCGGCTCGTATCAGGAAAGACAGGAGATCGTCTGCATGATCGGCGACGGCGTGAATGATGCACCGGCGCTGAAAAAAGCGGATGTCGGCATTGCCATGGGCGGCATCGGGAGTGATATTGCGGTAGATGCCGCGGATATCGCACTGGTGGATGATAAGGAGGAGGAGCTTCCTCATCTGGTGGCGCTCTCCAAAAGGATGATGAGAACCATTACGCTGAATATGACATTTTCCCTGACGCTGAATTTTATCGCGATTGCTCTTGCAATCACGGGCATACTGACCCCGATTGTGGGGGCGCTGGTACACAATGCGGGTTCCGTGCTGGTGATCGGCAATTCTGCACTTTTATTAAACTGGAAACGGAGGTGAAAAGTATGATCTGGAGTGTAATATTTCTGGTGATCGGTATCATGGTTCTGGTTGCAGGGCTATATTATTTCCTGAAGGAGAAAAACGACCCGGAGTCCAGAAAGATCTATGGTATTGTCAGCGTGGCCGGGGTTGCAATTATGGTTTACACAGCAGTGAAGCTAATTATAGGTTTCTGACAATTCGAGATGTTGAAGAAAGTTACCGGAGGAACTTACGTAGCGTCTGATCGGAAACGTCCGGTAGAATCTCATGGAAATATTCCAGAATCCGCTGGCGGGATTCCTCCGGTTCACGATGGTAAACCTTGGACGTGAAAGCGTCTCCGAAGAATTTCTCCGGCGTAGAATATTCCGCGACGCCCCAGCCGTATTCTTTCCCGAAGCGGTCTTTCAGATAGACAAAATTGCTGATGATCACATAGCCCTGCGCTTGCAGTCGGTTCATGGAGGTATCAAAACCGGTCACGCCGCCTTTCCTGTAATCGCCCTCGCGTTTCAGCGTTTTGGAAAGTACAGGCGCATGGGCGTCCAGCAGGTCAAAGAGCCGTTTATCCTTATAGGACGCCAGTTCGTCGTCGTAACACGCGTCGAAGTCGTATCCATCTCTTCGGTAATTGGCAAAGTCCGGAAACCATTCCTGGCTGATGAAGGCAGCCTTGTTTTCAAAGAATTTCCCGTAGGCACAGTGCGTCTCCTGAATGATCGGTCCCTTCCACTCCCATACGCCCGGTTCTTCGGAAAACCAGGCGGAAGGGGAGACGTGATCCTCCACGGAAAAGCCGGGGATGGAGTTGCGGAACAGCGGCAGGAAGCCGATTCTCTGAACAGCTTCTGCGAGATCAGATTTTGTTCTGATGATGAAATCTAATTTCTCTTCCATAAAAGTTCTCCTTTTAGCCTGTAATATTGCAAGCGAAGCGTCAGCATTTGGAAGTTATTATATTTTATTGACGCTATTTCAGATTATTGTTGATTCTAATAAAAAAGTCAATATGCTATAATCTTACAAGAACAAGATTCTTTAGGACAGACAATAGTGCAGTCATGCGTTTTCGTACAGAACAGGACTTTCAGACTCTGCCGCTTGATATGGCTCAGGATATTCGCTATATTGACAGTGTCATCTCAGGTGACGCCTGCCTTGTCAGCTTTGATGCGGACGGAGGACTGTATTCCCGACAGGGAAAAGATAACTCTCTGAATATGTGTTTGGCCAGCAGCTGGAGAATATCCTGCGTCAGGCATTTTCCAAGATTCAGAAGCATTGGACGTATAGACAGTCGAGATATTTTCTACCATGCCACGAAGGATGGAAATAAATTTTTCGGGAGGGATATCGTCCTTCCCGAGAAGCCAACGCTTGAGCGAACAGAGCAGCCCGTCCGTGACAAAGTAGATACAGATAGGGTGGATATCCTCTCCGCCCCAGATTGTCTGCAGACGGTTCTGGATCATGGGGGACAGAAGCTCCTCGAAATGAGCCGAGAAGGAATTCTGCCCCTCGAGTATCAACACTTTTCGATAAAAATCACGATTTTCATAGAGATAGTCACATAGAAGCCTCATGAAATTCCATGTGTCTTTCGGTTCCTTTTTTACGATGGAGACGAAGTTTTCATCAAAGATCCATGCTATCAGATCATACTTATCCTTAAAATGGTAATAGAAGCTCTTCCGTCTCATACCAAATCTTTCACAGATATTCGCTACTGTGATTTTCTCGAAGGGAACCTCGCGCATCAGCTCACAAAGAGCTGTAGCGCAGGCCTGTTTTGTAATATTAGAATAAGACATGGTTCATTGCCTTTCGTCACCATAAAAGGATTGGCATTTGTACTGACCTGTTATTCAGTAGGCGTACTTTAGAATATCACCAGTCCTATTCCCCCACAGAATCCGTGCGGACGATAAATTTCACACTACAGGGCATATTCTCGTCAGTGCCGCAGAAGGTGTCGTACTCCTCCCCGTATGCCTGCAAAGCCCGCAGTCGGTTCAGCAGATGGTTGGCATCCCCTTGAAACAGATCGGCCAGCATTTGAATCCCTTCCTCGTCAAACTCTACCATGCCGTCCATCAGTTCCTTTGCACCGTCTACCAGCTCCGCCACGCCATCCGTCAGGCTGTCCGTGCCCTCCTGCAAGCTTGCAGTGCCGTCTTTCAGGGCAGCAGAGCCTTCCTTCAAGGTGGCGGCTCCCTCGTCCAGCTCCGCCGCACCGTCGGCCAGGCTGGAGGCGCCATCGGCCAGGGAACCTGCGCCCTCCTTTACCTGAGAGGAGGCAGCCGCCAGGAAACTTGCACCGTCTGCCAACTGATCAGCACCTTCCGCCGCAGTAGTGGTTCCAGCGGCGATGGTGTCCTGGGCGCTTTTCAGTGCATCCACGCTGTCCACTAGTGTCTGGCCGCTCTCCGCCAGAGTGTCCAGTCCCTCGCTCAGCGCGTTCAGGTTGTTGCCGTCGTTACCAGAGAGGATCGTGTCGATCCCTGTTTGGATGGCGGCGGCTCCCTCTGCCAACTTGTCCGCGCCTTCCGCCAGAGACTGGGCGCCAGTAGCTGCGCTGGATGCGGCGGACTGAATGGTTTCCGCTCCGGCAGCGATTTGATCCGCTCCGCTCTGAATGGCTGTCAGGGCGGAAACAGCGCCGGAGAGGTCGCTTTTCACTGTGGAGATCGCAGTGGTACTGGCATTCAGGTAGTCCAAGGCGCTTTGCAGGGCGGTTTCCTGATCCGCGGTAAGTGTTGTGTCCTTCAACAGCCCCTCAAGCTGGCTCTTCGCGTCGGAATTGGCTTTTGTTGCGTTAGAGAGGCCATCTGTCCCGTCAGCGGACGAGGCAGAAAGTTGTTTCATCTCTTCCTGCATCTGTCCGGCGGCTGTGCTGATCGCTGTGGCGGCCTCCTTGATGCTCTCCGCGGCGGTGACCACGGCGCTGTTTGCCTCGTACAGGCCCGGAGCCTCGTTGCTGTCGCTGACCAGACTCTGAGAGACGCTTTCCGCACCGGTCTGGAGGGCCTCAGCCCCCTCATAGAGGCTTTGCCCCTGGGTGCCCTTTAGGGCGGCGCGCAGGGTGGACATGCCGGTTTGCAGGGCCTGGATGCCATTGGGGAGCGAGGTCAGCTGGCTTTGCAGCGTGGCCAGTGCATCGTCCATCTTCGCCGTGCCGGAGGCCAAACTGGATAGCCCATCCGCCAGGTCATCCATGCTGTCGGCAATGGTCAGCGCGCCGGCGTCCAGCTCCACGGTGCCGTCAGCCAGCACAGTGGCTCCGTCTGAGAGCGTTTCCGCTCCCTCGCGCAGAGCGTCTGTGCCGTTCTGGAGGCTGGCTGCCCCTTCGTCCAGCTCGGAAGCTCCATCTGCCAACTGGTTCACGCCGTCAGCCAGTTCGTCGGTTCCGTCAGACAGTTCTTCTGTGCCGTCATAAAGCTCCTCCGCGCCGTCCCGAAGCTGGGCGGAGGCGTCTGTAAGCTTTTCCACAGCGTCCAGCAACTCGTCAAAGGTCTCCGTATCCTCCAAATCCAGTTCTCCCAACAGGGAATTGTCCACCACTGTCACAGTGGTCAGCAAGGAAAAGTCCGTCACGTCCGCCTCGACGGTGACTGTTTCGGGAATGTCCAGATCTACTGCGTTCCCATCCTCATCGGTGAGCTCATCCAGCCCAAGGCTCTCCTTCCAGCCGGGGAAGGCCATGCCCACCACCACAGACTGACTGCCGGACTGCATGACCTTGCCGTTGGTGACTTCGATGTTGGTGGCTGTTTCCCCATCGAGCAGCAGCCCGGACACTGCTATGAAGGGTTGGTAGAGCGTGACGGTTTCTCCGTCCACCACCCGCTGGACTGCGGTGTCGTTTTGGTAGGAGAAGGTAATGGTCAGGTGTCCCTCCGCATCGGCCAGTTCCTCCGCTGTGACGGCTTTGCCATTCAGGGTGTAGGACAGGCTGACCTGGAAGGGCAGCGCACTGTCAGAGGTGCCCTGGTAGTAGATGTCGCTGCCGTCGGCCTGCCAGAGCAGTGCCCCGCCGTTCCCGGTGGAATAGGTCTCGTCCCCTTTGACATTTTCGATGTCCGTAAGGTTGGCTACATCGGAGAGGGTTGTCGCCTCATCGGGGTTTTTCAGCCATACGCTGACGATTATTTTTTCTGTTTGGCCATTTGCGTCCGCAATGACGTACACAGTCTCCTCCTTGCCCTGTTCGCTGCCGTGTACTGCGTGCAGAGAGGCGGCAGCCTCCATCACGGAGTTGGCCTCGTTAGAAAGTTCTTCCTCCTGGTCGACGCTGCCGACGCAGGCGGTCAGGGTCGCCATGGTACTTATCAGCATGATCGCAGAGAGAAGGCCAGCAGAAATGCGCTTGCCATATTGTTTCATCTTCATCTTGTAAACCTCCTCGTTTCATCCGCATTGGGGCTTGCCATTTCCTGTATTGCTTTTTTGCCCCAGCCGGTTTTCTGGATGACGCCGTCGCAGAGCAGATACAGCGTCGGGAGCAGTAGCACTACCACGACCATACTGACAATGGCGCCACGGGCCATCAGCACACATAAGGAGCTGATGAGGTCCACGTCGGAATACACGCCCACGCCGATGGTAGCGGCGAAAAACCCCAGGGCGCTGGTGACAATGGAGGGAAGGGAACTGGCCAGGGCGTTTGTCGCGGCCTGCCGTTTATCTTGTCCAGCGGAGCGTTCCAATTGATAACGGTTGGTCATCAAAATGGCGTAGTCCACGGTGGAACCAAGCTGAATGGTGCCGATGACGATGGACGCGATAAAGGGCAGCGTGACCCCTGTGTAAAAGGCCAGACTCATGTTGATGTAAATGGCCAGCTCGATGACCAGCACCAGCAGCATCGGCAGGAAGACGGATCGCAGCACCAGCAGGATGATGACAAAAATCGCGCCGATGGAAACCATGCTGACCGTTTTAAAGTCCTGGTCGGTGATGGTGATCAGATCGCTGGTACAGGGTGCCTCGCCGATGAGCATCCCAGTGGGGTCGTATCGCTTCAGGATCTCGTTCAGCGCCTCAATCTGCTCATTTACCTCGTCGCTGGCCACCTGATATTCCGAACTGATGAGGATTAGTTGCCAATCTTCACTTTTCAGCAGCCCGGTTACTTCATCCGGCAGAAATTCCTCCGGAACCTGCCAGCCCAGCAGGGAGTCCAGCCCCAGGGCGAATTGCACGCCGTCCACCTCCCCCATCTCGTCCAGCATGGTCCGGACATCCTTGCCGACGAGGTCGCTGTCGGCAAGAACCAGGTGGACGGTACTCATGGCGAAACGGTCGGACAGTTCCGCGTTGGCCTGAACGCTGGGCAGGTAGTCGGGCAGGCTGGAGTCCAGATTATAATAGACTTGGATGTGCTGATACCCGTACAAGGCGGGAACCCAGAGCAGCAGCAACAACACCGCTAACACCTGGCTGTGACGGGCGATCCAATCGGCCAGTCGCTGGCCGTTGAGTTGGAGGGGATGGTGAGCGGTTCGGTGAATGGCCCGATCAAAGGTCAGGATCAGGGCGGGCAGCACCGTGACGCAACAGATAACCCCCAGAACCACGCCCTTTGCCATGACTACGCCCAGATCCATGCCCAGGGTGAAGGTCATGAAACACAAGGCGATGAAACCTGCCACCGTGGTCAGGGAGGACCCGGCCACAGAGGTGATGGTCAGGGCAATGGCGCTGGTCATGGCCTCTTCCTTGTCCGGACAGCCCTCCTGCCTCTCCCGGTAGCTGTTCCACAGGAAGATGGAGTAGTCCATGGTGACGCCCAGTTGCAGGACGGCGGCCAGCGCCATTGTGATGAATGAGATCTCCCCCTGAATAATGTTGCTCCCCAGGTTGTAGATGATCGCCATGCCGATGTTCAGTATAAACAGCACGGGGGCCATCCAGGAGTCCATAGTAGCGGCCAGTACCAGGCAGGAGAGCAGCACCGCCACCAGCACATACATGGGCAGTTCCTCCTCCACCAGATTTCGGGTGTCGGTCACGATGGCGGACATGCTGCTCAAAAAGCATTGTTCCCCGGCGATGGCCCGGATCTCCTCAACGGCGTCCATCGTTGCGTCCTCAGAGGTGGTGGTGTCGAAGAACAGGGCCATCAGAGTGGCGTCCCCGTTGTGGAACAGTTCGTAATACGCCTCTGGCAGCAGTTCCTGGGGGATGGAACGGTCGGCAACGCTGTCGAACCAGATGATGTTGTCCACGTGTTCCACCTGTTCCAGTTGATTTTTCAGCCGGGAGATCTGGGCGTCCGTCATGCCCTCCACGATGAACATGGCGTAGGCTCCTTTGCCGAAGTCCTCCAGCAGGATGTCCTGGCCCTCCATCGTCTCGATGTCGTCCGGCAGGTAGTAGAGAATGTCATAGTTGACCTTGATTCGGAGGTATCCGAACGCCGATGGGATCAGCAACAGGATGCTGAGCATCAGGATTGGGATTCGGAACCGAACGATTTGCCGTGCTACTGCTTTCATATCCTTGCATCGTCTCCTATCAAAATTGACTGTTGGTCATTTCGCAGTGAAGCAAGCATAGCACAGAAATGACCGATAGTCAATACTTTCAGAACAGGATTTATACCCAAAATTGTGAACCTCAGTCATTTTTTGCCCAATGCGTTGACAGCGCCCTTCCTGTCGGTTAAAATTGAACCGTCCCGATCCTGCGTTTTCTCGGATGTGTTTCGCAAAAGGACGCAAAAGGGGCGATCAGACAAAAAGATACGGCCCGAATGGGCCGCAAAGGGAGTGCCAGGGATATGGGAAAATGGATCGACAAAAAACAGCAGAAGGAGCAGCAGTTGCTGGGCGCAGCCTTCACCCTTTTTACGACAAAGGGAATTGCCAATACCTCCATTGCGGATATCGCCGCCAGCGCGGGCGTGGCAAAAGGAACGTTTTATCTCTACTTCCGGGATAAATATCAGTTGCAGGAGCGGCTGATTGTCAGCAAGACGGGACAGATTTTTCGTCGGGCAATGGAACGCTCTAATGCCGAAGCGTATGACAGTTTCTGTGACTGGCTGATCGCCATTGTGGACCATGTTTTGCAGCAGCTACAGGAAGACCAATCTGTGCTGCGGTTTATCAATAAGAACCTTAGCTGGGGCATTTTCCGGCAGGCCATTGACCGTTCCTCTGAGGATTATCTGACCATCATCAAGGGTGTTGCGGACCAATACAACGAGCGGGTGGATAACCTTCAGATATTGGTGTACACCATTTTGGAGTTGGTGGGCGGAACCTGCTACAGCGTGATCCTGGAGCAGGATCCCACCGATCTGATGCATTACAAGCCCTATCTGTATCGCTCCATCCGGGCCATTGTCGGGCAGTTTTTGACGGCGGAGGAATAGGTATTACAGTTCCCCGCAAGAAGTTATATTGCGTTCTTTGACGTTAATATACCGCCAAAGATTATCCACTACGGCACTGCATTTTATTAAGAAAAAGTGCCGTGCGAAGATAGAACGAGTACAGGGCGCTTAACGAGATTCGCCGGCCCCAATTTTATCTCAACCTGACCTTTCCCCATTACTGGTAAATGTATATCTGAATGAATTCGACTGAGAGTCCCACAAGAGGGGAGTACCATGTATCTGGGCGTATTATCTTGTGGATACTTCGGATACCGATCCCTTTCGTTACTCGGACGTGACAGGGTTTCTGGCCAAACGGGATTTTGAGGAATATGTAGAAAATATTAAGATCAGGAACTGGATTGACGTGGATATCCTGGTGGAATATGGGGATACCCTGCTCACGCTTTCCAGCTGCTCGGTGGAGCTCCCCGGGAGCGGGACGAACCGGATGGTGGTTGTGGCAAGGCTGATGGAGAATGGGGAGGATTTTTCAGAATTGATTGGGCAGGCGGAGGCAGCGGATGAACCGGTGTTGCCGGAGAAATTGCAAATCAGGTGAGTATTTTTGAGAGACTGTACGGATTAGTGTGAGATTCATAGTATTTTCTTTTTCTTAAAGATCAGCAGGCAGACGAGCACCACGACCACGCTGACCAGGATGATGATCGGGTAGCCGCTTTTCAGCTCCGGCATATTTTCAAAGTTCATGCCGTACCAGCCGGTGATCAGGGTCAGCGGGAAGAAGATTGTGGAGATGATGGTCAGGAATTTCATGTTGTCGTTCTGCTTCGCGTCTACCATGGCCTGATAGGCATCCCGAACCTGCCGGGCGTATTCCAGCAAGTAGTCAGTGCGATCCTTCAGCCGATCCGCACGGTCGGCGGCTGTCCCGAAATATTTCAGCTGCTTGCGGGCAAAATAGCGGTCTTCATTGTCCTCCAGTTCCCGGATCATGTCGGTGAGCTGGTCGTAGTAGCTGCGGAGGGTCAGAAGCTGTTTCCGGAGCGGCTGCAAGCGGCTCTGAAAATGATCTGAAAAGCCCTTTGAAGCCTCGTCCTCCATTTCCATCAGGGAACGCTCATAGGATTCCAGCACTAGCGCGTCCCTTGAAATAAATTCCGCGATAAAATTAAAAAGAAAGTGTTCACGCGTCTCGCCCTGATGCACCTTTTTGGTGCGGATGCGTTTCACCAGCCGCAAGGTAAATTCAGTGTTGTCGATCAGGACAACATATTTATCCGTAACAAAGTACGCGATCTGGTAGCGTTTGCCCAGCACGTCCAGAAGCGGCGGAATGGCCAGCGTCCCATAGAGGCAGTCCTGCTGGCTCTCCACCTTGCAGAAAAAAATTTCCTGCAGGGAGAGTTCCATTTCCGCGTGGATATGCAGAGCGTCGAGAATATGCGGACATTCAATTTCCGTCGTGATGATTACGGCGGAGGAATCGTTCGCGAGAATTGTTGCCAGCTCCGACTCCTGGAGCTGGCTTCCCAGTTGATAGATCATGTTCTCAAAGCCCCTGTGCTCACTCCGTGTTTCCTTCTCTTTCGGTATTGATAGTACCCCAGTCGGAGATACTGCCAGTAAAAATGGATTTCAGTTCCGCTGCCGTGACGTTGTCCAGAGGATTTTCACTGTTGACGATGACGGAGATTCCGTCCTGCGCGATTACCTCGTAATCCAGAAGTTCCTTTTCATAATCCTTCAGCTCTCTGGAGGACATCGCGAAATCGCAGTTTCCCTGCATGGCGTCGTTGAGTCCCGAAGTAGAATCGGAGGCGGTCACTTCTATGACGGCATGCGGGTTGATTTCCATATAGGCTTCGGCCAGCTCCTCAAGCAGCGGGGCGGCAGAGCTGGAGCCGTGGATAGTGATCGTTCCCTCCTGCTGTCCGGAGAGGAAGGTCGTGCTGTTGTCCACAGGCACATAGGACTGTTCCACGATCTTCTGGCCGCTTCCCAGTACATAGGTGAGGAAATCCTGTTCCAGCTCGCTCAAAGTACCGGACCATGCCAGGCAGAACGGCCTGCTCAGAGGATAAGAATCTTCCCGGACATTTTCCATTGTGGCTTCCGTGCCGTCTATGGCAAGAACCTTCATATCCTGTGCATTTTCTGCAGCGCCCATGGAAATGTATCCGGTGGCTGCGGTATTTACAGCTACGGCGGTGATGACGTCGTCCGTGCTTCCCACGATCAGGGCGTCTTCCGTCGTATTATCCGTCTTCGAGCTGTCCGAACTTTCAGCAAAACCAAGCAGCTCTGCAAACGCGCTTCTCGTCCCGCTCCCTTCCTCTCTGGAGACGACCTGAATCGTGCCGAGAGTTTCCAGGCCGTCGACAGGTTCAGGAGTGGCGCTTTTTGCGCTGCAGCCGCCAAGAAGCAGTGCGGAGATGGCGAAACTTAAAACCAGGATTCTCTTTTTGGACATTTTTAATTTCCTCTTTTCTGCAAATTTGTTGGTTTTTCTGTCAGAACAGCCAGATAAGCAGGAAATGTTTTCAGGCCGTTCCTTCCCTGCGATTTGCCGCCGCGGGGATATCACCGACCCCGTTCAGGATCAGCCTCGGACGGTAGGGGAAGTTCAGGGACTCTTCCCTGGAAGTGACGCCGGACAGAACCAGTGCGGTATCCAGGCCGGATTCAATCCCCGCTACAATGTCTGTGTCCATCCGGTCGCCGATAATGGCAGCTTCCTCCGAGTGGACATCCAGAAGCTTCAAGCCTGTCCGCATCATCAGCGGGTTGGGCTTTCCCATATAATAGGCGTGCTTTCCGGTAGCCAGTTCGATGGGGGCGAGCAGAGCCCGGCAGGCCGGGGCAATCCCCGTCTCTGTGGGTCCGGTCAGATCATAATTGGTTCCGATCAGTTTGGAGCCGCTCTACACCAGACGGATTGCCTTTGTAATCATGTCCAGGCTGTAGCCGGAGGGTTCGCCAACCACCACATAATCCGGATTTACATCGTTATAGGGAATACCTGCGTCATAGAGAGCATTCAGGATCCCATGTTCCCCCATCACATAGGCGCTGCAGCCGGGGGCCTGGCTGTTCAGAAAGTGCGCGGTCGCCAGCGCACTGGTATAGAAATGAGATTCATCTACCTCAAGCCCCATGCGGGCGAGTTTCTGCTGCAGCTCCTTCGGCGTATACTGACCGGAATTTGTCAGAAACAGATATCTTTTGTCATTTTCTTTCAACGGTCGATTGTAAAATGAAGTTGAACACCTAAAAAATCCATAGCGATTG